>NZ_CP019981.1:1824727-2137091 GCF_002982135.1 Pediococcus inopinatus | reverse complement strand
ATTAATCAATGTAATAACACGCGTTCCCCACCGTGAAGCTCGGATCGCATCTTTTGTGAAATCAGAAGTCGTGATGAAAATACCATATTCGGCATTATACTTCCATGGCACCACGAAATTTATCTATTTCTGGAGAAGAAACACTACCGCTCCATCTTTTAGCCTGTATAGCCACTCACGCAGTTCTAAAATCATCGGTTGTTAGGTATCCAATCCATCAATACCGCCATCACCTGTTAGTTTAGTTCCAAGCGTCTCATCTAATTCAACACCCATTTTTTTAACCAACAATCGTGCAAATAACTCAAATTTTACAGGTGTGAATGCATTAAGAGATTGAGCCAAATCACTTTTCCAATCCGCTTCCGGTTCTTCTTCGATTCCAACATCTTCACTCTCAGCATCATTCTCTGAAGCTTTATATTGCTATCTTTTGGCTGTTTCCGTTCTTCCACTTAGGGTCTGATAGGTTTCTTATGTCTCGCTCAACATCCAGTTCATCAAAATTAAATGTACGTCCTTTTTCCGTTAATTCTATAACTCCTCTTTCAGGATGATATAAAAAATCAGCAAACCCCAAACTTGCACCGCAAAGTTGAATATATAATCAAATGGACGGTATAAACGGTTTCCCCGACTCATTTTTTCAAAGGCTGCAAATTTCCCTAAATCATCTGAATATAATGCAATTTCTTTCTTCAAATCACCAATATTGGACTGCCCACCTAATTTTTTAAAGCTTTTAAAATAATCGGAAATAATATTTCTTCTTGTTCTTTTCGAGACGCTTGTTTGAATTTCATGGCTTCTCCTTCGTTTTCTGTGCAATTATTTAATTTTACTATAGTTTCTATTCAACTCTGAATTTTTTGAAATCTTTAATTACCTTTGAAAATCATTCTAATATTTACCTGCTTTTGTCTTCTTTAGATAAATGATTATAAGAACTGTCTAATAGCCTACGAGCTATCTAAAATCCATATAAATACCACATGTTTTGGCTGTCGTTGATTGGCAGCTATAAGGTTATCTAGCTTACCTAGAAAAAGTCCTATTCGTTTTTGCTCTCTTATATCTGGTGTTGAAAAGACGAATTTTTTCATATCATCTTGAAATAAATGAGGTATTGAACTACCTGACACTTTAAGGTAAACAAGCTTTTTAATTGTTTGCCTTTCATTAATTGATAAAAAAGTCTGAATATATCGTATTATTCGTTCTAACCAGCATCATCGTTGAGTTTATAGTAGCCTTACCATCCAGTGCTTTAATCAGAGCCGGATTACCTAATGAACCGTCTTTTGAAAAAATTACATCTCCATCTTGCAGCGCTATTTCTAACGACTCTTTATATCTCCACATTGGGATATGGTCAACAGCATTCCAATTTATTTGTCCAAAATTTATATGTCTGCCAGCAATCATTGCAGGATCTTCTTTATTGGTTGTATATTCGTCTTGTTTTAAACTCTTCCATCCCAACCGACCCTTTATAATTGCAACATTTCCTAGCTTACGCGGTTCCCAAGCGTACCCAACTTTTAAAGTGCTTTTTTAATGCTAAAATTGCGCTAACGCTTGGGAACAGCGTAAGTTGGGTCAAATAGCGAATATTGTAATGGGACAATCACCTAGCTCAATAAATTACACTGATAATCCTAACGATGCAATTCTGGTTCAAGGGAATGCTGACATGAAAAATGGTTTGGTGAATCCAAGGGTTTGGACAACACAAATAACGAAACAGGCAAACTCTGGATCTATAATTTTAAGTGTGCGAGCACCAGTTGGTGAAGTTGGAAAAACCGAATATGATGTAGTTTTAGGACGCGGAGTTGCTGCAATATCAGGTGGCGAGTTTCTTTTCCAATACCTTAAAAAAATGAATATCAAGGGGTATTGGTCAAAATATAGTACGGGATCAACTTTTGAATCTATTAATTCTAATGACATCATAAACGCAAATATATCCGTACCATCAAAAAATGAGCAGCAGTTGGTTGGTAAGTTTTTTTTTAAATTAGATAACCTTATCGCTGCCAATCAACGACAGCAAAAAAGCCGGCTCTATACTTTTTCCTGTTGATGAACTACCAATGTGGTAATCTATTAACAGGATTTTTTTGAAAAAAAAAGAGGCCCACAGGTCCCCACACACAAAAAAATCCACCCACTACAGCATCATCAAAGGATGTGAGAAACCATGAACCCTATAGATAATAATATAAAATTTTCACTCAGTATTAAAGACCCAAATGTTATTTTTTTCAGTTATAAGCATCAATTCATAAAATCAAAACCTGCTAAAGTCTATGTTGCCAATGTAAAAGCCACTTATACAAGGTGTCCTCAATGTGGTTTTGAAAACTTTAGTCATAACGGACACTATGTGTCACGCGTTTCATATCCGTCGGCCAACGCTAGTGAGCCCGTCTATCTTGAACTTCATAAAGAACGATTAATCTGTAAAAATTGTGGAAACTCGGTAATGGCAACAACAGACCTCGTCAATAAGTATTGTAATATTTCCAAAGCTACCAGACAAAAAATATTCATGCATCTTCAGGATGATCGTACTCAGACTAGTATTGCTTTAGACAATAGTGTTTCTCCCAGTACCGTTTGTCGCTATTTAGACAACTATGATGATCTATTTCGGAGAAATTATCATTCTTTACCTGAGCACTTATCTATGGATGAATTTCGTGGTGTTGGCGGCGATTTCCACTTTCTTTGTATTAACGGTGATGGTGATCATGAAATTCAACAGATCCTACCGGATCGCTTTAAACAAACTATTATTGATTACTTTAATAAGTTTGACAGCACCGCTAGAAAGCAAGTAAAGACAGTTTCTCTGGACCTTAATAGTTACTATCAAGATATCGCCAGATTGGTATTTCCAAATGCCAAAATAATTGTCGATCGTTTTCATATTGTTGCGATGATGACTAGATCTTTTAACCAAAGTCGCGTTCAAATTATGAAAGAATACAAGAAACAATCCAAGGAATATCGGATGCTTAAATTCTCCTGGAAACTTTATTTAAAACACTTCGATGAGCTTGAGATTAAAAAACATTTTTCGATCGACACCTTAGGAAACAAGTAACTCAACTCGAAAGAGTTCAGTTAGGTCTAGATGTTGATGAAAGACTGTTAAATACTTATAACGCCATGCAAGGCATTATGATATGTCTTAAAAATCACGACAAAGATGGTCTTGTTCAATATTTATATAACAACGATAAGCTTAGCTCGCAAATGAAAGATGTTTTAACCACATTTAAAAAGAATCTTGAAATAGTCCTCAATGCCAGTGAATCAAAGTATTCTAATGGTCCAATTGAAGGGATCAATAGAATGATTAAGCAAATTCAAAGAACTGCCTTCGGTTTCCGAAATTATCACCACTTAGTTTCAAGAGTTAAATTACAACAAATGAGAACCAAACCAAACAAAAAGACACTGTTAGAAGTTGCATAACTTCTAACAGTGTCCCAAATTCATCTATCAACAGGATTTGACAAAGAGCCAAAAAGCCATGGAAACGTGGTCCTCCATGACTTATAAGTCTTTTCTTATATTAAGCTGGCTAGATGTTTCATTACCTTGTCGTTATCTTGATTCTCCAATTCTTGAATAATATGCAAATAAGTTTGCTGCGTTGTAGTCATATTAGAATGACCTAATCGCCTAGCCACTGATGCAATACTGACACCAGCATAAAGCAACAATGACGCATGTGTATGTCTTAGCCCATGAATGGATATAACCGGAATGTTAGCTCTTTTACAGAGTCTTTCAAGATAATGGTTAACCGTATCGTTATACACCTTAGATCGCACAAAAACGGGCTCATCTTCCGGTAAATTTTTAGTTAATTGTGAAAATTGAATAACTGTTTGCCAGTCCAACTGAACTTTTCTAACTGAGGATTTATTTTTAGTGGGTGCAAATCCCGATTCTACGGACTTGTAATCCCATGTCTTACTAATATTCAGATACTGATGTGCAAAATCAAAATCCTTCGGTGTAACAGCCAAAGCTTCAGCAAATCGCAATCCTGTCTTTGCAATTAGTAAAATAAAATAATCCCAATTAACACCCTCATCTAACACTAAGCCATTTAACAAATCTTGAACCTCGTGTTGGCTAAGAAACTTTACTTTATGCTTCCTATGCGGAGTCCCTTTTATGATTGCCTTACGCGTAGGATCACGATCTAAAAGTCCTTCTTCCAAGGCATCGATCAAGGCGCTTTTAATATGTCGATGAAAATCCATCACAGTTTGTCGCTCATGTGTTTCTGCATAATCATTTAGTAATTGTTGATACGTCAATCGGGACAACTCAGACATCTTTAGATCAGGTACTAAACCAACTAACTGTCGGTGAGTCATCTCATACTTCCGATAAGTTACTGGCCTAACTGCATCTAATTTATACAGTTTCATCCATTGATCAAAATATTTGTGTAGCTTCAATTCTTGTGTCATTACGACACCTCCGTATAAAAAAATTAGGAAAATTAAATTTCCTAATTTATTCTTACAGATTTATAGCAAAATTTACTAGTTTTTAGTTACTCCAATATTGAGATTGACGCTCATCAGCTGCGTTAAGTTGTAAAACATACCAAATATCACATAAACATATTTTGCATAAACCATTTTTTTAATTTTTTAAGTTGTTCAGACTTACTTTGATTGGCAGCGAGAAGGTTGTCAATGCTTTTAAGTAACGCTGAAATCTTTTTTTGTTCAAAAAATTCAGGATACATTTCGGCAAAATTTTCTACATCTTTTTTCGATAAATTAGTTTGTGATACTCCATCATCAAACTTTAAAAAATAAGGGCTTCTGTTCATTAATGAACTTAGAAAAAATGAACTTATATTATTTTTGGGAGTGATACCAGCAATTCTCTGATTCAGAGAATATTTGTTGTTTTTTGAAATCAAAAAAGTTCGCGCTAAAGCTCTGCCATTTGGCACGTCACTCAGAACAAACGCAATATCGCCTTTTACCAAAGGTTCCATTTGTATATTGGTAAATTTTTTTACTAGTCCGTTTGTTGATACAAATTTTGAATTTACGACGATGTATTTTCCATTGCTAGAAATACTTTTTTCATGTCCTTTTCCATTCCTATATTCAGCTACTTTATCTAATTTACGCTGTTCCCAAGCGTCAGTGAACCCATTAAAACGCCATTCTTGATCAAAAATCTTCTGCATAGCAAGCTTTTTGATAGTTTTTAGCTCTTCAAGCTGTCGTTGATTGGCAGCGATAAGCTTATCTATTGTCTTTATAAATCGTCCAATGAATCGTTGCTCATTTTTATCTGAAGGAATAGTCAATTTAGAATCAAAGAAATCACTCGAGGATATATTCAATAGCCCATGATTTCTTGCTCCCTCTGCAGCATTCCGATAAATTTCTTTATACCAACTTTTTGAATCATAATATACTGCTAGAAAAGTTGAGGAAATATGTCGAGGAGCAAAAACAATATAAAGAGTAGAAAGAACACCCTCGTCATACTTGTCTAATCTTTTCACTGCACCAAACGGATAACCCTTAGAATAGCTTTTGTTATAAGCAAATTCTCCTTTCTTAAGTAAGAAATATCCTGTAGTATCTTTACTTGCGATAGTTTTTCCAAAGAAGGTGTTCTGATCCACCAAACCATCTTGTGCCGAAATAGTTAAAGGCAGATTACTTTCTAAATTTGAATTTTTTCGCGTGATACGAGCGGAAACGTCTTTTAACGTACACTGTTCCCAAGCGTCATCAAATCCCGAAAAACGGACTTTTGGCTGTTTTTGTTCGCTCATTGTTTAAACAACTCCTTAATTTTCGTAAGCTGCTGTTGAGCGTCAGTGTCTTGACCAACTAAATCATCAAGCATCCCACTAATATCATCTGTTAGCTGACTAATTTCTGCATCAGTTGCACGCATTTCTTGACTCAGTTTAGCCACATCCACTGGAGGTTCTTCCTCAAACGTATCGACATAACGTGGAATATTTAGGTTATATTCGTTCTCTCTAATTTCATCTAAGCTAGCCACGTGTGCATACTTATCTACATTCTTTCGTTCTTTATAAGTATTCACAATTTTATCTATATTATTTTGCGTAAGAACGTTTTGATTCTTCTCTTTTGAGAATTCATTCGAAGCATCAATAAATAGAATGTCTTTGCTATCTTTATTCTTTTTTAAAATCATAATCAAAGTTGGAATTGAAGTAGAGAAAAAGATATTGGCTGGCAACCCAATCACTGCATCAATCATGTTTTTATCAATCAATTGTTGCCGAATCTTACCTTCCTTAGCACCACGGAAAAGTACTCCATGAGGCAGAACAATTCCCATCGTTCCCGTTGGCTTCAAATGATATAAGCCATGCAATAAGAAAGCATAGTCTGCTTTAGATTTGGGAGCTAATGCACCAAAATCCCGAAAACGTGGATCACTCAAACGTTTTTCATTGTTATCCCAATGAGCAGAATAAGGGGGATTCATAACAACTGCATCAAACTGATAAGGTTCTACAGTTGGCCAATCAGCATCAAGTGTATCTCCATTACGAACATAGATATCTTCATAATGAACACCATGCAACATTAAATTCATACGTGCCAAGTTGAACGTGGTGGTGTTTAATTCTTGTCCATGATAACTAATATGCAGATCACCAGTAACTTGGCTTGCAACAGTCAACAACAGAGAACCAGAACCCAACGCAGGATCATAAACACTCCGAATTTGATCTTTACCTTCTTTATGACCGATCGTAACAATTTGAGAAATGATTTCACTAACAGTTCGTGGTGTATAGAATTCACCAGCTTTTTTGCCCGCACTCATAGCAAATTCACTAATCAAATATTCATAGGCATCCCCGAGGACATCCCGATCCTCACTAAAATCAATATCTTTAAGTGCCATTATTGTATCATTCATCACTTGACTCGGATTTTTACCAAGACGCGTCGAATCCAAATCAATATCCGAGAACAAGCCATCGAAATCTTCCTCTGACTCGTGTCCCTTAACTGATTGTTCTAAATTAAATAATGCATTTTTTAAATCAGAAACTTGAAATTGATGGTTTTGAATCCGTGTCACAATACTATCGAAGAGCTCATCTGGTTTAATAATAAAGCCTAAAGAATCATATAAAACATCCACAATATCATCATGTTGGTCATTCCAATATCGTTTATAAGTTTCTAACGGATCTCCGTCCTCTTCAGTTTCTGCCATGACAGTATTGAGTGTCCGATCACTTAAAAATCGATAGAAAATTAAACCTAATAAATAGTTTTTATATTCATTCGCATCCATTTTCCCACGTAATACATTGGCGGCATTCCATAGGGCTTGTTCTAAAGTCTGACTGCTGTCTTTCATGTTAAATATCCCTCTTCACTAGTATTTGGCTAATTCTTTTCCAATGAATTCTTTTGATGCATTCGCAGCAGCTGTTTTATATTGAAGAACGTTTTTAAAGACATGTCCATTCATTTCAGCTGTCGCTATATCAGCTGTTTTTCGTAAATCGCGTTCATGATCAAATTTGCCATTAGCAACATATTCTGTATTCAAACGTGTGAGTTGATCAGGATCAAGGCCCCATTCATCACTAAAATCCAGAATTGCTCGTTTCTTCTTGCGATCCTGACGCATTGCGAAAGATCTTATAGCATCAAAATTTTTATCTCCCTGCATTATATCAGTTTCACTTACAAAAGATTTAATTTGTTCAGCAGTCAGCGAATGCCCAGATTTTGCATATTTCTCTAAAGCTGTTTCTAATTCTTTTTGTGCGTCTTCTGTTCGGTGTTTATCCTTCTCTGTTTTGGTTTCCATGAATTCATGCTGAGTTTGAATTGCCTTAGTTGCTAAAGTCAGCACATATTCTTTATCAATTACAAGTTCATGAATAACGACATCATCAAAATCAAAATTTAATAATTCTTGTTGTTCAGGGTCATCTGGTTGCTCATCTTGACGTTCAGTGACAACAGCTTTGATATTTTCAAAAGCACCTTGATAATACCCATATTCCTCTTGGGTAATCCCATACTCTTCTGCCTGTTGATCCCAATTAAATTCAGAATACGAAGCAATATATTGTAATTTTTTAGCTAAATTTCTAAAACGGG
This sequence comes from Pediococcus inopinatus, assembly GCF_002982135.1. Classification (NCBI taxonomy): domain Bacteria; kingdom Bacillati; phylum Bacillota; class Bacilli; order Lactobacillales; family Lactobacillaceae; genus Pediococcus; species Pediococcus inopinatus. Next base: position 2,128,914 of record NZ_CP019981.1, on the reverse strand, counting down.
TCAAAAATTCAATTTGATCGTCTTGTGTTTCATCTTGTAAGTCATTAGCATCTTCTGCCTGAGGTACCTTCCGGCGTAAATTGGCGACTTCTTCTTGAAATTCTTCCTGCATTTGATCAAATTCGGGTCGAAAGACTTTTTTAAAAGAACCTTCTCCAGCATACTTTTCAAAAGCATCCTTCGTTCTTTCTTCCATCAATTTAGGTCTCCGAAAAACGACAATATTTCCTTGAGGTTTATTGTTATCAAAAACACGGTTAGTTCGCGCATAAGCCTGAATCAACCCTTGATACTCCATGAGTTTATCAAGGTAGAGCGTGTTTAAACGCTGGGCATCAAAGCCAGTAAGCAAACGCGCAACTACAATTGTCAGGTCGATCGACTCTTCTGGTTTAATATGCCGATACTGTCCTTCCATTCGTGCGGCTCTTTTAGCCACATCTTCAATATAGGCATTCATATTATCTAACGTAAACGTAGATTCACTATTTGTGTATTGCAATGAGTAATCTTTCATTGCTTCTACCAGACCTTCACGTTGCTTTTGATTACCATCACCATTTTCATTTAATGAATACGTAATCGCAACTTTTAAATTGGATTTGCCATTTTCACGTTTTTGTTTAAAAACATTGTAAAATTTTACTGCTTGTTGAATAGAATTGGTCGCTAAAATCGCGTTAAAACTACCATTAACTGATTTTTTTTGCCAATTTTTGATAATCCATTTTGCTACTTTATCTCGATATTTATCTGACTCTTCAGAATTGCCATCATAAAAATCATCTGGTAAATCAGGCTCATCGACCTCTTTGTTATCTTGATCTGTAGCCTGTGCCAAATTTACATATTCAGAATTAAATTTTAGGATTGCGCCATCATTTAATGCATTGCCAATATTGTATCGATGCAGTTCAGGTCCAAATTGCGTTTCAGTAGTTTGATCCTGTGCTGTTTTATTAAATTCAAAAATTGGTGTCCCGGTAAATCCATACCAATTTTGTTTTGGAAAGGCTTGTTTAATTACTCTCTGCATTTCACCAAACTGTGAACGGTGAGCTTCATCTACAATAAAAACTAGTCGCTGATCCATTACTTTATCAAAAATGCCTTTTTTGCCTTCAGCGATTCGGGCATTATGTTTATCAACCGCTATCTTCATTTTATTAATGGTTGTCACTATAATTCCGGTTTTATTTGATTTAAAATGACGAATCAGATCACTAGTACTATTGATTTCAAAAACATTATCATCACTACCGCTAGAAAACATGGAGAAGTTTTTCCCAGATTGTGAATCCAATTCTTTTCGATCAGATAAGAAAATAACCTGATTACCCGGATCACGCTGCAGTAATGTTGCTGTTTTATAAGCCGTCATCGTTTTGCCAGATCCAGTTGCGTGCCAGACATACCCGTCTTTATGTTGTGCAAAAGCTTCTCGGATTGCCTGCACAGCATGAATTTGGTAAGGGCGTAAGACTACTAAGTTCTCACTATTAACTAACGTAAAGTTACTAATGATATTATGAGCCATTGGTATTTTAAGAAACTCTTCAGTAAATTGTTTCCAATTTCGGACAGCCTTATTAGAAGAATCAAGCCATTCAAAGAAAAATTTGTCATTAAAGTTATCGGCTGATTTTTGATTGGCAAAATAACGGCTTGAGTCTTCTTTGAGTGCAACAAAAATTTGGACAAGAGAATATAAACCATCATATTTATGTTCTGACTTATATTTTGCAATCTGATTTGTTGCCAGTTTTAAACTGACATCTACCTTTTTCTCCTCAATTTGAATTAATGGCATCCCGTTAAAAAGGAGTGTCACATCAAAACGACGATTCGGATCCGAAACTTTGTCTTCCATTCCAGGACGAATTGCCTGCTTAATAACTTCGTAGCGCATTGACCCACCGGCAACATCATCTCGCCAAAATGCACGAAGCTGAATCTTGCCAAGCTCTGGATTTTCCCTAGTTAAATTAATTTCGGCAGCGTACCCTTTAGTTAAAAAACGATTCGTTTCAACAGGGGTCAATCCGCTGATAAACCGCATAATATCTTCCATTTCTTTATCAGTAATGTCAACATCTGATAAAACAGCTTGATTATTCTGGTTCAAGACTTCTCTAAAGTGCTCTTCAAGTTGTTTAGGTGTTGCATTATCTAACTCCGCTAAATATGTCCATCCATTTTGGCAAAGTGTTTCAATAAACTCATTCTCAAATGGGATTTCTCCCCTAGTTTTATAAAGTGACATTTTGGCTCCCCATACTCTCCGCAGTTTTTAATATTTCCTGATCTTGATTATTTGGAATTCAGGCCTAATACGCTCTTTATCTATTTTACAGTATATTGTGCAGTCTGTGTCTTTAAAGGTAAATAAAAACGCCGAGACTTTCAACCAGTCTCGACGTTTCTAGATGATTCTTATTTATTTTTCTCGAAAATACGATCAAAAAGATACTGTATCGCCAAACATGTTTCTGAAAAATCGATATTTTTCACATATTCATTTTCTTCTGCATAGAGTTTCCATGTTCTCTGTAATTCTGGATTTTCTTTAATTAGCTTTAATACTTTTAAGTAATTTGACATTAATCTTAAACTACCTCGTTTTTTACTAGTATTTTTTACAGCCACTCTAAGTATTTCCAAATCAATATTCCCTTTCTCTAATTTTTCTAACATGTAAACGTCATAAAAATCCTTGACTCTAGTATTACCAATTGATCTAGAAATAATAGATTCCAATTTTTCGGCAAGAACAGTTTCAACGTTATATGCCATGACATTGATCGTTCTCTCTTCAGTCAACAGCTTATGTCCATATTTCGTTTCTTTAGGAGTAATTTTATCACCTGTTGATATATCAATCTTTATTGTCGTTTGAATTTTAAAATAATGTGCAACAATATGAACTCGATACCCATTGTATTCATCTTTTTTACGAATAGGTTCTATCTTTTTGAATTCAAGTTGAATTGAATCATTAGGTAATTGAATCGCACAAATTTGAATAACGGCTATTTTCATTGATTTTATTGTTACTGGTAATCCGATAATCGTTGTATCTAAATCCATGGTTGTCCGCGTATCAGTTCCAATCAACGAAGCAATTAGAAAACCACCTTTTAAGATAAAGTTATTTTTCATATCAGATACTGAAATTCGCTCAAGTAATTCATCTAACATGACTCCCTGTAACATCAACTGTACAGAAATCTTGCGCTTCTTTGCTTGCTTTTTTAGATATGCTTTAAACTGCATACTATTTTCAAAATGATCCTTTATAACAAAACCTCCATATAATTCCTAATAACCTTTGAGACACGCATTATCTCGGCATATTTCATAAGCTTCGTAATATTTTTACTACTTGTTCGCACATATTCGTTCATCGCCTGTGAAATGAGTTCAGCATCTTTGCGATTTTTCCCTCGGACTAAATCGCAAAGTGTTTTTTCTCTGTTATATACTTTCACCATATTTCCATTTGGTGTAATACCAGTTGTAATCCCCAAATCATATAACTCTTTCTTCTGGGTATAAGCCCTAACTTCTTCCTTAACCAACGCTGCAGTATTGTATGGTCGCGGAAAAGTCATATCGAATCTGCGTGGCGTTCTATCAGTCATTCCATGTATAAAAAGCGCAGTATTGTATGAAAAAATCCCTTTTTTAAAACGATATTGTAAATTAAACATTTCGTCTTCAAATAAATTAGGATCGCCATAGATTCCAGGTCCCATTCGTTCAATAACTCCATCTTTAGTTAGCTTCGATAAATAAAACTTATTAACACCAATTTTTATCGCATCTTCGTTGGTTATATACCCGTTATTTCCTTCCATGAAGGTAAGTATTTTTTCATTTATTTGCATTCTTATCCTCTTTTTTAACGATTTTGTTTCATTGTACCATTTACGAAACATATTCGTTAAATAAGTGAATTGACCACTAAGATTATCCCTTCTACTTTAAATTTCTTTTCAAATATAAATACACTAAAAGTCCATCAATTAATGTTTTAATTTTGAACCGTTCAGAAAGACAAAAAACGTCGTACCCTCAAACGGTACGACGTTTAAAATCAACTTTACACACGTTAAAAAAACAAATAATAAATCCCACTAAGCCCAATAAAGCGGTAAATCCACTTTCTAAACGTTTGATCATCAAGTTTGTTCGCAATTCTGGCCGCAATGATGGTTCCAATTCCAGCAGCAACCATCCCCACTAATATGTATGGCACATCATGCGGGACCAAGATGCCATTGGCAACTCGCACGCTATTAATGTAGAAAGCATCAATCAGAAAGAATCCTTGGATGTTAGCCGTATATTCCGGAATCGACTTGGACAATGACAGGAAGTAAAGTGCCATCAGCGGGCCACCAATGCCAAGTAAGCCATTGAAAAATCCGGAAATAATCATAAAGCCAATTGCAACGTACCAAGGAAACTGCCGTGAATCTGAATTTTTTACCAGCGTAAAGTACAAATATAAAGCTATCAATAAGCCACCTAACATCATCCGCATTACATTTGTGTCCAACACACTACTAAGATGCACCGACCAGGTAGCCACCGCCGCGTAAATAATAAATGGCGGAATAACCCGTTTAAACTTAAATTCGTGCCGATATCTGTAGGTCAGCCCAACCATGCTTGCCAACATACTTAACCCAGCAATCCCAGCCGCTGGTGCAATTGGCAAAATGGCCGGAAAAAAAATTAATAACCAAGTTGCCATGATAAATCTCCTTTGAACACGTTATTGCATTCAGTATGAATGAACAGTATGGCCTGGTCAATAGTCGTTAGTTAAAGCGTATCAATTACCTTCCAGTCATCATATTCAGTCATGTTATGACGATTCGTCATCTAATTAGATAATTCAAATACATTACTAATCAAGTTTTAATTTGAAGCTTGACATACACATTATTCCGTATAATAATATGCTGTATTAACTTAATAGTTAAGTAAACAAATGGATGAGTAAATTATTATCACTTCACAGAGAACTGCCATTTTGGTGCAAGACAGTAAGAACTAATAATTGAAGATGGTCTATTAATGTTTTTGTTTTCTGTCACTAAGCTAATTAGTTAGGTGACAGCGGACGCGCCCGATAGCACGCTAGAGTATTCAAAGTTATGTAGTACTTGAAGAGGAATAACTTGTGAAAGTTATTTAAAATAAGGTGGTAACGCGAAAAGCAGTTTCGTCCTTAATCTATTAAAAGATTAAGGACGAGACTGCTTTTTTATTTTTAAATTAGAGAAAAGAGGAAAAAATATGAGTAAATTAGCTATTATTACAGGCGCCGGTCAAGGTATCGGCGAGGGTATCGCTCATCGCTTAGCTAAAGCCGGTTATGCGATCGCTGTTGCTGATATCAATCAAAGTACCGCCACCAAAGTTTCCCAGGATTTACAAGCCGCTGGTTATTCTGCCAAAGCATACTTAGTAGATGTCGCCAATCGTAAACAAGTTTTTCAATTAGTTACTGATGCAGTTGCGGACTTAGGCGAGCTGGCTGTATATGTTAACAACGCCGGCATTGCATTTATTGATTCGTTTATCGACTCTGATCCAAATGACGTCGAACGTTTATTAGATGTTAATCTCAAAGGAACTTATTGGGGAATTCAAGCTGCTGCCACACAATTTAAAAACCAGGGCCATGGTGGCCGCATTATCAATGCTGCATCCCTTGCTGGCTACGAAGCATCTGCATTACAAAGTGCTTATTCTGCTTCAAAATTTGGAATCCGTGGATTAACACAATCCGCTGCTAAGGAGCTGGCTGAAGATAAAATTACCGTGAATGCTTATAATCCGGGCATCGTGCGGACTAAAATGCGCGACGCAATTGATAAAAAAACCGCCAGTCTCAAACATGAGACCGTTGCCCAACAACAAGCTAATTGTTTAAGCGAAATTGCGATTGGTCGTGAAGCGACACCTGCTGATATAGCTGAGGTTGTCGCCTGGTTTGCCTCTGACGCTGCTGGTTATGTGACGGGTCAGTCACTACAAGTCGATGGCGGTATGCGATTCCATTAAAATTATGTTTCTGAACGGTAATAATTTAAATTTAGCGTTCCAAACCATAAATACAAACCGCAAAAAAAGCGCTGTAACTTTAAATAGTCACAGCGTTTTTAGGTCGCATTACTTAATTTATTCCGGAACTGGTGGCCCATCTGGACTCTTGAAGCCAATTTTTTTATCTTCTTCAGTTGGTCCTTTGTCCAAGTAGGCACTGACCATCCAAATCAGTTTATCCATCTCGGCTTTAAAGCCATTCAGCATATCTTGGGTTGGTAAATCTTGTTCATCATCCGTGATCTCAATTCCCTGTTGGTATTGATCTCGCAAGTATCTAAAATCGTGATCCAAATGTTTCATGAGTTCTGGTAACGGGAACTCACCGAATTCAATCACTTTATCTGGTAACTTTGTGTGTTCAATAAACTCATGCGTTGTCGCAAACGGTTTGCCACCGAGGGCAATTAACCGTTCTGCAACTTCATCCAATTGTTCCGCAAACTCTTCATTAAAATCATCCATTTTTGGGTGCAACTTGAAGAATTCCGGTCCGCGCATATACCAGTGGACCTGTTGAACGTTAACTTGTAGCTGACTTAGATCAGCAATTAATTGATTCAAATGTGCTTGGGTCTTGGGAAATTGATGCTCACTCATAAAAGTGGCTCCTTTCAGTTTTCCAGGCTTAGTTGAAACATCGACTATACCTTTAGCTTAGAGAGTTTCTGCCCGTAACTCAAGGAATTTGACCACTCCTTTTAACTATTTAATCGCCGCCACAAACCGTTCTGCAATTTCCTTTGGCCGTGTAATTGCACCACCAACTACGACACTCATTGCACCAATCTTTAGAGCTTCTTTCGCCATCCCCGGTTCATAGATTCTACCTTCCGCAATCGTCGGAATGCCAGCCTGAACTAACTTTTTAATTAAAACAAAATCTGGTCCCGATAGCTTCTGGCTCTCTTCCGTATAGCCGCTTAACGTCGTCCCCACAAAATCCACTCCAGCCTTATAGGCAACTTCGCCCTCTTCAAACGTCGAAGTATCTGCCATGAAGAGTTGGTCGGGATACTTAGCCTTCATCTGATGAATAAACTCGGGTACCGTCAAACCATCATGACGAGGCCGATCTGTGCAATCAAACGCAATGACGGCCACCCCTGTCGCAACCAGTTCATCTACCTCTTTTTCTGTTGCCGTAATAAACGGTTTTTCTGGAAGATAATCGCGTTTGATGATCCCAATAATTGGTAAATCCGTCACGGCTTGAATTTGTTTGATGTCACGTACTGAATTAGCACGAATTCCTTTAGCTCCCGCTTGCTCAGCAGCCTTGGCGAACAACGGCATCACGCCACCTTGTTCTGTATACATGGGTTCGTTTGTGAGTGCCTGGCAAGATACAATAAGATTTCCTTTGACTTGATTGATAAATTCTTGTTTGTTCATAATTTTCCTCCAAAATATATTATTGTTGGATATTTACTCCATAAATAAAGAATACCACGTTATTTAGTTATTGTAAACGGATACATTAAATTCATTTATTTTTTTCGGTTTGGAGTGTAAAATGTTTAGTAAGAGAAACTGGAGGAAAATTCCACATGACATATGTAGAAACAATTAAATTACGCTACGATGATTTAACTAAATCCGAGAAAAAAGTTGCCGACTATGTGCTCGGTTCTGGCGATAAACTGATCAACCAAACCTTAACTGACGTGAAAAAATCAACCGGTGTGGGCGACGCAACCATTGTTCGTTTCTGCCAAAAATTAAACTATCAAGGCTTTTCTGATTTAAAAATTGCCATTGCAAAAGTTGCTTATAAACAAGACTCCGCCAAAGAGCCTCCTGATTCCTACGTGGATCTGGTCAGCAACCGACTAATGGATGCCATCCGCTCAACTGCAGCATTGGTAAATCCCAAAGACTTGAATACTGGGATTGACCTCATTCATGCAGCTCAACGAATCTTTATTTTTGGGGTCGGCTCAAGTGGCGTCACAGCTGAAGATATGGCTTCTCGTTTTCTGCGCGAAGGCATTCAAGCAGAAGCCATCACCGATCCCCATTACCAAGCGCAAAACGCGGCTTTAATGAGTGACAAAGATCTCATCATTGCGTTCAGTTTGTCTGGAAATACCAAAGATATTTTCGATTCCTGCAAAATTGCCAAACAAAACGGCGCAAAATTAATTATCGTGACGAATCATTTGCTGTCACCAATCGCTAAACAAGGCGACGTCGTTTTACAGACAGCGGTGGAAGAACTCTTAATGAATGGTGGCTCCTTATCTGGCAAAATTTCTCAGCTCTGCGTTTGCGATCTTTTGATTACGGGCTACACAATTACCTACCATATCAATTCATTGAAAATGCGTGAGCGTGTTCTACGGTCAATTATTAATAAGTCGATTGATTGACGCTTGAACGTGCCATCAAGAAAGAAGCCGGTTTGAAATAGTTCACCGTTTTTACCATCCATTCAAGGAGGAATCTCTTATGTTAGTCAGCTACCCAGCACTTTTTTATTATGACAAGTCAGAAAAAGTCCCGTTTTTCGTTACCCTTCCAGACTTCACTAACTCGGCTACTCAAGGTTTAAATATTTCCGATGCAATGGCGATGGCTTCCGATTGGCTTGGCATTACCGTTGCCGACTATATTGAAAACAATCACGACTTACCAAAACCATCTGATATCCAAACACTCTCTTTAAAAAGAAACAATCCTTACCCCAGCGAACTTAACTATGACCAGGACTTATCCTTTGTGTCGATGGTTATGGTTGATTTAAATGGCTACATTGGTTCCGATCAACCAATCAAGAAAACTTTAACGATTCCAAAATGGGCTGATAAACTAGGGAAAAAATTGAACTTGAATTTTTCCAAAACCCTAACCGAAGCAATTGCCAACAAAAAATTGAACCGATAACAAAAACCTCAGCCAAGTTAATGGTTGGGGTTTTAAAATAGCAATATTCAATTTTTTATTTCAACGTATCCTTAGCGATCTTAGCTGTCGTCGTCACGTTCGCACCTGTAACCCGCGCGACTTTTTTACCTTGTTGCCAGCTAATGCTATTCACAGGTTTTTGTTGGCTAGAACTATACACCACGACATTTCCCTTTGTGACATCTTGGGTCGTGACTTGGGTCGCCTTCAACGTTTTTTGAACCTTATTGGCTACCGCGGTTGCGGCCTTATTAGTGCTGCTTACCGAAGTGGTTGTTAGCTGATCGGTATCTGCCACGGCGGTCACATTCCAGCCATTCTTCTGCCACTGAATATAAACATGCCCCATGACGCCTTGTCTGACCGCTTTAGTGCCATCCGAAAGGGTGATTTTAGGACCATTCGTTTCTGTGACGTTTTGGTAATTGGCAAAACTGGTAGTGGCTTGACTACTATTTTGATATTTATTTTGTTTATAAGTAGCCGTCGTTGCGGTGCTTAATCCATTTGTGTAAACAACTTTGCCGCTGGTACTATTACCAGTTACAGACTTCACTTCAGTATTGGTCCCGTCAACCTTTTCAGGCGCTGTCAAACCATTACTGGCAGGCGTTGTCACCGCATGAACGGTGGCCATGTTTTGTGAATTTGTGGCACCCCCAAGACTCAAAACAGCAATTCCAAACATTAAACTACAACTTGCTAAAAGTATTTTTTTCATCAGATTTGCCTCTCCTAATTGACCGTGACCATATTCTTATTAACATAACCAATCCAGGTATTTCCACTATATAAAGAATAGTAAGTATTGCCATTTGGATGATTATAATAATATTTCACTGTGTACGTTTTGCCATAGTAACTGTTCGTACTCCCATATTTCTTTGTAAACGAGAGATTACTCCAAATTGTTTGGTTTTTCTTAGCAATTTTAACCGTCTTCTTCGTCCCGATGGCTTTCCACGTTGCCTTCGCATTGACATAGCCAAACCACGTGTTTCCCTTATACAAAGAATAGTACGCCTGTCCGTTACCGCGGTAATATTGATATTTAATGGTATACGCTTTGTTCAAATAATTTTTTGTGTAATGTTTAACTTTAGCCCACAAGAAATTATTCCAAACCGAATAACCCGTTTTATAGATGGTCGCTGTATGTTTATAAGCATGCCCTGTCATCACGGTCATAGAATTAGCATTTACATAACCAACCCATTTACCATTTTTGTCATAAAGTGACAGATAGGTGCTCCCGTTGCTGTGCTTATACTCATATTTTGCATAATAAGTTTTAGCAGCTTTTTGAGCAGTCTTACCAAGCTTCTTAGTAAACGTTAAGTTCCCCCAAATCGTGTAACTAGATTTGGCCGTATTTTCGGACACATATTTCTTATAACTAATTGCTTTACCAGCTGTTGATGCAGTTGATAAGAACCAAGAAGTAGCTTTTCCAGAGGCACGCAAACTAGCATCCACATATTCGGCGATTGGTGAACTATACCAATCATCCGTGTATTGCCAGAGTACATGCGAAATTCCGGTTGGTTCAGCAGAAGTATAACTTGCTAGCCAAAAGCCATCATAACTTGTCATGGCCGTTGCCGCATAGGTTTGCGCAAAGCTACTGTATGAATAAAACAAAATTCGATTTGTAGTTAAGCTATTTAATTCCGTATACCAAGCTTTAGTCGCCGAGTTTGTGGTGCCACTCGTCACGGTTTGCTCTTCATAATCATTCACATAGAAGCTAGCGTTAGGCGCGCGCGTATATAAATCTTTAGCTTCTTGTTTGGCATCGGCGGTACTTATGTACTGACTGTATGAATAAACCCCGTATTTTAACCCGTACTCCTTACACAACGCGGCGTTTTGGGCAAAATACTTATCCTTATAATCGCTACCTTACTGAACACGCAAGATAATAAACGGTTCAACCTTCGCAAGATTTTTCACCTGAGCAGCCGTAAGTTTCCCCTGCCATTCAGATAAATCCGGAATCTGACTATTTGTGGCCGCTTGCGCATATTGCGTGAAAAATCCCGTAAATATTAAGAGACTAACCGCAATTACTACAAGCCTTAAATAACGAAACCGATCTAATCCATGATGCATATGTAAATCCATTTTGTAACTTCCTTCCTAACAAGCTCATATGTAGCAAACGCTTTCGGGTTTACAAACTCAAAGCTCCCCAACAAGTATATTACTGGGAAGCCTTTTTGTAATTAAATTTAATTAAGTTTTGCAGTTCATAACATTCGAAAGCGTCCCTTAAACGTCATGATAGTAACCTGCCTTTAAATGAATGTTAAAATTGATGGATTCACGAATATTCTTATCACAAGATTAAATATATAACTAAATTTTTCTATCCTCCAAGGTGTAAAAATGGTATCATTTAGAGATCGCGTCTATTTATCAGGGGGAGCCATTATGAACAAAATCACCAAAATGATCATTACCATGTTAGCTTCAATCAGCATGGCAGAAATCGGCCTCGTTTCAACCATTGGCCCAAGCATAAACGTTCAAGCCAGTTCAACTTATAAACAAGTTGCCAGCCGGAAAATCAGCAAAACGGCCTACCATCGTAAAAGTGCAACCGGGACAGTGTGGAATGCCAGTCACAAAAAGGCCTTACACTATCTAAAAAACTATTCAAAAACAACTTGGTATGTAACCAAAAGGATCACCCTCAAACATAATGGTAAGAAAACCAACTATTACTACATTAAAGATTCCAAGAATTCTAAAATTAATGGTTATGTTTATACCGGTTATCTCACTAAGGGGTCGTACAAAGCGCCAGGCTACACCATTACATACAACCACAAATATGGAAAAATTCAGTACCATCGCGCTTCCAGCAAGTCAGTATCCGTTTGGAATACGGGCCATAAAAAGGCGATTCATAATCTCAAAAATTATCCCACAACAACTTGGTATGTAGACCAAACAATTACCTGGAAATCGCCGAAAGGCACGAAAGGTAACTATTATCATATCGTTGATAAAAATAACCGTAAAATTAGTGGCTATGTCTGGCATGGTTACGTAGCTAAAGGGGCCTACACAAAACCAAAAGCGGCGGTCTCAACCTATTCGGCAACTTCCAAGAAGACGATCATCTTACCTGCCAATTATTATCGAGATCTTAAAAAGGTTTATAAATCAGGGAAAGACTCCGCCAGCATTGATAAAAAATGGCAAACTGCTGGTGAACAGACCTACCAATCAAGTGCAGCAGATAAAAAAGTTATCATCGCCAATGTTGATACAATGTCTTCTAAAACCCAACTTGAATTATCAAAATTTGCCGCCGGATTGGTTAATTCTGTCCGTAACCAGGTGGGCATGCATGCTGTGACAGTCACAAAAGGATCACTTGGTTTTGCTCAGGATGTAAAAAAACAATACACCGCCGATAATTGGTCGACCTATAGTCATGATGTGCATGCCATTAAAAAAGCTGCTGCCGACTATGGTTTGAATAGTGGCGACAATTATTATGAAAATGCTAGTTTTGGGTACATTGGCAACGGTAAGTCACTAACTATGGATGCCTTAAAAAATGCTATTTATAGCAGCTTTGTTGCGATGCTTTTCAGTGATGGCGGTTCTGCGTATGGACACGCCGCTTCAATCACTGGATACATGAATAACAATCAAAAAGCTGAATATTTCGGGCTCTCTATGAATAGCCACTTATCTCAGATTCATATTTTATTTGTAAACTCGCAACTTATTAAAAAGCCTTCCAAGTTTAGTACTAAGGCGATTTGATGTTTTAAAGCTAAAAAACAAGCTCCGTTACTGGATTCTAATCCAATAACGGAGCTTGCTTTGTATACATAGCTGTTATTCAATTCCTAATATCAAACGAACTTCTTCTTCAGTCAACGTTCCTTTGTTTTCGGTACCGCTAAGCACCTGATCCACAAAGTTGCGCTTTTTTTCTTGTAATTTATAGATTTGTTCCTCGATGGTTCCCTTGGTAATCAAACGGAAAACATCAACTTTTTTCGTTTGGCCAATTCGGTGAGCCCGCGCTGTTGCTTGATCCTCAACCGCTGGGTTCCACCACAGGTCCACTAAAATTACCATATCAGCACCAGTTAAGTTAAGCCCAGTCCCACCGGCTTTCAAAGAAATCAAGAAAATATTCTTTTCGCCAGCATTGAATTCATTTACCATGTCTAACCGATCTTTTGGTTTTGTATTGCCCTGCAAAACGAAGTGGTCCATCCGCTGCTTTGTGAGCTCTTTACCGATAATATCAAGCATGCTGGTAAACTGGGAAAAGATCAAAACATGACGATCATTCTCTTCGGCCTGCCGCAAGATCTCATACAACTGCTCAAGCTTACCGGAATCACCCTTGTAATCGTCCATATATAAGGACGGCGTGTCACAAATCTGTCGCAAGCGTGTGAGACCAGCCAGGATAGCTAGTTTATTTCTCACAAAACTCTTGCCGGTCATCCCTTGAACCTTGACCTGCATTTGTTTCAACTGTGCCAAATAGACTGTTTTTTGCTTCTTGGTCAACTCATTATAGAGATTCGATTCCACTTTAGCGGGAATATCCTTCAAAACAACGGATTTTTCACGCCGTAAAATAAATGGTTTAACCCGTACCGCTACTTCTTCTGGCGTTAATTTTTTGAATGCTTTTCGACTTGGTAACAGTCCTGGCATAATAATTTCAAAAATGGCCCATAATTCTTCCACCCGATTTTCGATCGGGGTTCCAGATAACGCAAATGTATTTTTAGGAGTCAGCTTGCGAATACTCTGATTGGTTTTAGTACTGGCGTTTTTAACGTACTGAGCCTCATCCAAAACCAAGTAATTGATTTTGCGAGCATTATATTCCTCTACATCTAAACGAGCGCTATTATAACTAGTAATCATGACATCTGCTTGCCCAGTCTCAATTAATTCTCGGCGATTTTCTTTGTTGCCATCAACCACTTGAGTCTTAATATCGGGGGCAAACTTGGCAAACTCTTCTTGCCAGTTGTAGATCAATGAAGCTGGTGAAACAATTAAATCAGGCTTAGTTTCATCCAAATGATTCATTAAAAAGGCAATCATCTGAATGGTTTTTCCAAGTCCCATTTCATCCGCTAAAATCCCGCCAAAATGATAAGAATCCAACATTTCTAACCATTTCACGCCGAGCGCCTGGTAAGGACGCAAAGTTCCATGGACGGGATTCGTCGTTTTAACTTCAAAGTTTTCTGGATGAGCTAAATTAGTCGCCAACTGCTGAAATTTTTCATCAAAATTCGCGGTATCTTTCAAGGCAGCTTGAACAGCTAATGCCTGTGAAGCATGAACTTGAAGTTCACCGTTCTTAAACTTACCCTGTTTGCGAATTTTTTGAAGGGCTTGGCTGACCTTGCGAAATTCGTCATCTAACAGAATAATTGAGCCGTCAGATTGAGAAACATAAGGGCGTTCAACATCAAGCTGGGCCAACATGCTATCCACATCATTTTCACTAACACCGTCTACCGAAAACTTCACAGTTAACAAACCATCTTTTTCAGAAACGTCTACCGCCGGCTTTAGGTCTTCAGAAGTCCGTAAAAGTCCTTGTAAGTCCTCAGAAACAGTCACAACCCCGTTGGTACGCAAATTGGGCAATTCCTGCATAAAGAAATTAAATAAGACGTATTCTTGATCAAACTTCTTCACCCAAACCCCATTTTGGGGGCTGAATTGCAAACTCTTTAAATAGGCTTGCGTTTGTTTTTCTTTATCTAAATTTCGGCTAGCCTTTGAATACTTCCCAATGTCTGTACTGGAAATAAGCTCGCCATCGTATTCGTAATCTAACTTCAATTGAAGTTCATTTTCGTTCTTACTTATGTCAAAATATGGCGTCATTTGGTTGGTAACAAACGTTTTAGGCACATCGATTACACCAACTTGTTTAAAATACTCAATAAAATCATTTAGTTCTGTTTCATGATCCCACGAAAAATGCATCGACGTGGCCACCGGCAAATTAGCTTGTTGCCGAATCTGCCGGCTCAATTCATTTCCCATAATTGAATTATAGGCGTTCAAGATTTGTTCAACGATCTGCATTTGCTGTGGAGTGGCTTGGTACAATTTATTTTGCACAATTAAAATTGAGCTTGGATAAACGTCCTGTTGCACATGACTATCGATCGTCAAATTATAACCATCTTCGTCTTGTTTCAACGTTCCTTCAATCAATGCATCCTCTGGCTGAAACTGTTTATAGAAAATTTCATCAAATTTAGTCTGATGTTCAGCCTGCTGGAATCGAAAAATTGGTAGGTCAGCAAATAAGTTAATAAATTGGGGGACATTGGTGGTTGCTACTAAGAAATATTTATTTTGACTTAAACTGCTGTTATCTGAACTTTCGCTCTTGCCAGTTGTAACAATAAAATCTAGTAGTTTTTGGTCAGCTTCAGAAAAGGCTGATCTACTTAACAGAAAATTCCTTTTTCCTGCCGTACGAAAGCTATCCTCCGTTTGGTAATCTTCGAAGAAACGATCAAGATTGTTTACTACATAAAACTTGTGATCCGCTCGGGCCGCAATTCGAAGGCGAATGAAAAAGCGATTTTCAGTTGACCCATAACTCCAGCCATCATTAACCTGACCAATTAGTAAGGTCACTTCTAAATCTAAAGGTTCAGCGATCGCCTTGGGTAAGGCATGATAATACTGCTTTTCAGGAATATCTAGGTTCTGTAGAAATAGTTCACCATATTCGTCCGCCTGGGGCTTTTTGTGATGAATCATTCTAATTTCCGGAAAATTAGTTACGGGTGAATAGCTGTTATCAAAATCAGCTTCCGCATCCTCACTATCTGGTTCGTCATCAAATAAGGTCTCAATCAGGGTATTTTGTGTTTTAAAGTATTCAATTACTGCTGCAATATGCTTACAATAGCCGTGTTCAGGAAAATAGGGGCACTCACAGGAATCTTCATCGGGATCAGCTTGATTGACCTCAACGGAATACGCGTACGTCCCGTCAACGGTAGCTGTTACCAACTGCGACTCGTTATCAATTTCTTCAATGTGAACCTTACCTGCTCTAGCAATTTTCTTACCGCGCTCCCAAATTCGAGAGGGCATTTTTCTTCGATACATTTAATCGCTCCAAATTTTCAATGTTTTTCAGCTCTACTGGTCTATTTTACACTACTCCGAATGGAAATGACTACCTTAGATCTGCCTAAATAGGTGTTCATTCCTAATCCATAAAAAAACAGGCCTCAATAGCTACACTACTAGCTCTTGAGGTCTGCGTTTTAATTTTAAATTATTTGAAATGTTTGCGTATTACCCGGCTTGATTCTTTGATCTTCGCCGCATTTTCGTCAAAGTTCATCGTAAGATAGGAATAGTAGAGAAGATCAACCACATACAACTGAGCCATTAGGGAAGTCGTGGCGGCCGTTCTTAATTGTTCGTTTTCTTCACTATCATCGTGTACCAAGACAATATCACTTTTTTTGGCCAACGAACTCTTCTGACTATGTGTAATTGTAATTACAGGAATCTGATGTTCATGAGCAACATCTGCCAGTTTTTGACTTTCAACCGTTTCCCCCGTATTTGAAATAAGCACTAGGACTGATTCCGGTTTTGCAATTCCCGTTGCAATTAAATGAGTATCCATTGTTTGTACAACTGGCTTGCCCACTCGAATAAATTTCTGCTGTAAATCTGCAGCTACAATGCTCGAAGCCCCAAGTCCATATGCATACACATTATCGGCCTGATCAATCAATTGTGCCGCTTTGCATACTTCATCATCGTTCAAAGTAAGGTTCGTTTGTTCAATCGTGTGACCAATTCTAAATTCCATTTTTTGCTTAACCACATCCAATGGATCTTTGGGGTCAACCTCGGTATATAAACTATCATCAACCTTTGTTTCTGCAGAAAGCTGAATCTTTACACCAGGAAAACCATCAGGACTCAGTAATTTGGCCAGCCTGACGACAGTCGCAGCACTAACTCCCACTTGTTCAGCTAAAATATCAGCATTCATGCTAATAACTTGTTGCGGATTGTCCAAAATAAACTGGGCGACTTTACGTTCTGACTTAGAAAATGATGTGATTTGTTTATGAATGGAAAATAGAATACTTTTCATACGATCTTCCTACCTATTCTAGCTGGCCGGAGTAGTATTCATCACAACTGTTGCTTTCTCAACTGTTGTTTTGTCAGAATTTTTATCAATTGTAAATTCCTGACTATTTGTAATGATGGCCAACGTAACTGTATCATACCCGGCTTTAGCTACCGCTGTCCAGTCCACTTTTCCAACAATTTGTCCACGTGTTACTACATCTCCCGGTTTGGCGGTTAAATCAAAGCACTGACCCTTTAGATTAACCGTATCAATTCCGATATGGACCAAAACCTCTTCACCAGCATCACTTGTATACCCAATCGCATGACTTGTATCTGCAACAAACATTACTTTACCATTTACTGGTGCGTAAATTGGTGAATCATCATTTGGTTTAACAGCAATGCTCTTTCCCATTGTTTCTTGTGCCATAATTGGATCACTAACTTCATTTACAGGAATTTGTTGTCCCTCAACTGGTGCAGTTACTGTATCAGATGTTCTTGCAGTTGTTTGTGCTACTGTTTGTGCTACTGTTTGTGTTTCGCTTGTGTCTGTATCAGCTTCTGATACTGTTGTGTCTCCTGCTACAGCTGCTGCCTCTGGATCAATCGCATCCTTTGGAATACCAAAGAAGAATGTGGCGATAAAACCACCCAAGTATGCAGCCAGCAGTCCTGCAACATAGCCTAACCATTTACCGTTATTAATTAATGGAATCAAGGCAACTCCTGAAGGGCCAATCGCAATTGCACCGATATTTCCTAATCCACCAATAACGGCACCACCAATACCACCACCAATACAAGCAGTGATAAATGGTTTACCAAGTGGTAACGTTACTCCATAAATTAACGGTTCTCCAATTCCAAGAATTCCAACTGGTAAAGCTCCTTTAATCATATTAGTGAGTTTGTGGTTACGATGACAACGAATCCAAAGTGCAATCGCAGCACCAACTTGACCACCACCAGCCATCGCTAGAATAGGAAGTAATGGTGTCATACCAGTTTTATTAATCATTTCAATATGAATTGGTGTCAAAATTTGGTGAAGTCCAAACATAACCATTGGTAAGAATAATGCACCAAGAACAAAACCAGAGAAAGCACCACCAACGTTTAATACCCATTCAATTGCGCCAACTAGTGAAGTTGAAATAACTCCTGCAACTGGCATAACTAAGAAAATGGTGAAGATTCCGACAATGAATAATGAGACAGTTGGTGTGATAATAATATCAATAGAATCTGGAACCCACTGATGCATTTTCTTTTCAACAAGCGACAAAATCCATACGGCAAAAATAACACCAATAATTCCGCCTTGCCCAGCTGAGAGAGCCGAGCCGTTGAAAATATTATGCAATGGTGCTTCTGGTGTTACACCGCTTAATAGGGTAACCGCACCGATAACACCACCTAGCCCTGGAGTTGCGCCAAATTCGTTTGCGCTATTAATTCCGACATAAATTGCTAGATAGGAGAAAACACCATTTTGAATGACCTTCATAATCATGATGAAGTCACTCCAACTCTTCCCAATATCACCCGCTACAAGCATATTAGAAAGAACGGCTGCAATTCCACCAATTAAACCAGCACCAACAAAGGCTGGAATCAAAGGAATGAAAATATTTGAAATTGATTTTAGCACTCTTTTAATTGGTGTTTGTTTTTGTTTCGCTTTTTGCTCCGCTTTAACTCTAGCTGCCTTAGCCTCAACCATTTCTTTATCAGTCAAATGATCATTTTTACCAGCATCATCAGGGAAAGGTTCCCCCAATTTAACACCAACTTGATCAACCATCACTTGAGCAACTTTGTTTACTGTTCCTGGTCCAACAACTACTTGGAGCGTGTCGTCATCAACCACACCCAAAACACCATCGATCTTTTTAAGGTCTTCCATATCAACCTTATCTTTGTCAATGATGGTCATTCGAACTCGTGTCATACAATGGATTAATTTATCAACGTTACCAGGGCCACCAACATTTTCGTATATTTCTCGAGCAATTCGGTCAATTTTTTCCTCAGCCATTAGTCCTTACCTCCCTTAATTGTGCCACGAACAAACCCATTTGCATTTTTCAAACGTGCCTCTGCTTCATCTTTATCTAAATTCGTTAAAATCATGACAATTGCTAATTTTACATTTTGGTCTGCATCTACAAAGGCTTTCTCCGCGATCTCATAATCACATTCAGTTGCTTGCATAATAATACGTTTAGAACGTTCAACCAGTTTTTTATTTGTCGGTTTTACGTCCACCATCAAATTTTTATAGACTTTACCGATCCCTACCATTGAAACTGTAGAAAGCATATTTAAAACCATTTTCTGTGCCGTTCCCGACTTCAAACGTGTCGACCCTGTTAAAACCTCTGGACCTACCGGAACCTCAATGGCAACCTCGGCATGTCTGCTAATTTCAGCATGATCATTACAAGCTAGACTAATCACTGATGCCCCAATTTTCTTAGCGTAGTCTAAACCACCAATCACATATGGCGTCCTTCCACTAGCTGCAATTCCCACTACAGTATCCTTATCAGATAAATGATGAGTTTTTAAATCATTTTCGCCTAATTCTACCGAATCTTCGGCACCTTCGACAGCTAACGTCATCGCCTGTTCACCACCAGCAATTAATCCTTGTACCATTTCTGGATCAGTTCCAAATGTCGGCACACATTCGGCAGCATCTAAGACTCCCAGCCGTCCACTAGTACCAGCGCCTGTGTAAAACAATCGGCCACCTGCTTGAAAACTAGCCACAATTTTTTCAACTGCTTGAGTAATTTCGGGTAATGCTTTTTTTATGCTTACTGGTACCGTTTGATCTTCAGCATTCATAAGTTCTAAAACTTTATTGGTTGATAATTCATCTAGATTCATAGTTTTGTCGTTCCGTGTTTCAGTAGTTAACTTGCTTAAATCAATCATTTTACTTCCTCCATTGGCATAAATTTAATTGCTGTCTTTTCTCCAATTAACGGTAAAAAAACAACATCGGACTGTGACACTTGCCCAATAACATTTACTTTTGAATCAAGTGGTAATTCCTTTTTACAAATCTGAATTTCGCCTTGATACCGGCCATAATCCTCATTATCTATCGTAATAGTTCCCAATTTTCTTAGTGTTGTCTGGTGTGGTTGCACACTCACACTCATTTTTTGATTTTGTTGCCGTGATTCTACCAATCTCACAACATCTCGTGCTACTTCGGGACGATTATGCCAAATTTGTTTCATAAGTTCAGAATGGCTGGTTTGAACATGAAGCTGAATTTCATTACGCGTAAAGAATGCTTCAAACTGCGCCATCAACTTATTTGATATTAGTGGATCACCTATGAATATTTTTTCAACCTCAAAATTTTTCTTCAATTCATTTGCAGCCACCAGCGAATTCTTATGTCGATGAGCTTCCAAAGTTGGTAGTCCTTGGTAAAGTGGACCTCTAAAATTAATATCTCCTGGGACAAATGCCATGACTGTAAAGTGTTGTTGCTTCAACCACATGTTCTTCTCAGCGAACCAATCAGTATCTAAGCCAGTTTCTGGACGAGGATAATAGTTATGCCAAGCCTCCATGTGATCAAAATTAGCATGCTGAACATTCAATACTTGCACATCAGTTTCACTTATAGTGCTTGCATTCAAGGCTATGGCTAATTGATGACTTAAAATGGCAATTTCTGAATTTGTAAATCCGTCATCCAAACGTAAAGCTGAAATTCCGCATTGTGTTAGCTTTTTCACATCAGTCACAGAACAGCCCAAACTTTTCAATCCTTGGTAATCAATATCAACGGTCAACTCTAGATGCTGTTCCATACAAATTTTTCCAAGTTTCTTTAGACGTTCAACGTACTTTGAAGCATCATCCTCTGGAATATGAACTGATGTAAATACACCGGTAAACCCATGTTGACTCATGGTTCTGATATAACTTTCAGTCTGACTATTAATTTCAGTATCCAAATAAATCGAAAAACCTAGCATAGTATCACTCCCAAATATTCTGTTATCGCTTTCATTGACAAATACAGTATACAATTTGTGAATTTAAATTTCAAGTTTTATTTTGATTTTTCTTTATTTCGTGAAATTAAATTTCTTAAACGACAATAAAAAAAGATCAAATTACACGATCGTATAATTTAATCTTATTAATCTATCCCTTTGTCACTTGATCCACCCGAAACGCCACAATCTCGCGAATGAGTTTTGCCGGTAATGGTTGATCATAGGCGAGTTGAATAGTTCCTTTGGAAGTTTTATATTCCTTTAGTTGATCGGCAAATGCCACAATTGGATCAGCTGTCGGATAAAAACCAAGGTGATCTTTTCCAGCGTCAAAATAAACCACTACTTTACCGTTTTGTTCAATAGCTGGCATATTATAAGAGATTTTTTCACGTGCTTTTGGAGCTGCGTCTGCCAGCAAGTCACGCATAATTTGTGCAACAGTCTTTTGCATCTCTGGTAAATTCGTCATATATTCGGCTATGCTTGCATATTTTTTCATAAACAACCTTACCCTTCAATTGCTGTTTTAAGAGACTTTGCTAGTACCATTTACGTAGTTAAGTTTAACACCCTTTTGGATATTGAAGATGTAAACATTGTAATGAATCTTATTTGAGCCGATTGACTGTGCGCGCATTTCAACACCATTTGCCAACAAATCCGAACTCTTATAAATTGGCTTTACTTCATAACGCACATAACGCCGGGAACTACCCCTCAAATATTTTGCTGTCTCATTTTCATACTTTGTCATTTGCGGGTCATTCAACGAACGTGTTCCTGTAATTAAATTCTTCCAATTATTATTCTGACCAGTCAATTGATACCCAATTAAATGACACCGATTGTATAACCAACCTGACTTAACCCTCTTATTGTGCCAACCAGTTGGGTCCACATATAAAGCCTGCCGTTTACCTTTAGGCATTAGTCGTTTATTCAGCATGGCATTCGCATCAGTCGCTCGGTTCTCGCCATCTAAATTACTATATTTTTGCCAAGCACCCTTTTTGGTAGATAAAGTTGCTTTTGAAAAGCTCGGACGATCTTTATTCACAATCACCGTTTGGGTTCCGTGATACCTAAGTGTGCTGAGTTTGGATGTACTAGCAGCCTTAGCTTTTTTAGCAGGAACCCTTTTTATAACTTTATGAACGACTTTCTTCTTTTTAGCAACAGCTTTTTTCTTATGAACCACTTTTCTTCTAACAACTCGCTTTTTAGCTTTTTTCTTCGGTGCTTTTTCTGTAGCCGATAAGGTCAATCCTCGTCGTTTGGCGGTTGTTAAACTCACCCTATAAACTTTTTTGGCCCGGTTTAAACCTCTATCATGCCGTTTGTAGAAATAATGCTTACCCGTTCTTGTCACATACACATATGTTGCAGCTTGCGCCGTTGCCTGTGTATTACCGGGTAATTGCTGGACATTAAACGCTAGCGTAAATGTCGCAATCACTAAAATAACTAACCTTGAAACTTTCTTCATGTTACTCCCCAACTTTCTACCACCGCGAATGGTAAATAAAAAAATATTTGATTACTTTTTGCGTACAGTAACCCTTTTTATGGTACCGCTATTTTTTGATTAATAAAATAGCGCTGAAAAATCAATGTATTGACTCATTAGTCATTGACTTGCCAGTCACTATAGAATATACTCTGCGTATCAATTAATTAAAGTTGCTTATCTTGTTAATTACCTAAAAATAAGGAGGTCAGCATTATGGCTGATACAGTACTTTCAATTAATCACTTACAAAAAAATTTCGGTAAATTTGCAGCATTAAAAGACATTACGTTTGATGTCCATCCCGGTGAAGTCTTTGGCTTTATTGGCCCCAACGGCGCTGGTAAATCAACGACCATTCGGACACTGTTAGGTATTCTTCGCGCATCTGGTGGCTCAGCAACAATCTTTGGAAAAGACGTTTGGAAAGATTCCGTCAGTATTCACGAACGCTTGGCTTATGTGCCGGGCGATGTGTATTTGTGGCCTAATCTGACTGGTGGCGAAATCATTGACTTATTTCTGAAACTCAACCATCAAACCCACACGGCACATACTGATGAGCTAATTAAACAATTTGAATTTGATCCAACAAAAAAAGCGCGGACTTATTCAAAAGGAAATCGGCAAAAGGTCGCTTTAATTGCGGCATTCTCAACGGATGCTGACTTATACATTTTTGATGAACCTACCTCTGGACTTGATCCACTGAATGAAGAAATTTTTCAAAAAACGTGGTCGCGCTTAAGGAAAACGGCAAAAGCATCCTGCTATCAAGCCACATTTTATCCGAAGTTGAGCGCATGTGTGATCGCATCGGTATCATTCGCGAAGGTCGCATCATTGAAACCGGAACCCTCACGGAAATGCGCCATCTTACCCGCACCATGATCACCGTTCAAACCCGGCAACTTTTACCTGACCTATCAATAACGCCTGGGGTTCATGGATTCAAAACCTTTGAAAACGCTAAAAATAAAGCCAGTTTTACCGTTGATTCAGACAAGCTGGATCAACTCATGCAGACCCTCGCCAAACTTGAAATTGTAAGCCTGCAAAGCACACCACCCACTCTTGAAGATCTCTTTTTGCGTTACTACCAAAAAGATGAGGAAGGTGAACATGATGACCAAAAATGAAACCCAACAAACCGGCTTTCTTACGCGTTTCAACCTCCGTCGAGATTGGTTTTTAATTTGGATCTGGGTACTAATTTTAGGAATGCTCATGACTGCGGTGGCTTTCAAGTTTAACGACTTGTATGGCACACCACAATCGATTGCCACAATCGTGAGCACGTTAAAAACGCCAGCCATGGTTTCACTGTTTGGGGTCTTTGTTGCCAAAGCCCCCTACACAACCGCTGATATCTTTGCGAGTGAAATGCTGGTATTTATGGCTCTCTTTATGGTCGTCATGAACATCTTTTTCGCGGTTCGCAATACTCGCGGTGAAGAAAGTAACGGCATGCTAGAACTGATTCGCTCTCATGCAGTTGGCAAACAGAGCCCTTTATTAGCAGCCACCCTTGAGTTATTTTTGATTAATCTTCTGGTCGGCTTAATTTATTTTGGTGGCCTACAAGTTTCCGGAATGCGTGGGATGAACACCATGGGAAACCTCCTAACTGGTGTTGGCTTGGCAGCCGTTGGGTTCATGTTTGGCAGTGTCGCACTGCTGATGTCTCAAGTAAGCGACAACCCACGTGGTGCCACGATGTTAAGCTACTTAGTTTTAGGTATTGCCTACATTGGACGAATGATCACGGATGTCGAAAACCCCGATTTAACTTGGTGGTCCCCGTTCGGCTGGATTGAAAAACTCTCAATTTATGATAAAAATAATTGGTTGCCTGTTATTTTAATGGTCGTATCAACGCTCATTCTTCTATCAGCCACCTTCTATGCCAGCCGTCATCGCGATGTTGGCTCCGGTTTAATTGCAACTCATGGTGGTCGTAAACGAGCCTCTATCTTTTTAGCCGGCCCATTCAGCCTGGTAATGCGTTTAGATCGTTTAAACTTAATCGTCTGGACTATTGGCACGGTGGTCCTCGGGATCTCTTACGGCTCCATTTTTGGGACCGTGGGTGACGTTTTGAAATCCAACCCCCTAATGGGTAACCTGTTAGGTAAAGATGCCTTAGACGCCGCCGGTCAAACCATTGTGTTGAAGTTTGCGGCATTACTAATGCTCGTGTTTGCCGTCTTGGCTACTGTTCCGAGTGTTCAAACGTTGCTTCGGATTAATGGTGATGAACGTAAGGGCTGGCTCGAACAATTACATGCCAAACGTGTTTCTCGGGCCCGAATTTTTGGTAGCTACGTAGCCGTTTCAGTAATCATCGGCACCTTGGCTTTATTTGCGGCTACCTTGGGAATGTGGCTAGCCAGTGTTACCGTCATGACCAACCCCATTTCATTTGCCAGAATGTTCCGGGGCTTTATTGGCTACTTGCCTGCCCTTTATGTCGTGTTAGGCATTAGCACACTAATTATCGGCTGGGCGCCGCGGCTCCAAACCATCATTTGGGCCATCCCCGTTTACGGATTAATTAGCTTATATTTTGGAAAACTAGTCAACATCCCTGACTGGGCGCAAAAAATCACGCCTTACGGTTGGGTTAACCGAGTTCCAATTAGCACAGTGGATTGGCCCCGATTTTATCTTTATATTGCCTTAGCCATTGGGTTACTATTCATCGGCTTTCTTGGTTATAAACGTCGCGATTTAATTGAAAACTAATTTTGAAAGGAGTCCTTACTTCATGCCAGATAAAAATTTCCAAGTGCCAATGGATCCTGAAAAAGTGACTCGCATTATGCAGACTTCTTTATCAATCTTTGCCAACCGTGGATATCGGGGGGCGAAAACAGATATCATCGCCGAAGAGGCAAAGGTTTCGAAGGGCATTATTTTCCGCTACTATGGTGATAAAGCTCATTTATACATTGCCACTCTGAAGTTTGCGTCCGCCAACCTCACTCAGGTCGTGGATTACAGCGTTTGGCAAGATGCCCAAGACTTAGACGAAATGATCATCAATGCAACTAAATATAAAATTAAATTACAGTTGCAATTTCCCGATGAATTTAAGCTCCTTTTAGACGCCTATGCGGAACTTGGTGACGCCCCCGCAAAACTAAAACACAAGATTGCCGAGTTTTACGCCGGGCAGACAAATGATAATATGGGAAATCTAATTGACCCCATTCTTGAACGCTTACCAATTCGAACGGATATCACCAAAGAGGCCATTCAGCGCCTCATGCTTGGCATCTTTGATCAGGTAGCTTCGGAAACAAAAGCGTTTATGCAGGCTAATCCTGATGCTGACCTAACTGATTTTGATGAGATCATTAATCACGTCCGTCTATACATTGACATTTTGGAAAACGGATTTTTGAAGAAATAAAAATAACAATCAATTTGTGAGCTTGCCTGATGCACAGGCTCACTTTTGATTGTTATTTTTAGTTTTATTAGCCTTCAGTTAACCCCGTTAAGAGTACAATCTAAATGCTTTATTTCTACCAAAAAAATAGTATAATACGAATTGATAAAGTAAAAAAGTGTTACTTTATGATAGTTTTATTTTAAATTTAATTCTCACCATTAACTTTTCAAGCGTAAAGTCTGTAACTATTGATATCTCTGCATCAATTATTGTAATGAATAATGTTACAAAAATATGAATTATTAAAATTAGGTACGTCATTCACCCTTTTTTGTGGTATTATTTTAAGTGCGTCTTAGTTGATGGTAAATGGTATATATTTTGAAGAAAAAATAGTAATTTGGAGGAAACAAACTATGTTTTACTATGATTATGATCAGTTAAATTTTTCACGACAAAAGTTAGATGAAAAAAAAGCTAACTACTTGCTCCGTTTTTCTTTTTTAGAATACAGTTTAATTTTTAATTTCGAAAAACGGGAACCATCTCGTGCCAAACGAGAACTGGCAGCTTTCTTTGAACAACACAGTGACCTGGTTAAAAATGCCAGCCACGAAGACTTGCACCGGAGTTTAGTCAATGTCGTTAGTGATTTCACAATGACTGGTTTGGCTAATCACTTTAACGCAACCAACTTTGTTTAATTACGGGAAGCCTACTTTGATTGGCTGACACCGGAAAAGCCTGAAGACCCCGAAAACTTTCAAAAAGCTCTGGAATTGATTTGTAAAGACTTCTTCGAATTGCAGACTCCCGAAGATGAAATCACAGCTACGGACACTGTTCCTAAGCAAGTTTATCAAATCACCTACTATGTGAATATGCACTTGTATGACAAGATGCAGCCAATTCGCATCGCAGATTATTTGAATCTTTCTTATCAATACGTTTCTCGTTTGTTCACCCACACAATGGGAATGTCGATTCAAAGTTACATTGATAAACAACGAGTTGACGAATCAAAGAAATTGCTTTTGCACACTGACTTGCCATTGAGTGAGATTGCTCGGGTCTTAAATTACTACGATTCAAGTAACTACATTAAACATTTCAAAAAGTTCTCAGAAACAACGCCTAAACAGTATCGTTTGCAGAACCAGCGCGAACGTTTCCGTTTGAAACAAGAAGCAATAGATAAGGCAAACCAACAATATTAAAAAGTGTAAAAGAAGCCACCAAACAAATTTTGTTTGGTGGCTTCTTTACGCTTAAATTGCGATATTTATCTAGTCTTGTTCATGTTTCTTTCGTTTAATTCCAAACAACCCGAAGAATGTCGCCATCAGGCTCATCCCAATAATCGCCAAAGGATTAACTTGGCTGTCCCCAGTTTGTGGTAAGCGTTTTGCCTGAGTCTTGGTTTGGGCAAGTGCTGCTCTGGTTTGTGGTTGAGCAGTTGCGTTAGTACTAAAGCTGGTTTTTTCAACTGAACCATTAGATTTATGTCCAGAAACAGTATTGGTACTCCCGTTATCTCCCGAGTTATCAGGTGTCTTTCCCGGCGTTGTTCCGGTACCATCTCCGCCATTGCCACCACCATTAGGTAGTGAAGTCTTAGACTTGTAGATTAGTGTAACGGTTGCATTTCCAGTAATTGTTCCTGAAAGTAAGCCATCTGCGTTTAAGAAGGTATAACCTGAAATTGTAGGTGCTGTCATATCATAAGCATTTCCTACGTAACCATTCAGTACTTGGTCAGATTTGATCGTGTTTCCATTCTCGTCAACAAACTTGAAGGTTACCTTTGCAGGTGTTTCTGTGGCCACTGTCCCACTCTTATAAACAAGTGTAATTGTTTCATCACCGGTAATCTTACCGTCTAATGGTTCATCTGATGATTCAAACGCATAGCCGTCAATATTAGGTGCTGTTAGGTCGTATGCATTTCCTACAAAACCATTCAGTACTTGGTCAGATTTGATCGTGTTTCCATTCTCATCAACAAACTTAAAGGTTACTTTTGCAGGTGTTTCTTCTGCCACTTCACCATGCTTATAGACTAACGTAATTGTGTTGTCACCAGTAATTTTGCCGTTTAATGGTTCGTCTGATGAGGCAAACACATAACCCGCAATTGTTGGCGCAGTTAGGTCATAGGCATTTCCTACGTAACCGTTCAGCACTTGGTCTGATTTGATTGTGTTCCCATTTTCATCGACAAACTTAAAGGTTACTTTTGCGGGTGTTTCTGTTGCCACTGTCCCATTCTTATAAACCAACGTGATTGTTTCATCGCCGGTAATCTTACCGTTTAGTGGTTCATCTGATGAGGCAAATGCATAGCCGTCAATATTTGGTGCCGTTAGGTCGTATGCATTTCCTACGTAACCATTCAGCACTTGGTCAGATTTGATCGTGTTTCCATTCTCATCGACAAACTTGAAGGTTACTTTTGCGGGTGTTTCTGTTGCCACAGTTCCGTTCTTATAAACAAGTGTAATTGTTTCATCACCGGTAATCTTACCGTTTAACGGTTCGTCTGATGAGGCAAATGCATAGCCATCAATATTAGGTGCCGTTAGATCGTATGCATTTCCTACGTAACCGTTCAGCACTTGATCTGATTTGATTGTGTTTCCATTTTCATCGACAAACTTAAAGGTTACTTTGGCAGGTGTTTCTGTTGCCACAGTTCCGTTCTTATAAACGAGCGTAATTGTTTCATCACCGGTAATCTTGCCATTTAATGGTTCGTCTGATGATGCAAACGCATAGCCGTCAATATCAGGCGCAGTTAGGTCATAAGCATTTCCTACGTAACCATTCAGCACTTGATCAGATTTAATTGTATTTCCGTTCTCGTCAACAAACTTGAAGGTTACTTTGGCAGGTGTTTCTTCTGCCACAGTCCCGTTTTTATAAACGAGCGTGATTGTTTCATTACCGGTAATCGTCCCACTTAATGGTTCATCTGATGATTCAAACGCATAGCCTGGGATATTTGGTGCAGTTAAACTGTACGCATCCCCCACGTTGCCATCCACAATTTGATCGGCCTTAATTTTATTACCTTGTCCATCAATAAATTTAAAGGTTACTTTTGCAGCTACTGGTGTAATTGTAATTGTCCCGGTTGCATCAGCATTTACCGTGTAGTTGTCTCCGGCGGCGGCTTGGACTTTGGCCAAACCTGTTGCAGACAAGCTGTAAGTATAATCACCACTTGCAGTTCCATCTTTGGTAACCATAACAATATCTGAACTGGTTAAATCTACCTTTTGTCCATTAACTGTTGCTGTTAAATTGTTTGCTTCACTGGCTTTAGTTGTTCCATCAAATGAAAAACCACCGGGATTCAACACAACAGAAGTATCAGCTGCTTTAATCGTTAAATTACCATTAACAACTGAAACTATATAATTAGGATTGTCTGCATCCGTCGCAGTCACAGTAATTGGATAAGTACCTTGATTTACATCTCCACTAATATCTGTTAATGAATATTGTAAATCAACGCCTGCTGCAGGTTTATCGCTGATAGTTGCTGAAGTATCACCAGCATATGGTTTGCCATCATAATCCTTTAAAAGTGTTGGTGCCGTAATCGTAACCTTAGCTTTATCAATGGTAATTGTCCCGGTCACACCATCTGAATTAAGAATATAGTTACTACCAACTGCAGATTGAACCTTCTGTAAACCGGTTGCACTCAAACTATACTTATATCCATTCGCATTAGTACCATCATTTGCCACCGTAATATCTTCACTTGTTAAGTCCACAACTTTTCCATCAACTGTTGCTGTAAGACCAGAAGCTTGACTAGCTTTTGTTGTGCCATCATACGTAAAGCTTGTATCATTCAGAGTCACTTTAGCTTTAATTGCTGTAATAGTAATAGTGCCTGTCGCATTTGTTACTGTATAGTTACTACCAACCGCAGCTTGTACTGCCGCTAAACCGGCATCATTAAGCGTATATGTGTAATCGCCAGGCGCCGTATCATCATCAGTTGCCGTAATATCTCCACTAGTTAAATCTACAACTTTAGAATCACCATCGGCAGTGACCACTGTAGCTGTAGCTGTTAAACCAGTAGCATCACTTGCTTTTGTTGTGCCATCATAGTTAATCGAAACGTCATTTAGATCTACTATTGATGTGGCAGGTGTAATCGTAATTTTGGCCGTTGCGTCAGGATTGGTAATGGTTTCTGTTCCGACAATTGCTTGCAGTCGAGCTAATCCATCTGCGCTGAGTTTATACGTATATTCACCTACATTTGCGCTGTCATCAGTTACCGTAATATCTCCACTTGTAAGTTTTAAAGTTTGACGACTTCCATCTGGCATTACTAACACCACACTTAAATCATCTGCACCACTAGCGCTGGTACCATTGTACACAAAGCTATCCTGTCCCAAACTCACGGCCGGTGGTGATGCAATTGTGATCGTTCCGGTCACATCAGTCGCATTAACCACATAATTGTCTCCTACAGCGGTTTGAACCTTTGCCAAACCTGTATCACTCAAAGTATACGAATATTCGCCACCTTTAGTGCTGTCGTTAGCCACTACGATGTCATCGCTTGTTAAACTGACCTCTTTAGTAGTACCATCCTTCAAAGCAACTGTAGCAATTAAGCCTTTATCTTCGCTAGCTTTTGTTACACCATCAAATGCAAAACCATCATTATTCAAGCTCGCCTTAACTTCAGCGGCCGTAATTATGATTGTTCCAGTAGTGTCTGGATTACTTAAAGTATCGGTGCCGGCTACTTCATTAACCTTTGCCAAACCTGTAGCTGATAATTTATACGTATATGAACCAGCATCAGTACCATCCGGTACCGTAAGAACAATATCTGAGTTGTCTAGGCTTACAGTTGTGCTAGTTCCATCTGATAAGGTAACCTTGGCAGTTAATCCACTGGCCTCACTTGCTTTAGTATTCCCGTCATATGGGAAGCTTACTTTACTAAGTTCAACCGTTGATGGGGCAATAATTGTAATTTGCGCTGCGGTCCCGGCTCCAGACACAACTGGCATATATCCATCAGAATAAAGGGCTGTTTCTAGATAACCGGTTTTGTTGGCTTGATCTGCAAAGTTTTCTGTAGTTCCAACAATTGCGATTCGTCCTGTAGTCTGATTGCTGGCAATTGAGTCAAATTCGATAATAATCGATCGCACTGTCGACCAATCCAAAATTTGGTCTGCCGTAACGTAGCCAGATGTACTTGGTTGTCCACTAGTCGGCGGTGTCTGTTGTGATGTTGAATACAAAACTGTTCCACCAGCTGGTACAGTAATTGCGCCTGTCATATCAAAAGTATATTGAGAACCCTGTGAATCCCCAACTGTAGGTAAATTAATTAGTGAAATAACATTGGTTGCTTCTTTTTTACTTGTATTCTGAATAGCATCGTTAAAAATTAAGGTCGAATCTTCGGTGGTAAGTGAAGTTCCATCTTTAACCGCCGTTGTATCTTGATTCCCTTGTGCTGTTGAAGCTTCGTAAACTGATGATACAGAGATAATCTTCCAAGTATCAGTATAGAACGACAGCGCATTGACATCACCATCGGTAAACGACGTATCTGTAACTGGGGTTTTATTTTGTAGAGGGGTCGTTGGTGAAGTAACATACATCGCAAACGAATACTCTCCGGGCATTGCATCCCCGTTATTGGTTAATTCAATAGAAAGTAAATATGTTTCTTGAGTTGTAACCGAAACACCACTCCCTGTGTAGTCAATTTTTACAACTTCCTGGCCATTATCAGCTAGGAATTCGGAAATAACTCCACCTGCTGGTACATTTGTAATGTTTGAAACAGTTGTACCTGATGGAATCACAAAATAATAAATTGGCTCATAAACAGCATTTGCCGTTTGATTAGTATCCCCTGACATAGACAACGAAATAGTTCCAGCAACTTTTCCAGGAACCTGGCTTGTTTGATGCTTATAGCCGGATACTTTAGCTACACCAGTTGTAACTACCGTTTGTGTCACTGTACCAGTTGCATTAGTGAACTCAATTCCTCCAGTTTCAGTTGTCGAACCAAACGCAATTTCGATTGTCGATGTCAAAGTGTCGCCTGCTAAAACAGCGGTCCCATCGTCATAGGTAGCAGATAATTTTCCATAAACCACAATTTTTTGACTACCCTTTTCAAGTATATTTCCACTATTTGCACCAGCTGCTAAAAAGTTCGGTGTTAACACAAGTTTCCGAATTGACGAATTATCCGTTGGTGTAAGGGTAGCACCAGCTGCAATAGTACCTGTTTCAACTGTTCCATCCGCCAATGTCACCGTATATCCGTAAGAAGTTGTCCCGGGCAAGTAGGACGAAGTTGTTGCACCAGCTGCTGGCAATTTGACACTCGTAGCATCAAAACCATCAGGGATTGTAATTATAATTGTTGCGTCTGTTAGGTCAGACGCACTTATAGTTGAAAAAGTAAAACTGTTCAGCGAAGTAGGATCATCAGATGCATCACTATTCAACAATAATTGATTAGGAGTTGTACTACTGTTACCAACCGCTGAAACCTTGGCACTTGTATTTCCATCTTTACCATCATCACCGCTGGCACGAATAGTTTCTGTCCAAGTACCATCGGCCGTTGCTGTTAATTTATCTCCAGCGGCATTAATAATTTGCGTTAGAGTTGCTGGGCCCGAAGCAGTTAACTTTTGGTTACTACTCGTTTGAGTCACATCATAAAAGCCCGCAATTTTGTAGCCTACTCCACCTTGGTAATTTTGATTACCTGATCCCGCAGGAACTGTAATTATAATGTCACCACTTTCACCATTGGGTTGTGTAATGGTTGTTCCGTCGGTAAAAGCATTTAACTGATTAGTCAAAGATGCATTCAGGACAAAACCCGTTGGTACTGGGAGTGTCACCGTGGTTCCTCCATAATTATCTGCTGAATTCACTTGTTTAGAAGGGAAACCATCATCATGAACCCCATTCGCTTCATTAATGGCAAAAGCATAAACATAGTTTGTATCAGGAATTACTGAAGTGACTGTCGTATCGGGATTGGTTCTAGTTGGTGCTGTTGGGTTAGCACTAGGCTTAATTATTTGTGTGAATGTAACCGGCGTTTGAGCAACACCATTAATTGTATAAGTAATCTTTTTAGATGTTGTGCCAATTTCGGTCATCGGTGCAGCAACTGGTCCCCACTCATTGGTATAAGCATTCAAAGTAAACTCAGCGATATGTGCAGCATTGTCACTTACAGTATATGTGATCGTAGTTGAACCATCTGCGTTTTTTTTGATGCTTGTGGTACCCTGACTAGTCGGTAATTCTTCTATATTAGTATCTAGAGAATAAGCCGGTGAATTAGCCGGAATTGTAATAGTGAAGACATCCCCAGCATTACCAGCAAAATTAAAGTCGATCTTAAAATTACCAGTACTGCCATACCCTACTGAATCAGCAGACAGATCTACTGAAGCTGCAGCAGTTGTGACATCCACTGCTTCGGATAGGACTGAAGTATTAGTTAAGTCTGCAGCTGTTGGCGCAATTCTACTAGCACTAGTAGCCGAACTAGCTACAC
Organism: Pediococcus inopinatus; assembly: GCF_002982135.1. NCBI lineage: Bacteria > Bacillati > Bacillota > Bacilli > Lactobacillales > Lactobacillaceae > Pediococcus > Pediococcus inopinatus. The sequence goes on along the minus strand of NZ_CP019981.1, from coordinate 2,095,216 downwards.
TGCTTTTGGAACTAGCACCGCTACCTTCTGAAGCTGATGCCAAGCTTGTATCATCTGCTGTTTCAGATGAGCCACTAGCACTAGATACCGCAGAACTTGGCGTATCAGACGCCGCACTGCTACTCGAACTTGAACTTGATGTTGAACTGCTCAAAGTCGCTGAAGACGCATTTGAAGAAGTATCGGAGACAGCACTCGACGAGCTTGCGGATTCGGCAGTGGTGGATTTCGCACTTGCTGCTGATGAGGAACTAGCACTACTTGCCACAACTGTGCTCTCACTTTCTGCACTTGAAACATCGGTATCTGCTTGAACTGTATATGATCCAAATGTCACACTTGCTCCAAAAGTGAGTAATGCAATTCCTGCAAAAAGCCATCCTTTGGTAGTCTTATACATTTTGTAATGTTGCTTAATTTCCCCTGTATCATGGATCAATTTTGCACGATGCTTTTTGTTTTGAATTTGCATAGTTAATCATCCTTTCTTCCGTCTATGGTTCGCACCATGAACTATTAATTTATATGTACACAGTTATTATATCACCTTTATAGTAAAACGAGCGCTATCTTTTTCATTCACATGTTCCTAAACTACCATTTTGTAAAAAACCGTTATCTCTCCAAATTCCACATCTAAAAACAAAAAAACGAGGCCAGAATTTCTCTGACCTCGCTTCATTATTGTTTCAAAATTATTTCAAAATTCGATCTAAAATTCCTTGAACCAAATCCTCTCGCAATTGCTCGTAATCCCCATCTAGTAACTCATCTTGATGATTATCAACAACAACTAAGGCCTCAAATAATTGATGCACACGACTCTCGGATAGCCCTGATTTAAGGCGATCATCTTTTTGCCATTGCTTAACTAATTGGGAAACTGTGTGGCACATAAAATCATCTTGCAGATTCGGATTATTTTTAATAAGTCGTTTTAACTTTGGATTCGTGTACCAGTCCTGCAAAATCAAACTATTTTTGACGTCTGCCAATAATTGCGTCATTATTTTAGGAAAAAGTGTGCGAGGATCTTCAGTAAGATCATTGGTTGTCACTATTTCCTGTTTTACGCGCTCATTTTCTGCTGCATAAACCTGAAAGAAAACTTCTTCTTTTGATTCATAAAATCGATAAAAGGTCCCCACTGCAACTCCTGCATGTTGTGTAATTTCAGCAATGTTGGTTCCTTTAAACCCGGACTCTTGAAAATCTTTTTGAGCCGCATCAAAAATTTTCTGTTGCTTTTCCTTCATATCAAAGATCCCCTCTCAACTACTCGCCAGCTGCCAACGCATCCAGCATATCAATATGTTTAAGTTTATAATGGGTCAAAATTCCGATAAACAGACTGAAACATCCCGTAATGACCGCTGACCAGATGTAGCCTGGGTAATGAATCGTCATTGGAAACAAAATACTACCCGTTTGGGCTTTGACCATAATGAATTGATGTAAGAACAAACCAATTCCCCAACCAAGTACAATTCCAGCGATGGTAAAGACCACATTTTCTCGTGCCACATAGGCCGTAACTTCACGATCGTAAAAACCAAGCACTTTAATCGTGGCTAATTCCCGAAGCCGTTCGGAAATATTGATGTTCGTTAAGTTATATAGCACCACCAAAGCTAAAGCTCCCGACATGACGATCATAATTAAGACGACTGATCCCAATCCACCTGTACTCAGTGAACTAGCCGCATACCTTGGAAAACTGACGTTTAAAACACCGGTCTCTTTTAATAATTGGCGACTTAGTTTTTCTCGTTGGGCCTTTTTCGTATGACTAGTTTTAATTAAACGTGTTGTAGCCTTAGTCGAATTACCGGTTAACTTTTTATAATAGGATTGCGTGGTGTAGAGCCAGTGCCCCGCATAATTGGTGGTAACCCCCGTAACCTTTGCAGTTACTTTTTTACCCCCAATTTGGAGATTGACCGAACTGCCTGCCTTAGCATTCATATCAGTCGCCAGTTTCTCGGATAGAATAACGCCCCTATCAGTCAAATGAAGTTTTTTATTGGTGGCGACTGATTTCAAAGTCACATACTTATCAAAATTAGACGTAGTTTTCGGCACCATTAAAGTGACCGTATCGTTGGCCGTTCCGTGTGTGGGTCGGGCCGTAATTGATTTTACCATCACAGATTTTTGTGCCGAGATATTAGCCGCATGCACTTTCTGGGTGGCTTTTTCTACCGTCACTAATGCTTGAAAATGCTGGACGTCTTCATATTGGGTCGGGACTAAATCGTTCACAGAATCTTGAATTCCAAATCCTGTCAAAATTAAACCAGTACACCCAGCAATCCCGACAATTGTCATGATCATTCTTCCTTTGTAACGGAAGAGATTTCGATAACTGACCTTTTGATTAAAGCTAAGTCGCGACCAGAGTGGTTTAATTCGTTCTAACAGAATTCGTTTACCAGCTTTAGGCGCCCGTTCTCGCATCAAATTCGTCGGAGCTTCTCGTAAATTGATGGTTAAGACGATCAACGCACTGCCTAAGGTGGCGATTAATCCCGCCGCCATCGTTTGTGCAAGGTAGGACCATGGAATTACACCCACAAACTCAGTTAGATTATTATTGCTGAGCAAACTGAAAACAAATTGTGGCAAAGTCAGCATCCCAAGCACCCCGCCAAGTCCGGCACCAAGAATTCCAGCTAACAATGTATAGACGATATATTTCATCGCGATTTCACGTTTGGTATAACCAAGCGCCCGCATAAGGCCAACTTCACGCCGGTTTTTCTCCACCATCCGTGAAATTGTGGAAAAGGTAATTAAAATCGCAATGAACAGGAAGAACCCTGGGAAAATAATTGCGATTGCGGCAATACTATGAGATTCGTCAAAGTAATCTTGATAGCCCGGATTCATTGTTCGATCGTTATATAAATAAGTTGGCTTGGCAATTTGCTTAATCTGAACTTCAGACGCCGTAATCTTTTTCTTGCCAGCAGCAAGTTCTTGTTTTGCTGCCTTTATTTTGGCCGTTTGATAACCACTTGGCACTTTCGCCAACTCTTTTTCTTGTTTTTCAATTTTAGTAGTTTGTTGATCTAATTTTTTCTGTGCCTTATTTTGCAGTTGTTTTTGGCGTGCACGTGGCCGACCACTTAAATCTGATTTTAAATCCGCTTTTTGACGATCAACCTGGTTATTATAGGCATCTGTCCCGGCCGCATAGTGGTTAGCGTTTTTAAACTGTACTGCAATCGAGGCATATTCCTTTTGGCTAAATGCCGTGTTAGGTACGTACGCAAAATAATCAACCGTACCGCTACCTAAATTTGTGGTCCCGCGGTCCGTGCTGCTGACAAATTGAGGCGAGTTTACAAAACCGACAATTTTAAAACTACGCCGGTTGAGATTCGTATTTTTCGGTAACCGATAAGTGTCTCCAAGCTGGTAGCCATTTTCTTTAGCCTTATTGTCCAAAACAATTTGGTTATTTTTGACTGGCAGTTTGCCACTTACCAGCTTTAATTTATCAAGTTTTGTCTGTTTTTGATAATTGTATACACTGACAACCTGATTACGACTCTTTTGCAGCGTGACCATATGGCTGGCCACTGCATGCTTAACGTTTTTGTTTTGCTTAATTGAAGTTAAATCGCTGTTCGTTAAACCCATTGTTGAGCTAACTTTGACGTCACTCAACTTTTGTTGTTGAAAATAATGATTGGCAGATTGATTCAAATCAGGGCCAACCCCGCGAATGCCCACATAGAGCAATGATCCTAACAAAATAATCAGTACGATTGAAATGAATTTTCCCATCGATTGGGTAATCTCACGCACAGTGGCTTTAAAATAAGTTCGATTCATTATTTCCGCCACCTACCATTCAATGTTTTCAACAGGGGTAGGATGCTCATTACGTTCAATCCCTTTGACCTGGGCATCCTTTAAATGAATGACCTTATCAGCCATAGGAGCGATCATTGAATTATGCGTCACAATCAAAACGGTCCGATGCGTTTTACGCGCGGTATCCTGTAGCAATTTCAAAATTTGTTTTCCCGTGTGGTAATCTAAGGCCCCAGTCGGTTCATCGCATAGCAATAATTTGGGATTCTTGGCTAGTGCTCGGGCAATCGCCACCCGCTGCTGTTCACCACCAGATAATTGAGCTGGAAAGTTAGCCATCCGTTTATCCAAGCCAACGTGTTTTAGTGTCTCATCCACATCTAATGCATCAGAAGTCACCTGACTAGCCAACTCAACATTTTCACGCGCAGTTAAATTGGGAATCAAGTTGTAAAACTGGAAAACAAACCCCACCATGGTGCGCCGATACTCAGTTAATTGACGTTCAGTATAAGTAGCAATGTCTTGGCCATCAATTAAGATGCTGCCTTCCGTTGGATGATCCATCCCGCCCAACATATTTAAGACCGTCGATTTTCCAGCTCCAGATTCGCCTAAAATAATGACCAACTCGCCCTCATCGATGTCAAAACTGACTTTATCATTTGCCACAATTGTATTACTTTCCATAGTGTATCGTTTCGTTTCATCTTTTAATGTAATAAACGCCATTTCCAAAAACGTCCTCTCTAGTCTGATTTTGCTGTTAATTGAATTATAGCATTTAAAATCTTACTATAATTAATCTTAAGGAAAATAAAAAACCCGATTTGGCAGCAAACCGTGTCTCGGCTTCTCCAAATCGGGTTTTAAATTAATTTACTGAATTAAATTGTTGTTGTTTCTGTAGTGGATACTCTGTAGGTTCACTGGCATTCAAAACTTCAGGGGTGAGTGCCACTCGCGTAATCGTTTGGTCATCATAAGGTTGCATGTAATAGGCGCCTTCATCCAAACTCATATACCCACGATATTGCGAATAATCACAACCGCCCTCATTATCAGCCTTAACCCCTTTAGGAATCTCTACACTATTTAAAATATGCGATAGCGCATTAATCGAGCCACCTGTCGTGTCAGCCTTATCCGTATTTTCGCGAATAAACGCCGCTCGCACAAACCGGGAAACAGATGTGTAATCTCCAGGCAAACCTAACGCACCACTGCCCAATCCATAGGCATCTGATTTAAATTCACCGTATGCTTTGGCACTGTGTGACGTGGGCTTTAATTGCACATAATTATTCAAATTCTTTAAATGCCATTGAAAATCAGGACTGTTGGTCATCACTTTAGCGGGATCATCCATGACATGCATCCCTTCCTTATCCTGTTCCAACACGACACAAGCACCAGACTTATCACCCACAATCCAGTGCAAAGGAACAACAATTTTAAACAAGTCGTTGGCGATGGCCACAATGTTTACATCGTTAATTTTTTCTTTTAAGTCAGCTACACTTGTTATATTTCCAAGAATCCAGTTAATAACTTCATGAGGAGCTAAATCAGTTTTTCCGTGTTCGCGTTGATCCGCAAATTTTGCCAATCCGTCAAAGTAAAGGGTAGCAGCCCCAACTCCGGCCTCGTTTACCCCATCAACTAGGATATAGCCGTTTAAGTTACGTCCAGCAACGCCAAAGCCCAGTTTTGTATCAAAGCCCGCTTCGTTAGCATCACTTTGGAAATGAAAGTTGCGGGGAATTACAACTGGACGACCATCTAATTCAAATGAGAAGTCCATTGTTCGTGCTAAAAACCAATTTCCTTTGGCATTTTGATACATTACACTTGTACACATCAGCGCGTCACATCCTATTAGTAGATTATTTAAACTTAGGATTAGTATATTCTGATTAAAAATCCAATTCAATATGAAATTTTTTTAGAAATGTTTCTTGTATGTAGAAATTAACACGTGAAGTGGCGACGTTGATGAGCGCGTGTGGCGATTTGTCATAAGCGACCCACACGGCCCCACATCAGCGCCGGAACGAAACTAAAAGCAAATAAAAAGTTGAATAAAATCTAATTAGCGGAACTACCGACTAAAACTTGCCCCATGCAAAGCGTTTTTTTGATTTTCAAAATCCTCTAACTTGTGTTAAACTAGCCCATAAGGTGCCAAATCTTATCAGACAATTGTCTGATGCGTGCTAAAACACGCCGCACTATTTAATATAGTGCTTACCAGCAACCATCCCGACTACTATGATGGTTGCTTTTTTGTACCTCTATTTATTGTCCAATCCAAATATAGGCTAAAATTCATCACTCAGCCTATCCTTAATTACCTAATTCACTTAAATGTCTTTGTTCTTCTTATCTTTTTTGGTATAATTAATCAGTCTTTCTTTGTATCCGTTAACATATAACGGGGTTCAGAGTTATATTTTCCATTTTATTGCAATCGTCCAGATTATTTTAGTTAAGAGATGAATTTATTTGACCCAACATGAATGGCTACTTTCCCCGTTATTCACTGGGATTTTTGTCACCCTTGGCATTATCTTATTTTTTCAATTACTTGCTCGCTCAATGGTCAACCATTCAACGGAACAAGAAAAACCTATCAATTATTTAGTCGGACGCTTATCAGTTTTAAGCGTGGTTTATTTTTCTATCCTAGGTGTGTATTTTGAATATGCCGCAGCCCATACAAATCAAGATGTGGCATTTGTTGATTTTCGATTGTTGCTGCTATTCTACGTCATTATCTTCTTAGGTCAACGGACTAGCTTAATCGTGATTGTATCAAGCTTTCTTGCGCGAGCCTTCTTTTGGGGATTCACAATTGGCACCATTGATTTTATCCTCGCGACTGCCGTAATTTACTTGTTTGTTAACATCATCGTGTATGCGGTTCGTCGTTTCCAGCTGCACCAGTTAATTTTGATTGGCCTGCTTGATATTGTGGTGGGAGGGTTTTGGGTAATTTTTCACTTTATCCGCGTCCGCTACTTCAATGACGTTACCGTCACTACATCTTGGTATTACTGGATTACCTTTGTCGTTATGAATTTTTTCCTATACTACGGTCTGACCCGATTAAATAGCGAAAACGACTATCTGACAAGTTTAACCCAGCAAGCGACAACCGACCCACTAACTAAATTGAAAAATTATTCGATATTTCAAAAAGATTTTACAGAGGCATTTATCAATTTTAAGGACTCAGACCAGCCGTTCACCATGATTGCTTTCGATATCGATCATTTTAAACGTGTCAACGACCAACACGGCCATTTAGCTGGCAATGCCGTTTTGAAAGCCGTTAGTAAGATCACGGCTGATAAAGTAAAAACCGTCCCCCAGGCTGAGGCTTACCGCGTGGGTGGCGAAGAATTTAATATTCTCTTACCTGATGTTACGTTAGCCGAGGCAGCAACATTCAGTTATCAGCTGCAGTCCGAGATTCGCAAGACAGCCTTTAAAATTAATGACAATGAAAATCTTCATATCACCATTTCTGTAGGAGTTTCTGCACTTCAAAAATCCGATATTACCCAAAATCTGTTATATGAACGCACTGATCAAATGTTATACCATTCCAAAGGTAAAGGGCGGGACAGTGTCTCTGTTTCAGATCCTGAAACAATCACCGATCCACGGACACCTAACACAGCAATCAAGCATGATTAAAATTATTAATATCTATTGAATTTTTTTGTTTCTCTTACTTTCCGTGGTACACTGAATAAGTTAGATATTACAAACTAAATAAAAAAGCTCAGTCAATGTTTCTACATTGCACACGACCCATACTTGAGAAAGTCAAGTACGGGTCTTTTTTATTTTTAAATTTGGAAGGAGACTTTATATTGCTAAGATTCTGGGGACAACCTAAGTTTTCACGTGATCCACTAGAACCTGTGGGTTACGAACTTTTCTTGCGTGAGGGTTCCATGACCGAGTGGGAAGTACCAAGTGATTTTAGCAAGTTTACCGCTAGCCAAATCGCTAATCTACTCATCCAAACAGCGCCCGCACTGCCACATAACATGAAAAGTCTTTCTGTTAATCTTGATATTGATCAGTTTATCGATCCACAATTTTGTCAAACATTCGTTTCAATTCAAAACGAAATTTCGTGTCGTCACTTATCGATTGAATTGACTGAGCACCCAAGCGACACCCCCATCCCAGACCAAATCCTGCTTGCCGCCACCAAACGCTATACTGACGCAAATTTTGCCGTTATTTTAGATGATGTGGGCTCTGGTGACAATCAACTCAAGCGCGTCAAACTTTTAAATAATTATGTTAACGAATATAAATTTGCCGTTCAAAATTTTCGGCCCGGAGAATCACTCGAAGCTATTGTGCCTAAACTATCCTTTTGGTGTGATTTAGCACGAACAAACAATAAAGTATTCACTATTGAAGGAGTGGAATCTAAAAAAGACTTGTTGACCCTTTCTGACTACCAAGCTGATATGCTTCAGGGCTATACTTTAGGTCGCCCGGTCCTTCTGCCAATTAAAGGCGACTCGGAAAAAAGTCTCGTTCACTGTTAAAAGTTTGCCGCTATTTAAAAACTGCCCTCAATTTTTACGTATCTATTAAAGGAGAGCTTACTAAGTTTAGATTTTTGTTATTTTCTGTTCACGTTACATAAAAATGCTTATTGCCCCATAAAATGATGATTAAGCATCTTTTATAGTCCCGATTGCTAATAAGGATCCGATTTTCTATTGTACTTTTAAACCATTGTGCTAAAATTATGTCGATATAGATCTATGTTTTTACACTATTTAACTTGTACAAAATGAACACTTGCTTTAAAAAAAATATCAGATCTAAATTGGAGGAGCTACCATGATTCGCTTTTGGGGACAACCAAAATTTCTGCTACATCCATTACAACCAATTGGCTACGAGCTTTTTCTACGCGAAAAAACCGCTGACGGATGGACTTTTCCGAATGATTTCAATCGGTTTCCAGCTCAACAGATTGCTCAACTTCTCGTTCAAACGGCCCCATTAATGGCAAGTGAATTTAAAAACATTTCTATTAATTTGGATCCCGAACAATTTGTAGATCTTAATTTTTGTGAAGCTTTACAAGCAATCAGAAATCAACTTTTACCCGTCACTCTGACTGTCGAATTGACAGAGCATTCCAGTCCCACGCTGGTGACTGAAGACCAAATCTACAAAGCTGCTAAATGTTTTTACGATAATGGTATCGGCTGGATCATCGATGACGTGGGTTTTGGAAACAATCAACTTAAACGTATTGAGGCCCTTGATCCGTTTGTTCAAGAATACAAATTTGCCATTCAAAACTTTCGGGCAAACAAAACGATGGATCAACTCATCCCCCAACTAACTTTTTGGAATGCCCAAGCACAAAAAAAACACAAGTTGCTTACAGTTGAAGGGATTGAGTCAAAAGATGATCTCCTTTTATTAAAAGATTTTCAAGTTGATATGTTACAAGGTTTTGCATTAGGTCATCCAGTTTATTTACCAGCAGCAAGCGACCCAGCTGCTAATACCGTTCTTCCTTTCAATAAAAACTAATTAAAAAACGACATCTGACAATCAAGTCAGATGCCGTTTTTAATTAGATACTACTTGGTAAATTTCTTTCGTTCCGGGCTTTTCCAAGTTCCGGATCCGCGACCAAAAATTGTTTTCATTGCGGGAATAAACGTCATGACAACCGTAATTGGGTTGATCATCCAGTAAAATAACATGTACCATGGCGCAAAAAGAAGATATTTTAATTTGGCACCATGATGATCCAAAATCAAGGCCGCTAAAAGCTGCATAAAGCCCGCCAGCATCTCGAAATTCACAAAAATAAATGACATTTCAATGCTATGCAGTAATCGTTCCCAGTTTCCGGTCATAAAAAAATAAATAATGGTGATTAAAAAAATTGCAGTGGTAATTAGGAAGAAAAAGGACCAGATAATGGAAAGTGTTGAATCAATAAACATTGAAAGCTGATAGCGTCGTTTAATGGGATGAAAAATAAATTTCTTAATATTCGTTAACCAAACTTCCGTCCCACCCTGGGCCCAGCGTTTCCGTTGCCGATATAAGTCAGGAATTGTTTCTGGCACATTCATATGAAAAACGATATTGGGTGCAAAACGAGGTACCGCGCCAATTGCCTGATGATCCCAGGCAATACTGATATCTTCGGTCGCCCGATCCTGTCGAAAGCCCCCTACATCAATCAAAAAGTTTTTACGATACATAGTATTTGCACCACTATAAGCATACATTGAATCATTAATTGCTGCCTGGCTTCGTTTAATAACGCCTACAATACTTGAAAATTCCACCGTTTGGGATTTCGCTAGCAGTTTGGTGCGATTCTGCACATCCATATTGGCAGTCACCGCAGATGTGTTTAGATCACGATCATGAATAAAATAATTCATATACTTCATCAGCGCGTCTGGCTCCGGAATAGTATCCGCATCATTGCTTAAAATGTAGTCACCCTTGGCAAAATACATCCCAATATTAAAGGCATGCGCTTTGCCCTTATTTTTCACAATATGAATCATCCGCAGTCGAGGGTAGATTTCTTCCAATTCGGTTACAATCTCGGCTGTTTTATCCGTCGACCCATCATCCATTAACAGCACTTCAAAATTTTGATAATTTAACTCTTTAAATAAATAATTAATCGTGTCAGCAATCATAATTTCTTCATTATGCGCTGGGATCATAATGGTGACCATCGGTTGTTTTTCAGGTGGTAATACTTTCCAATTGCTGTCCGCTTTTTCTGACCGTAACCAGCGATAGCTTAGAGATCCACAGAACCAGAAAAAAGACCCCATAACTGGATATAGACATAGGATCAGTAAAAAGATATTTAAAATTGTTGCCCCAGTTGTTGCATCAAAAACATGATCAATCATAAATCAGCCGTCACTTTCTAAAGATCATCAATATCGTGCGCATCAAATAACTTTTTTATTTCGTGCGTTTCTAAATTCTGTTCTGGTTCAACGCGATAGTTACGCGCATTTTGGCGAGCCTCTTCCGGACCAAACCGCTTGTCCATAAATTTATCTAACTCAGTGGTGCGTCATTTTTGGTTAATCGGATTAAATGTTGGCCATTGTTCTACCAACCGATCACGTTTACGATTTTGAATCAACGACATGGAAACACTGAACACAAGCGCCATGACAAATAAAAACAGCAACAGTATTCCGATAAATTTGATTTCAAAAATTCCCTCACGATACGTCCAGATAGGCTTAAATAGATGGTATTCAACACCTAAATAAGAAAGAACCGTTACAATGATGGGAATAAACACACAGATCCAGCCAAATAAGACTAATAAAGTTTGCCAAATTTTGCGTAGCCAATGCCCTTTTGAAAAATAATCATCTTGATAGGCTTTTATTTGTTTCTCTTCAGTTTCTTTATCTTCACTTTTTTGGTTGTTTTTGGTTGTCATTTTTTGCCTCTTCATTTACGTGGGGATCGATCGGATGACCAAATAGGTACCCCTGACGAATATCAATCTGGAGTTGCTGCGCTAAGGCTTCGTCCTGTTTGTCTTCAATCCCCGTTAATACTAGTTTAATATGGCGTTCTTGTGATAAGTGATTCCAAAACTGTAAATTTAAGTCCAGCCACTCATCAGGATCCGTTTTGCGAAAACTACGCATGGAACATTTTAAAGTATCGGTGACGGGAAGCATCCACTCAATATCATTCAAGTTGGATAGTTCGGAGCCGACGTTGTCAATCGAAAAATGCATCCCATAATCACGCGCTGCTTGAATCTTCGTTTATTCAAAAGCTCACTATTGCGCCCGGCCGTATATTCCACGTTTAAGTGCATCGGCTCGATATTACTAATTGCCCACCGCACAAAATAATCAAATTCATCACTAACAATTTGCTCATATTCGAGGTTGATTGACAGAGTAATGGGATCCTTGGAAAGTGATTTGAAAGTATCCTGTAATAGAAACATCACCCTTTGTAAGGGCAGGGTTTCCAGTTCTCGGGGTAACCGCCATTCACCATCTGCATCATGTTCTCGTAATAAACACTCATAGCCAATCAGCCGGCCATGATAATCCACCTGATTTTGAATGAAATAACGTAATTCAAGTTGCTGCTTACCAAGATAATTATTTGATCTTTTTCGGGAACGATAATAGTAAATTACAATTATAATTAAAAAAACACTAATTGTAACCAGACTAATCCATAATAATAAATGTTCAAGTTGCGTTAACGTTTCCATATTTGTGCGCCCATTTAATTTCTTTTTCTTATAGTCAGTAATTTCCCGGCATGTATCACAATACAGTATACCTTATTAACCTGGTCCAGGGAATACTATTACGGGTCTAACAAAGCATTATTCAGCAATTTTTTTTAAAAAATAGGTATAATAGCTATAAGCCTTGTGGTAATAAGTCAAGTATGTAAAAAGCTTTGTTTTTATTATTAATCAGTTCTTGAGAGTATAGCTTCCCCAGCCCACTAAAACAGTTAATTTAGCGGGTTAAGAAGGGACTCAGTATCGTAAACTCGAAAGCTATACCACTTTGGGTGGTATATAAAATTGATGGTTTCTAAGCAAGACTTCCACCAATCTTACAAGCTTTCGTGCCGTCAAGACAATAGCTCGACGATGACGATACTTGGGTACCTCTTCATATTTTTTGTGGTAATAGCGTTGGTAAGTAACATCATAACGTCTTATCGAGTTGGCAGCTTCAACTAGATAATAACGAAGATATTGATTACCCTTACGAGTTCGTGGTGTAGCTTGACGAACGCTTGTGCCTGATTCATGTGGTAACCAAGCCAGGCCAGCATACTTGGCAATATGACTTTCATCGGGAAAACGTTCAATTTGACCAATTTCTGCCACAATACCAGCCGCATAAACTGGGCCAATACCGGGAACACTAGTTAAACAATTGATATCTGTGATTTGAGTAGATATCTGTGTAATTGTTTTATCCAAAACTTGGATTTGTTTTTTTAACATCCGAATTTCATTCGCATAGACCGCCAAAATTTCATCAACAGAATCTGTTACGACTTTTGATAGGCGATAAGAAGAACGGGTTGCTTTCTTAATAGCTTTAGCAACGGCTTCGGCATCACCAAACTTACCGTGAGCTAACTGTTGAAGATGGGTGACTAATTCATCAAGAGGTAGCGCCGCTGCCTCGTCCAAGGTTAACTCTTCATCAGTAATTAGGGTCATCATAGTTGAACCAAAAACGGATGTTGGCAGCTCCCGTTCTAACGTATTACAACGATAATAAAGATTATTCAAAAAATGATTTTTAGAATCAGTCATTTGTTTAACCAAGTGATAACGTTCCCGTGTTAGACGTTGCAAAGCCACATAGTTTTCTTGGCGAGCAACTGAAGTTCCCAGTGGTTTGATCCGTAACAAATCAGCTAATTGTTTGGCATCAATCGCATCCGTCTTACCATCATCAAATAACTGGCTAAAATGATGTGACGTATAGGGGTTAATGGTGATAACCGATAAGCCTAAGGCTTGTAACTCGCTATCTTCGGCGAAAAAAGTCATCGGATGAAAATTATAGACCGAGGTGGCTTCCATACCAACAGTTATCTTTTCATAATGGTGGGTTTTAGTCTCAGTTAAGATTACCTGTTTAATTTTAACGGCACCATTAAGATCATTAGTAGTTTCATCTTGAAAACGGCAATGTTGATCAGAATCTAAAGCACAAAAGTCTAATTTATTTTTACCAACATCAATACCTAAATATAAATTCATAGGATAGGACCTCCTTTCACTTTGAATTAATTGGATAAGCTTAGGTGCTGCGTGATGTTCCCTAATTCCAACTCTAACGGGCATCCTCGCAATATAAGAAGACTAGATTAAAAGATTCAGCTGCGTGTCACGCGAGTGAACACGAATCAAATTAATCGCTACAGCTTGTGGTTTGCGGTGTTTCGAATTGTCTGGGCGGCGCGCTTATAACGTAGATAATCTACAGGAGATGAAAGCCTATACCAGTTGGACCTAAATCCAATGAACAATTAGAGAATATCACGCAACATCTAAGTAGGGAATAGTAAATAACAAAGTTTCAAATTATATAATACGAGGAGGTCCGGACATGTCAATTTATGATTATACCGTTACATTAGAGAATGGTGATACTTATTCACTAGAAAAATATCGTGACCACCCGTTAGTTATTGTGAACACTGCTACTAAATGTGGATTTGCGCCTCAGTTTAAGCAGTTAGAACAACTTTATAAGGAATATAAGGATCAGGGGCTGGTTGTATTGGGATTTCCATCCAATCAATTCAAGCAAGAAGTATCCACTAGTGAAGAAGCGGCTGCTGCCTGTCGGACCACCTATGGCGTGAGCTTTCCCATGCACACGATTGCAGATGTAAACGGCAAAGACGCACTACCTTTGTTTAAATATTTAACTGAAGCCGCACCCGGTACATTGGGTTCTGCTATCAAATGGAATTTCACAAAATTTCTCGTTGATCGTGAAGGAAATGTCGTAAAACGGTATGCCCCGAAGACTAACCCTTTAAAAATGACTGACGAAATTGAAAAACCACTAAAAAGCACCACAAAATAGAGATAAAAAAGCATCCAAACTCAATTGAGTTTGGATGCTTTTATTTATCTATGAATTCTTCAACAAATTGCCTAATTTTAGGGCGGTATTGCGGTTTCTGATTGTAATATCTTTGTAGAAGGACTCTTTCATAAGTTTGGAATAAAATGATTTACTATAATCTTTTTTAAATGGTGCTGTCCAAAAAATAATATTAGCAGTATAAGCAACCTGATCATAGTCACCCACCTGGCTTTGAATTCTTGCAAACGATTGGCGGTCAAAACTGGGTAACAAAAATAACGCATTATGCCGCAGCTCGCGATCGGACCCCCACCATTGTGGAACTGTCAAAAAGTCTTGTTGATAGTCCTGAGCCGATAGTATCAGTGAGGTTACTGGAAAAATATAATTCTGCGCCAACAGCTGTTGAACCATCTGTGTCACATCAGTTTGCGAGTGCGAGCTGTCAAAAATCAAGTTGCCACTGTTGATATAAGAACTGACATTGGTAAAGCCAACCGCCGCTAAATTTTCCCGCAACTCTTTCATAACAACTCGATTATGCCCACCAACATTGATCCCCCGCAACAACATTAAGTATCTCATATCTTTAAACTCCCAATAAATAGTAAGGCGGTTTTAGACCACCCGATGGCCTTTTTTATAAATTGCTTTGTCTGCTTGTTGAACAGCTTCAATCTTTTCTAAAGGGTTCTTGTTTAAAACTAAGAAATCAGCAACTTTTCCAGTTCCTAAACTTCCATAATCCGCACTAATTTTCAATAAATCGGCTGCATAACTAGTTGCTCCCAGCAAAGCTTGATAGGGAGTGGCACCAATTTTATGGACCATTAACCCCATTTCCTCCCAGGTTCCCGTTTTAAAACTATTAAATGGCGTCCCGGCATCGGTTCCAACCACAAATTTGACGCCTTTTCGCATTGCCATTGTCATGTGTTCATAAAAAGCCTTTTCTACCTGTTCATTCTTAGTACTCATATACGCAGGAATTTTGCCTTTACCGTACTTAGAAATACATGCCGGTGCATTCAAAGTGGGGACTAGGTATACATGATTAGCTTTCATAAATTCGGCCTGCTGTTCGTCAATGTAGATTCCATGTTCAATAGAATCAACCCCGGCATCTAAAGCCTTTTGAATTCCTTGGTGACCTTGCGCATGAGCTGCCACAATCATATGTTTTGAATGGGCTTCTTCAACAGCCACTTTCATTTCTGCTGTCGTCAGTTCTGTATCATCAACTTGATCAGTTGCAGACATAACGCCACCAGTCGCCATTAATTTAATGTTTTTTGCACCATTTTTAAAAGCAATTCGAACTGCTTTTCGCATTTCGTCTGGAGAATTAATTAAATAAGAAAAATTAACACTGCCATCTTCATTTTCAGGGGCATCGCCATGACCACCGATGATTGAAAAAGGCCGCCCACTTGGCATGATTTCGGGGCCAAAAACTTCGCGCTGTTTTGCGAGCCGATTTAGTTTGATGTCGGTATTAAATGCACAACCGCATTCACGAATATATGTCACACCAGATTCCAAAAGATCCTTCAAATTTTGTAATGCTGTAAAGGCGACTTCCGTTTCTGTTAAAAAATCCATTTTACTTGTGACGGGATTCATCATAATATGCGTATGGGCATTAATCAGTCCCGGCATCACATACTGTCCATGCAGATCAACCTGAAGATTATCATTTGAAGGGGTTTTAGTCCCCATTTCCATAAACTTGCCAGTCTCATCATCTACCGTAAACCAAGCATCCGAAATAATTTTGTTATCGACTCCGTTAAATACCTCAGCATTATAATATGTTGTTTTCATTTTGCGTTTTCCTCATATTTTCTTTAAGATTTCCTAATGCAATTTTAACATTGATGGCATAGTTTAGACACTTTCAATTTAAATCTCTCTAAACAAAAAGCGATTTTCACTGAGGATTTCCCAGCAAAAATCGCATTCTTTTAAAAGTAGGCGGTATAAAATAAATAGCCCGCCAGTCCAAACGCCGCAAACGCAATAATTGTCCGCAGTGGTTTAATCGGAACATGGCGAATTACCACTGGCCCTATATACCCGCCGACGAACATGCCAATTCCTAGCGGCACTACCATCCACCAATAAACTTTCGTGGTGAACGCATAAATGATCAATGATAAGATGTTTGTCATAAAGGACGCGAAGTTTTTAATCGCATTGATCTCCGCAAAGGGTTCGCTCAAAGTCACAATCAAAATTGATAACAGGATCATCCCCGCTGAGGCACCAAAATACCCGATATAAACCCCAACCAAAAGAATCGTGAAATTTTTAAAAATAGTCACTTTTAAACTTTTCTCAGTTGGTTTAGGTTGGGTCGGCTTTTTCCTAAATTGAGACCAAAGCATCAAAATTCCAGCACCGAAAACTAAAAATGGCACCACCCGTTCAAACGTGGCAGCCGGAGCAAAAGCTAATAAAACACTCCCAATAACGCCACCAATTAGGGCATAGGCTGTAACCTGAAGTGCTGTTTTTCGACTGTGGTGTAACTCTCTCAGTGAGGATAAACTAGAACCGGCTCCAGTAAAAATCAGAGCGGCAGTGTTCGTCACGTTGGCACTAATCGGTGGTAAACCCAACAATAGTAGAACTGGGTACGACACTAACGAAGCCAGACCGGCAATCGAAGATAAAAGTCCGGCAGCAGCGCCTGTAGCCAGTAAAATAATCAATATAAGCCATAATGACAAAACAGCCAACTTCTTTCTAATCTAATTTGTAATAACCTCGAAGGGAAAGATAGCCTTCCTTCTGTAGTTAACCAGCCTCCATATTACAACTTATTACTCAGATAGGAAACTTAGCGGATTTTCAAGTATGTGGCAGGTTTTAGTAGGTAGTGCCGCTAATCAGATTTTGTTTAAGTTCTTATCTGCTTTTGGTTCCGTTCCGGTGCTGATGTGGGGCCGTGTGGGTCGCTTGCGAGCTAATTTCTCACCCTTCAGGCCAGAAGTGGATCTCTCCAGTCTTCCCATGTCTCTAAGCGATAAATCGCCAAGTGACATCGACACATTCTCCCATCAACGCCTCCACTACACCTATCATCCAGGTTTCACGAAATAATCTTCACCAAATTACCCATGGTGCTGCTGGCTGCTGTACCCAATTAGAAGATTAACGGTCTTCTCGTGTTGCGAAAAGGCTTTTTCACTTTCCTACTAAAACTTTACACTAACAATTTTTAACTGTTATACCTGGAGTCCGTTTGAAAACCAGAATGATTATTTGGGGCTGAATGTCGCTTGCGGCCTAGATATTAACTATTCTTGTGGCTGAACCCGTTTTTCCATTCTTTGCGCCCAGATATTAATTGCCAAAGAAATTAACATCAAAACCAAGGCCACCACCATAATATTATGGAGCCCACTATGCAAAATGACCCGCATTTGCGGAATCAAATGTGCCGGTAAGGACTTGATATTGGTCGCATCACTAAGTTTATTCATCATCTTCATTGTAATTGATCCGTTTGACCGATTAACACCTTTTCGCAAGGCATCATTCATTACCAGCCCAAAAATAGAAGCCGTGAACGTTTGACTAAGCATTCTGACCAAAAAACTAAACGATGTTGCAACCGGAATATCGGTCTTGTCCGCATCTTGTTGAACCTTTACCTGTAATTCATTAAAACAAGCCCCATTACCAAAGCCTTCAAAGGCTCCAGCCACTAGCAAAACCCAATAAGGAGTTTTAACACCACCCACAACTAAGAGCAGAAACGAGGCAATCAACATAATAATCCCTAATGCCACAACTTTATGTGGTGTGAAATAACGGCGTAACGGCGCCACTGATCCGGATCCCATAAAATTAGTAAACGAACTAGGAATTTGCGTAGCCCCACCAATTAATGCGCTGGTACCCAGCAATCCTTGAGCCCACATAGGACTATAAATGAGGAATCCAACAAACGCACCCCAAATTAATGTAAATAACGTAAAATCAATCATTAAGGCCCGATTTTTAAACAGTCGACTAGGAATAATCGGATCAATAGCGCTTTTTTCAAAGTGAGCCATACTTCCCAAACAAATAATTGCTATCACGAAGAGCCCACCTACAAGCATCCCGCTAGCGCTCCCAATCATTTCAATTCCGGCCAATAAGCTGATTAACCCTAGGCTCATAAAAATTGACCCCAGATAATCAACTGGTCTGTTTTTATGTGGATCTTTTTCTAGTTTGTAGTAAATCTGAACTAGGAGGGCGGAAAGCAATCCAATTGGAATATTTAAATAGAAAACCCAATGCCAAGTAAAAGCATCCACAATGAATCCACCCACTAAAGGTCCGATAATCGTTGCCGTACTATAACTTGCCGAAACCAGCCCTAACACCTGCATACGTTTACGCGGATTTTCATACATTCTTGCATAAATAATGTAGGGTAACGAAACCACACCTCCATTACCAATTCCAGCAATAGTTCTGGCAATAATCAGAAAAACGATATTTGGAGCTAGCCCTTGGAGTAGGGAACCGCCCACAAAAAATAACGCAGCCAACTGATAACTCCGCTTATTTCCAATATGTTCTCCCAACTTGCTCCATAATGGTGTACTGACAGCTGTTCCAAGTAAAAATACGGCCACGATCCAGCCCATCATTTCAATTCCGTGTAAATCAGAAATAATTGCTGGTAATGCCGTATTAATAATGGTGCTGTCCAAGCCACTCATCGCGTTTGATAACAATAAAGCGCATGTCACAATTAATATATTTCGTTTTGACAAAGAATTTCTCTTCTTCCCTTAAAAAGTTCACGCCTTTTATCTTACAACTTATTTAGTTTTGGTGGTACACCATTTCGCTGAATCTTTTCAAACAAAAATAGCCATCCAACTCACAGTTTAGTGAGCGGAATGGCTATTCTAATCTCTATTAAACTCTATTTTTGTTTATTATTTTGGATGACATATGTGCCACCAGCTAATTCCGAATGTCCATCAGCATCAAATCCGGCACTTTGCGCCATCATTTCAGAAGATGAATTATCATCTTTATCACTATTGGCAGATGCCTTCTCTGTTGTCTGGGCAGCTTCACTTTGAGCATTACTAATAGCCCGTGAAGTTGTTTGGAACTGAACTACAGGAATTGCAGCTTGTTGATAATCATCATTTAAATCAGCAACTTCAACTTTTGTAGCCGCCTTTGTGTCCGCAAATACACTCAAATCACTCAAATAAGCGCTTCGATCAACACGCTGATGAGTCGTTGTAGCTCTTTGAACGTCTGCAGTTGCTTGGCTCATTACTTTTGAAACCGTTGCGTTCATAACAGTTGTTTGCACAGTTGTAGTCGTTGTCACTGCCTTAGTAGCCATTGTTGTGGTGGCGCTGCTGGCAGCTGAAGAACTTGACTTAGCATCTGAGCTGACTGATGCTGAACTAGCAGTTGAAGGCGTTGAAGCACTGGAAACTGCTGAACTAACACTTTCTGAACTTGCAGCAGAAACGGAAGTCGCTTCACTGCTTGTTTGGTCAGTATTTAAATCTGAAGATGAACCTGGAGTTGCTTCACTTGCGGCAGAAGATGCAGCGCTAGTTGCATCTGAACTAGTTGAAGCAACCGCACTACTTGCAGCACTACTAATTGGTGAAACGCTCGCAGCACTAGAAGATGCTGGATAAACCACGCTCGATGATGAACTAGGTGTTGTGCTTAAACTAGGAGCTAACGAAGCGGCCACCGAACTGCTAGCACTACTTGCAGCAGCTACTGAGCTAGCAGCAGAACTAGCTGCTGCGGAACTCAAAGCTGAACTTGAAGCCTCAGATGCCTTTTTAGCACTTTCACTAGCAGCCGATTTTTTTGCACTGCTTGAACTTGCTGCACTACTAGAGCTGGCAGAAGAAGCGTTACTTGCTGTACTTGCTTGACTCACACTACTAGTAGCTGAACTAGTTGCATAAGAATCTGAATAAGCATAGCTACTAGACTTAGTCTGATTTGCACTAGTTTCCGTTGAAGTTGCTGAAGCATCCGCTGATACATGGGGTGCATTAAATGCGCCTACAGCATTAATGCCTACCAAAACAAGGCCTGCATACAACCATTGTTTATGTACCTTATACATTTTGAAATGTAATTTATTATCTTGATTATTCTTCATTTGACAAACCTCCAAACCCTTTTGACTGATTAAGAAACTTTTAAGTTTATTATACGACATTTTTTAAGATTTGGATACTCTTTATCCGAGTTAATTGCAATTATTTTTACTATTTTTATTTCTTTTGTTAGAATTCGTCTTATTTAGCCAAAACTTTTCTTTGGTGACCAATTGCATGCTTCAATATAAATGGTGCAATCATCGTCACCAGAATAATAACCAAAATCACGTCAGAGTAGTGGGTTGGATCAATTAAGTGGGCTGAAAATCCAATTTGCGCAGTAATCAACGCCATTTCTCCTCGCGAAATCATCCCTGCACCGATCACATAATTACTGGTTAAATCAAAACCTGATAGTTTGCCACCTAGGCCGCAACCGATTAGTTTTGTGCCAATCCCAAGCACAGTCATCAAAATGACAAACCCTAATGACTGCAATAAATGGGAAAAGTCCATATTTAACCCAACACTGATAAAGAACATCGGAATAAACACCGCGTACCCAATTGGTTCAATACTTTGATCAATTTCTTCATGAGCGGGAGTCATCGCAACCGCAATCCCAGCAAAGAAGGCCCCAACGGCACCACTAAGCCCCACGGACTCCGCTAGCCAGGCCATCCCTAAACAGATAATCATCGACATAATCGTGCGGCTAGACGTCATGAATAATCTATCTGCCGTGCGCATCAAATATGGCGCGATCCATTTAATCACAAGATAAACGCCCACGAAATATAGAACCTGTTTTAAAATAACTAGACCCAGATTCTCATTTCCAGCAGAATCGCCCATCATGCTGACCATGATGCTCAACAAAATAACGCCAATAATATCATCAGCCACAGCCGCTCCTAAAATCGTTGCGCCCTCTTTAGTATCCAATACGTGAAACTCTTTAAGTACTTCGACCGAGATGCTTACCGAAGTTGCTGAAAATACGACACCAATAAAGAAACATTCTAAGCGACTAAAATGAAATAATAATCCTGCGCCACCCATGATTACCACTGGGAAGATCACCCCAATCACGGCCACCACAAGTGCCGGACGTAAATACTTCTTTAGTAAGGCGATATTGCTTTCCAAGCCAGCGATAAACATCAGAATAATCACGCCAAGATCCGCAAAAGTTTGAACCAAGGTATTCAAATGAATCCAATTTAAAATAGCCGGACCCAAAATGACTCCGACTAAAAGCTGCCCAATAACCCCTGGGACACCCATTCGTTGGCTATAATGCCCAACAAATAACGTTAAAAAAAGTATTAAACAAAGTGTCCCAATGAATTCCATATAACAGCCTCCGTAAAGTTAGATTAAATAGGATAAATCGCTAGCCGCGGTTGGATAAGAGAAAATTGTTTGTTTTAAATTTTCTGGAGTCAATTGACCATTAATTGCCATCGCAAAATAATTAATAAAATCATCTGCTTCACTACTCATCAAACTGGCTCCAACAACCGCACCTGTTTTTCTAGATGTTATTACTGTAGCATGTGCCAACGGTTCGTTCAAGCGCCGATAAGTAAACCAGCTCATTAAATCTAAATCTTTAATTTCAAATTGATCGGCATCTTTTTCAGCTTCAGAAGCTTTGATTCCTACCATTGCTAAACGAGTTTCCCCGTACACAACAGTTGGGATTGCCGGATACGTGATAGCCGCCTGATTGCCAGCTAGATACCCAGCTAAATATTGTGCTTCAAATCCAGATACTGGTGTGAGTTTGGGTTGGCTTTTATCCACAACATCCCCAATGGCAAAAATATTTTCAGCCGTTGTTTGTAAATGATCATTTACTTGAATTCCCCGTTTGGAATACGTAACACCGGCCTGTTCTAAAGCTAGCGCATCGTCATTAGGCACCCGCCCAGCGGTACAAAAGACTTCATTCGTCTGTAAACTGAATCCTTGAGCACTCACAAGCTCAAAGCCTTGCGCATTTTTATCAATCCGACTAACGTCCACCCCAAAATGGAACTGAACACCATTTTCTTCCAGTTGTGAAATTAACCGTTTTACATCCGCTTTTGGAAACGCCTTAAGTGGTCGATCGTTATGATGCACAATGTGAACCTGCGCACCGGCAGCACTTGCAATTGCCGCAAACTCAAACGCAATGTAGCCACCGCCCACAAAAGTAATGATCTTAGGCATTGTTGGCATTTTTAGGAAGTCCGTACTAGTTTTAAAATGTTTTTTACCATCAATTTCTAGGATTCCAGGACGAGCGCCAGTTGCAATCACAAACTTATCAGCTTGAATCTGTTTTTCGCCCACTTGGATTGTATGGGCATCCTTAAATTTTACTGACCCATCAATCACCGTAATACCGGCGTCTTCTAAACCTTTTTTTGTGCCCGAAGAAACCGGATCCGTGAATGTTTTTTCGAATTTCATTAAGTCGACCCAGTTAATCTCCGGAGCCTTTTGAATGCCTTTTCCCACCAAATGTTCTGCATGCCGTTTTGCATCCAAAGCAGAAATTAAAACTTTTTTAGAATCACATCCGCGATTAGGGCAGGTTCCACCCCATAGATTTTCTTCAACAACGGCCACTTTCAGGTTTTGAGCCTTTAAGTCATACGCCAATGCACCACCGCCAGGGCCAGCACCAATAATCACAACATCAAATTTTTCCAATTTTGATTCACTCCTCTGATTTTTAGTTTATCGTTGAACTTCACTTAAATAACGCATGACTTGTTGCCGATTTAGATATCCGACTTTCTTTTGATCATGCATCACCAAAATCTCATCATTTTCTGCCAGTTCCATAAAGGCACTCTCCAAGGTCTCCGTATCGTCGAGCTCCTTCAAGTTATTTGCAGCATTACTACTTTTTAGGACATATCCCGATTTTACTAGTTTAGCCAGCTGGGTTTCATAGATATTTTTTGCAACTGAACTAGCAAAGAAATTTTCTATAAATTGGTTAACCGGATGCTGCACGATATTTTCCGGAGTATCCGTTTGAAGGAGCTGGCCGTGACTCATCACGCCAATTCGGTCACCCAATTTCAATGCTTCATCCATGTCATGGGTCACGAAGATAATCGTATTATGCATTTTTTGATGTAAATCTAACACTAAATCTTGTAGTTGTGTTCGCACAATTGGATCCAAAGCACTAAAAGGTTCATCAAATAAAACAACTGGGGGCTTGGCCGCAATTGCTCGAATAATGCCAATTCGTTGCTGTTCTCCACCTGATAATTCATCCGGCATCCGATCACGATATTCTTTGGGGTCCAGACCAACTTGGGTAAGGAGATTATCAACAATTTCGGCCGTTGTTTTCTTCGGAATTTTCTTCATTTCTGGAATGACACTCACATTTTGGGCAACTGTCATCGTTGGAAATAGCGCAATTTGTTGGAGTACATAACCAATATCAAGTCGTAAACTTTGCGTATCAAATTCTTTCAATTTTTTGCCGTTAAAAAGAATGTCACCATCTGATTGGGTAATCAATTGGTTAATCATTTTTAAAGTCGTTGTTTTTCCGCTTCCAGAAGTCCCAACCAGGACAAAAAGTTCGCCCGGTTGAATTGCCAAATTCAGATCTTGAATGGCCAAGTTTTCACCAAATTCTTTTCGGACATCTTTAAACTCAATAATGGGTACTTTGGGTTTCATCATTTATCATCCCTCAACAATCCATGAGAAATTAAGTACTGCTTGGCGACTTTCGCAGCGGACTCTTTTTTCACATTTACTTTATAATTCATTTCCTGCATATCCGAATCCGAGATCTTACCCGATAACTTGTTCAAGGATTTTACAATCTGAGGATGACTGGTTGCAAACTTTTCAGACATGATGGGGGCTCCTTGATAAGGGGGAAATACATGCTTAGTATCTTTTAACATTACTAAATCGAGCTGCTTAATCTGACTATCCGTCGAATAAGCATCTCCCACGTTAATATTTCCGCGCTTCAGTGCCTCATACCGTAAACTGGCTTGCATTGAACTTACCTTGAAATCTAAGCCATACTTTTTCTTAATCCCTTTTAATCCATCTTGGCGGTTCATAAATTCCAAGGTCATCCCGGCATTAATTTGGTTTTCGATTTTACGTAAATCTCCGATTGATTTCAAATGATATTTTTCTGCAAATGATCTTTTAACAGCCACCGCAAAAGTATTTTGATATTTCATGGGCTTCAAATAGGCCATATCGTTTTGCGACTTGAGTTCATATCGAGCCTTCACATAAGTTTTATGAGCACTCAAATTAGCGGTATTGCCTTTGCTTTTAACCAGGCTTTCGAGCACAGTCCCAGAAAATTCCGGATACATATCAATACTTTTACTTTTAAGTGCATTGAATAGGAAACTAGTTGTCCCAAAGTTTGGTTTCAGGGTCACGGTGACATGTTTATCATCTTGTTCAATCAAATCTTTATACATATTAATTAAAATATCCGGTTCTGAGCCGAGTTTGCCGGCAATAATAATATTTTCTTTAGGTTGGGCCGCAGCCTGATAGCCGCTCACTCCAACAAACCCGACAATAATCACAGCAATGGTCACGATAACGGTTCGTAACCGGGCTTTTTGGAGAACTTTGATCAAGGTACTTAAAATAATCGCAAGTAAAGCTGATGAAATTGCCCCAATTAAAATTAATGCCGTATCATTTTGGTCAATTCCGAGTAAGATAAAGTTACCTAGACCACCCGCGCCAATCAAAGCAGCCAAAGTTGCAGTTCCAACAATCTGGACTAAAGCAGTTCGAATCCCAGATATAATTACAGGTAGTGCAATCGGGATTTCTACTTTACACAGTTTCCGCAGTCGCGACATTCCGAATGCATCCGCAGCCTCTTCGATGGAGGGATCGATTTCATCAATTCCCACATATGTATTTTGAAAAATAGGTAATAGTGCATAAACAACTAGCGCGATAACCGCTGGTACACTTCCAATTCCCACCAGTGGGATTAACAACCCCAACAAAGCCAGTGAAGGAATCGTTTGTAGCACACTCGTAATTTGTAAAAGGACCTCTGCCACACTTTTATGGTGAGTTGCCCAAATTGCCAAAGGTACCGCAATCACGATGGCGATCAGTAAAGAGGTTAGTGAGATCTGTAAATGTTCCCACAATGCTTTAAGAAGTTCGGTTCTTTGATCTAAAAATGTATTCCATAATGTCGTCATAATAGCGCTCCAAAATTAGTTTATGTTTTCATTCTCTCACATTCCCATTGAATTACCATGCAATATACTCAAGAGCTTGCGTAAAAAAACAGATGAAACCGCGGCATATCGGCCACTGTTTCATCTGTTTATTTCTCTGGAATTATCAGAAATTAAGTTTTACTTCTTGCACTAGGCCCTGTCAAGTTGACAGATGAAATAATATAAATTTAAGTTTGTTTCTAAATGGCTTCATTCCAGTATTCATCTGGAGTGAAGCCATTTCTTATTGCTGAACGGTTATGGTGGTTAAAATAATATATTCCATCTTCTACAAGTTTTACTAGTTCTTCATAAGTTTTTGCCAACGGATGGCGAGCCATCCAACGAAGTTTAAATTCATTCCACCAACGTTCCATCGGAGCGTTGTCGTATGGAGTGCCTGGTCTTGACATGCTACGTGTCACGTTATAACGAGCCAAATAATTATTGAAAGCTCCAGAAGTATAAGCAGATCCTCGATCTGTGTGAATTAATGGATGAGCATTACTAAATTGATTGAAAGCTCGCTGAAATACTTGAATTTCGGCTGCACTAGTCTCCGTCAGGCTTAGATTGTAGGCTAACAGTTTTCGCCCGTATAAATCTAAGACACCACTTAAACGTACCTTGTGCTCACCATTTACACCGTAGGTTAATTCAGTTGAGTCTGATAACCAAACTTGATTAGGTGCCGTAACTTTGAAGCTTTGATTTAAAGGGTCTACACTTTCTGGTATTGGTGAATAACTGATACCAGTTTTTATTTTGAAAATTAAAAGGACATCTGTCCTCTTTGTGCTACGATTTAATCACCAAACAAAATCGAAAAGAGGAAAAACAGATGTCCCTAACTAATTCTATCTTAAGCTTGTTTGAAATGACAGACCCAAATATAACCGTAACTGGTGTTACCAAGAAACGTTGCCCGAATGGACAACGAATTCATGTCGTTCACGCCAACCTTTCTTATCAGCTTGTGAAATGTCCCCATTGTGGCCATAAAAGTCTAATTAAAAACGGTACCCACGTTAGTCATCTAAGGTTGGGAACCTTATCAGGCGGACGTTATGAAATGCAGCTAAGAAGACAAAGATATCAATGCCAACATTGTTTAAAAACCTGTGGAGCTAAAACTAACCTCGTTAGACGTAATGAAACTTTTACCCACAATGTTAAACATCAGGTCATTGTGCTAGCTCGTGACATGCTGACCAGTAAAGAAATCGCTAAAATTTGTGGCATTTCACCAAGTAGTGTGCAACGTATTTTAAATGCAAATATTCACTTGGCTTACCGTGTTAAGCAACTTCCACCAAATCTTTGTTTCGATGAATTTCGTTCCTGTAATCATCTAATGTCCTTTAACTGTTGCGATGCCGTTAGTCATCGCCGCATTGTGACCCTCGAAGATCGTCTCAGTAAGGATATCATTGATTACTTTGAAGCTCGTTATTCAGTTCAAGAACGTGCGAAAGTTCAAACAATTACTATTGATATGAACGCCGAATATGCCAGCTTTATTCATCGTTTATTCCCGAACGCTGTCACGATTATTGACCGTTTCCACATTATTCAGCTTGCTGGTCGTGCACTAGACAATGTACGTACACGCATTATCCGTACTTTTCAAGATAAGCATTCACGCATTTACCGCATCCTTAAATCTCAATGGCGTTTATTTCATTTGGCAGAAGAGAAAATCAATGACACTAAGCTTATCTATTTACGAGGCATTAACGAGTATATGACCCAACAGAACGCCATCGACCTTGCCTTAGATGAATTTCCAGAATTCAAAACTGTGTATCAAACTTATCAAGGCATTCTAACTGCTATCCACCAAAAGAATGCCACGGGATTTAAAAATTTGATTACCAACTACCAAGTAGCTGGTAATCAAATGGACGTCACCATTTCAACCTTCGTTAAGAACGGCTCAGCAGTGCTCAACAGTTGTCGTTATCCGTATTCTAACGGTCCTATTGAAGGACTTAATCGCAAAATCAAGGTATTAAAGCGTAGCTGTTTTGGTTTTCGAAATATTCATAACTTCTTCATTCGTATCAGTTTAATTCATGAGTAAACAAAAAGCACATTCACCGAAGTGAACATGCCTTCAAAAATCTCTACCAATACAGTTTGACAGAGACCCGATTTAAAGTGTTATCCAGGATATATTGATCAGACTGTTTAACCCGATTATGTTTCTTAACCTTGATTTCACAGCGTAATCCGAGTTCACGCATAATTCGTTTCACTTGTTTAAGTGTCACAGCAAAAGTGACTTGGTTATCTTTTTCTAGGTTAGTAAGAAGATTCCCAGCTCCTATTCCTTGAAAATGAAAATCAAACCAGTATTGGACACGCTCCTTAAGTACTTTATCTTGTCTTTCCCAAGATGTTATTTGGCGATTAATTCCTTTGTAATAAGCTTGACGGCTTACGCCGACAACTTTAAGTAGTTTGGTGACCGCTCCTTGTTTCCCCTGACTGACTTCACTTATGGCCTGATATGCCAGTCGATGCTGTTTATTCACTCCCTGCGCTGAATTTCTTGAAATTTTTTTATGAAGGCTTCCATAAGTTCTTTATCTTTCAACTCTGATTCTAGTTGTCGGATTCGCAAATTAGCTTTTTCTAAATCAGTTAGTTCACTTAGTTGTTTATGATGTCCACGATTATCAATCAGAGCTTCATAGCCAGCTTGTTTTGTTTTAAGTACCCATGAGCGTGCTTGCTGATAAGAAACAGCGAAATGTTCGGCTGCTTCAGCATAACTATGTTTGTGTCTTGTCACATATTCGACAACCTCAATACGTTCCTTAAAGTTGGTTTTACGACTCATAATAGGGACCTGCTTTCTAAACGGCGAGGCCGTTATTTGTTTATCCCTATTATACCTGGAAACCCAATTGAGTATCTGAGTCGTTGATCGTAATCCATACTTTATAGCTATTTCACGATACTTGCCTTCACCATTCAAAAAATCACTAATGGCTTCCCGTTTTAACTCCTTAGAGTAATGCTTGTTATGATGGGCTTCGGAAAGCTCTTCGGTCCCGCCACTTTGATACTTTACTTGCCAATCTTTCACAGTTTGGGTTGCAACCTTATTGTGTTTGGCAAAGTTACCTAAAGATAAGTTTGACTGTTTAAATTCCGTCAATATCGCTAATTTTTCAGCCGCTGTATATTTAGATCTAGGCATAGAAAAATCCCTCCATGATAATCAGATGAATTATATTATTTCATCTGACAACCATAAAGGGATTATTGCATCTTTAGGTTTAGTTTCAACTAATACTTTCCCTTGGCGAATCGAATATAAGACTTCCGAATGCTCATTTAAGGCATTATAAAAATTATTGTTATTCATAATAATGCAATTAGCAGGTTTCCCGACTTCAATTCCATAATGATCACTTATATGCAGAGTCTTTGCGGCATTGTTCGTTACAAAATTATATGAATCCATGATACTTTGGTAACCCATGAGTTGCTCAGCATGAATCCCCATATGCACGGCATCCATCATATTACCGTTTCCCATTGGGTACCAAGGATCCTTAATATCATCTTCTCCAAACGATACATTAATCCCTGCTTCATTCAATTCTTTAATACGGGTAATCCCGCGCCGCTTCGGATACGTATCAAAACGACCACCTAAATGAATGTTCACAAGTGGATTTGAAACCATGTTAATGTTGGCGAGTTTCAATAAACGAAACAGTTTGTAGCAGTATGCATTATTATATGAGCCCATCGCAGTGGTGTGACTGGCTGTGACGCGATCAGACAACCCAGTCTCATAGGCTAAAGTTGCAAGTACCTCTAAGTTACGTGAGTTGGGATCGTCAATTTCATCACAATGCACATCGATCAAACGATCATATTTTTCGGCCAGGTCTGTAATATATTTTAAGGATTGGACGCCGTAATCACGTGTAAATTCGTAGTGGGGAATTCCGCCAATCACATCTGCACCCTCTTTAACGGCTGTTTCCAATAGCTCCTTACCCTGAGGATAAGATAATACCCCTTCCTGTGGGAAAGCGACCAACTGAATTTCCACTTCATCTTTCATTTCCGCTTTAACTTCTAACAAAGCTTCCAAAGCCGTCATTGTAGGATCTGTCGTATCCACATGACTTCGAACTACTTGAATACCATTTTCAATTTGTTTCCGAATCGTGGCTTTTGCTCGGGTTTTAACATCTTCGCGCGTTAATTTTTTCTTCCGTTCTGACCAAATTCGAATGCCATCAAACAGCGTGCCACTTTGATTCCACTCCGGATCTCCAGCAGTTAACGTTGCATCCAAATGAACATGAGAATCAACAAATGGGGGTAATAATAATTTTCCATCAGCTTCGATGATCTTTTCATTTTCTCGTGGAGCTAAGTGTGCGTCAATTTCTGCAAACTTACCATCCTCAATCCTTACGTCCTGTTTATTCGCATTATTTTCAATATAAACATTTTTAATTAACATGATTTACACTCCTCGGTTTTATTAATTTGAATGACTAAGTAATATATGGCATTTAATCTTCATAACGACGTAATACGCAATTCCTACCAAAATCATTGTAATGAATGTTGCACCGGTATAATTTCGAATCCAAGCTACATGTTGAAGCAGCAAATAAACTAGCACACCCACGACCCACAAGCAAAAGGCCAGCCAATGAATACCGCCTCGATACCAATACCGACCACCTTTGCGAGATAACTCTGTTGCCTGATAGTGTCGTCTTCGAACCAAGTAGAAATCCACACACATAATACTGACGATCGGGCCAAGTACCATGCCAACGTAATCCAAAAATGCCGTAAATGTATCCAAGAACCTTCCGACAAAGACCGGAATAAAAGTAACTAAAGTGGCAAGAATTGTGACAATCCACAGCGATTTTTTAAGACTTAGTTTTGGAAAAATATTATTAACGGCTGACCCAGCTGCTTGTAAATTAACCGCATTGGCAGTCATACTGGTTAACACAATGACAATCATGGCAATTGATCCTAGTCCCAACCGATTCGCAATTGTACTTGGATCAGAATTGTTGGCATCGTAAACTCCAGAAGTTACTGCAATACTAATTGTGGCAACCAAACCAATAAAGGCAAACCAGAACACACCTATGTCAGCCCCAAGAAACGGAGCAGTAACTGCAGTGTTCTTCTTATTAGTAAACCGGGTAAAATCCGCGCCGGCCGTAACCCAAGCTAGATTAAATGCGGCAAGTGTATCGATTGCACTGCCAAAAGGCATTTTTTGATGAGTTGGCACCTTCCAATTCGCAATTTGAGAAAACGATACATCACGAAAAACAACGATCGATTCCCATATAACGAATATGATAACGAGAATTATCCCTATTCGCTCAATGATTTGAATCGACCGTTGTCCGGCAGAAATACTTATTAAGTGTAAAATACTCATAACTAAGATACCAAAAATCAATCCTTTAGCGCCACCGGGTTGTCCATAAACTGGCCAACCTAATAATGAATGTAAAATATATGACATGGAAGTAGCAGCGATAAAAGTGTTAACAGCTGTCCAACCCACGAATTGAGTCACGTTAACAACTGAAGGAACAACACTCCCCCGAATTCCAAAAGAAGCACGGGAAACAGCCATCGTTGAAGCGCCTGTTTTATATCCCATGTAGCCTACAAGTGATAAAAATATGTACGAAATACTTGAAGCAATAATTAAAGCATGAATACCACCCCAGAAACCACAGGCAGCAATAATTCCACCTACAAACCACGTTCCATTGTTTGCGTTAGCACCAATCCAAGTAGCGAACATATCCCAATAAGACATATGACGGTCTTCAAAGGGAACAATATCTACTGCGTATCGATCTTTGGTTTCCATTAAAAATTTCCTCCTTAGAATTTTACACATTTTTATTGATTATACACTTCTCACGAAAAAAATCGAGGACTTTTTGGTAGCGGTTCATAAAACGAAGTATATTTATTGTTCGCAACCTAAGCTTAAATATCTACCAGCCTTTGATTCGACACAAAAAAAGCCATTGATTTTTCAATGACTTTTTCTCATGATATTTTTTATTTAAGCCACTTATCGGATTCGGACCGATGACCCCTTCCTTACCATGGAAGTGCTCTACCTAGCTGAGCTACAGTGGCAATAATAAGTATACCATATTTGATTAAAATGACTATTTAGACACAAAAAAAGCTCCCAATTAAGGGAACTTACTAAGTGCATGGCAACGTCCTACCCTCGCAGGGAGCGATCCCCCAACTACTCTCGGCGTTAAGAAGCTTAACTTCTGTGTTCGACATGGGAACAGGTGTATCCTTCTCACTATCGTCACCACACTTCTCCGATCCACTTCCGCGGCTCGTGTGAAAGAAATTTATTCTCTCAAAACTAAATAATATCGAAATCTTCTCTTTGAGAACACCACTTTGTGGTTAAGTCCTCGACCGATTAGTATTGGTCCGCTCCATGTATCACTACACTTCCACTCCCAACCTATCTACCTGATCATCTCTCAGGGGTCTTACTTCCATAAATGGAATGGGAAATCTCATCTCGAGGCGAGTTTCACACTTAGATGCTTTCAGCGTTTATCTCATCCATACGTAGCTACCCAGCGATGCTCCTGGCGGAACAACTGGTACACCAGCGGTATGTCCATCCCGGTCCTCTCGTACTAAGGACAGATCCTCTCAAATTTCCTACGCCCGCGACGGATAGGGACCGAACTGTCTCACGACGTTCTGAACCCAGCTCGCGTACCGCTTTAATGGGCGAACAGCCCAACCCTTGGGACCGACTACAGCCCCAGGATGCGATGAGCCGACATCGAGGTGCCAAACCTCCCCGTCGATGTGAACTCTTGGGGGAGATAAGCCTGTTATCCCCAGGGTAGCTTTTATCCGTTGAGCGATGGCCCTTCCATACGGTACCACCGGATCACTAAGCCCGACTTTCGTCCCTGCTCGACCTGTCTGTCTCGCAGTCAAGCTCCCTTGTGCCTTTACACTCTGCGAATGATTTCCAACCATTCTGAGGGAACCTTTGGGCGCCTCCGTTACTCTTTAGGAGGCGACCGCCCCAGTCAAACTGCCCACCTGACACTGTCTCCCGCCACGCTTAGTGGCGCGGGTTAGAGGGTTCACACAACGAGGGTAGTATCCCACCAACGCCTCCACCGAAACTAGCGTTCCGGTATCTACGGCTCCTACCTATCCTGTACAAGTTGTACAAACACTCAATATCAAGCTACAGTAAAGCTCCATGGGGTCTTTCCGTCCTGTCGCGGGTAACCCGCATCTTCACGGGTATTATAATTTCACCGAGTCTCTCGTTGAGACAGTGCCCAGATCGTTACACCTTTCGTGCGGGTCGGAACTTACCCGACAAGGAATTTCGCTACCTTAGGACCGTTATAGTTACGGCCGCCGTTTACTGGGGCTTCATTTCAAAGCTTCGCCGAAGCTAACTCATTCACTTAACCTTCCAGCACCGGGCAGGTGTCAGCCCCTATACGTCATCTTACGATTTTGCAGAAACCTGTGTTTTTGATAAACAGTCGCCTGGGCCTATTCACTGCGGCTGATCTTGCGATCAGCACCCCTTCTTCCGAAGTTACGGGGTCATTTTGCCGAGTTCCTTAACGAGAGTTCTCTCGCACACCTTAGGATACTCTCCTCGACTACCTGTGTCGGTTTGCGGTACGGGTAGTTAAACTCTAACTAGAAGCTTTTCTCGGCAGTGTGACATCAGGAACTTCGCTACTTAAATTTCGCTCCCCATCACAACTTGTCCTTAAAAGATAAAGCATTTGACTCTATCTAAGACTTGTTGCTTGGGCACACTTATCCAACTGTGTGCTTTCCTTAGCCTACTGCGTCCCTCCATTGTTCAAACAAGTTTAACTAGTACAGGAATCTCAACCTGTTATCCATCGTCTACGCCTCTCGGCCTCGACTTAGGTCCCGACTACCCCTGGGAGGACGAGCCTTCCCCAGGAAACCTTAGTCATTCGGTGGACAGGATTCTCACCTGTCTTTCGCTACTCATACCGGCATTCTCACTTCTAAGCGCTCCAACAGTCCTCACGGTCTGCCTTCATCGCCCTTAGAACGCTCTCCTATCACGCCACCTTACGGTGGCATCCACAGTCTCGGTAATATGTTTAAGCCCCGGTACATTTTCGGCGCAGAATCACTCGACTAGTGAGCTATTACGCACTCTTTAAATGATGGCTGCTTCTGAGCCAACATCCTAGTTGTCTATGCAACTCCACATCCTTTTCCACTTAACATATATTTAGGGACCTTAACTGGTGGTCTGGGCTGTTCCCCTTTCGACGATGGATCTTATCACTCACCGTCTGACTCCCGGACATAAATCAATGGCATTCGGAGTTTATCTGAATTCAGTAACCCTAGATGGGCCCCTAGTCCAAACAGTGGCTCTACCTCCATGATCCTAAGTCCGAGGCTAGCCCTAAAGCTATTTCGGAGAGAACCAGCTATCTCCAAGTTCGTTTGGAATTTCACCGCTACCCACACCTCATCTCAGCACTTTTCAACGTACACGAGTTCGGTCCTCCAGTGCGTTTTACCGCACCTTCAACCTGGACATGGGTAGGTCACTTGGTTTCGGGTCTACATCTGCATACTCAGTCGCCCTATTCAGACTCGCTTTCGCTACGGCTCCGTTTCTTCAACTTAACCTGGCATGCAAACGTAACTCGCCGGTTCATTCTACAAAAGGCACGCCATCACCCATTAACGGGCTCTGACTTCTTGTAGGCACATGGTTTCAAGAACTGTTTCACTCCCCTTCCGGGGTGCTTTTCACCTTTCCCTCACGGTACTGGTTCACTATCGGTCACTAGGGAGTATTTAGCCTTGGGAGATGGTCCTCCCGGATTCCGACGGAGTTACACGTGTTCCGCCGTACTCAGGATCCTGAACTGAGGGATCTTCATTTTGCCTACGGGGCTATCACCCGCTCTGGCCAGTCTTCCCAGACTGTTCGGCTATGAAAATCTTTGGTAACTCAAATGTTCAGTCCTACAACCCCAGGAAGCAAGCTTCCTGGTTTGGGCTGTTCCCCTTTCGCTCGCCGCTACTCAGGGAATCGATTTTTCTTTCTCTTCCTGTGGGTACTGAGATGTTTCAGTTCCCCACGTCTACCTCCAGCCACGCTATGAATTCACGTAGTGGTAACAACGGATTAATGTTGTTGGGTTTCCCCATTCGGAAATCTCCGGATCAAAGCTTACTTACAGCTCCCCGAAGCATATCGGTGTTAGTCCCGTCCTTCATCGGCTCCTAGTGCCAAGGCATTCACCATGCGCCCTTTATAACTTAACCTAACTTTATCGAAGATAAAGTGGTTTTGAGTTTAGCGATTATTTTAAGAACTAATCTTGTTGTAAAACTCTATAAAACGCAATGTTCTCGGTTTAATTATCTGATAATTAAAATTAGAAAATTTTTCGATATTATTTAGTTTTCAAAGAACAAATTTTGAGAGTAAACCTCTCAAAACTAAACAAAGTTTCGACATATGTGTAGGTTTCCGTTTCTAAATATCCTTAGAAAGGAGGTGATCCAGCCGCAGGTTCTCCTACGGCTACCTTGTTACGACTTCACCCCAATCATCTGTCCCACCTTAGACGGCTAGCTCCCGAAGGTTACTCCACCGGCTTTGGGTGTTACAAACTCTCATGGTGTGACGGGCGGTGTGTACAAGGCCCGGGAACGTATTCACCGCGG
The DNA here is from genome assembly GCF_002982135.1 of Pediococcus inopinatus. Lineage (NCBI taxonomy): Bacteria > Bacillati > Bacillota > Bacilli > Lactobacillales > Lactobacillaceae > Pediococcus > Pediococcus inopinatus. The sequence goes on along the minus strand of NZ_CP019981.1, from coordinate 2,059,591 downwards.
CATGCTGATCCGCGATTACTAGCGATTCCAACTTCGTGCAGGCGAGTTGCAGCCTGCAGTCCGAACTGAGAACGGTTTTAAGAGATTAGCTTAACCTCGCGGTCTCGCAACTCGTTGTACCGTCCATTGTAGCACGTGTGTAGCCCAGGTCATAAGGGGCATGATGATTTGACGTCGTCCCCACCTTCCTCCGGTTTATCACCGGCAGTCTCACTAGAGTGCCCAACTTAATGCTGGCAACTAATAATAGGGGTTGCGCTCGTTGCGGGACTTAACCCAACATCTCACGACACGAGCTGACGACAACCATGCACCACCTGTCATTCTGTCCCCGAAGGGAACGCCTAATCTCTTAGGTTAGCAGAAGATGTCAAGACCTGGTAAGGTTCTTCGCGTAGCTTCGAATTAAACCACATGCTCCACCGCTTGTGCGGGCCCCCGTCAATTCTTTTGAGTTTCAACCTTGCGGTCGTACTCCCCAGGCGGAATGCTTAATGCGTTAGCTGCAGCACTGAAGGGCGGAAACCCTCCAACACTTAGCATTCATCGTTTACGGCATGGACTACCAGGGTATCTAATCCTGTTCGCTACCCATGCTTTCGAGCCTCAGCGTCAGTTACAGACCAGACAGCCGCCTTCGCCACTGGTGTTCTTCCATATATCTACGCATTTCACCGCTACACATGGAGTTCCACTGTCCTCTTCTGCACTCAAGTTTCCCAGTTTCCAATGCACTTCTTCGGTTAAGCCGAAGGCTTTCACATTAGACTTAAGAAACCGCCTGCGCTCGCTTTACGCCCAATAAATCCGGATAACGCTTGCCACCTACGTATTACCGCGGCTGCTGGCACGTAGTTAGCCGTGGCTTTCTGGTTGGATACCGTCACTGCATGAGCAGTTACTCTCACACACGTTCTTCTCCAACAACAGAGTTTTACGACCCTAAAGCCTTCATCACTCACGCGGCGTTGCTCCATCAGACTTTCGTCCATTGTGGAAGATTCCCTACTGCTGCCTCCCGTAGGAGTCTGGGCCGTGTCTCAGTCCCAATGTGGCCGATTACCCTCTCAGGTCGGCTACGTATCACAGCCTTGGTGGGCCTTTATCTCACCAACTAGCTAATACGCCGCGGGTCCATCCAGAAGTGATAGCCGAAGCCATCTTTTAAAAGAAAACCATGCGGTTTACTTTATTATGCGGTATTAGCATCTGTTTCCAGGTGTTATCCCCCACTTCTGGGCAGGTTACCCACGTGTTACTCACCCGTTCGCCACTCACTTTATAGTTAAAATCATCTTCGATGCAAGCATCTCTAAATCATTCAACGAAAGTGCGTCCGACTTGCATGTATTAGGCACGCCGCCAGCGTTCATCCTGAGCCAAGATCAAACTCTCATATTATACTTGAGTTTTTACAAGCTCATTTGTTGTTTCATTGTTTAAAACGAATTGACTTCGCAAATGTTTGCTTCAAAATTTTCATTTGAAGACCCTACACATTTTACTTTGTCGAAACTTTGTTCAGTTTTCAAAGGTCTACCAATTGCCGTTTCGGTCTTTGTAACTTATCAACCGCGACAACTTTATAAGTATATCATCTGGTGAAAAGCTTGTCAAGAAAAACTTTTATTTCTTTTTTCGTCTTGGCACGCTTATCTCCGTCAGACAACGTATATAAATATAACAACCTGAGAACATTTCGTCAAGCACTTTTTCAAATTAATTTCATTTCTTTCGAAAAGCTTTCACCAATTTCACCTATACCAATTTAAACGGATCTCTTTTGATAACCGCTAGACAGGCCATTTGATAGCCGTTGTATTCCTAAATCAATCTGTGAAAGAGTTACATTACTGAAACTGATTCTTGCACCATTTCGATGTGTCTTATCTGGAAATAGATTGGTAGATGGAATCATCATCACGTGAAAACTGGGTTTTAACTGATTATTTTGCACTTTTTCCAAGTCAAGATCCTCAGGCACTGTCAACCAAGTAAAGAATCCTCCTTGCGGTTTTGTATAGTGAGCAAAATCCGGTAAGTATCTTTCCATTGCATTCATCATGGCATTCCGTTTAACTTGATAGCTCTTTTGCAGCTTGCCCAAGTGCTCATTCAAATCGTAATGTGTTAAATAGTAGTCAACCGTTTGTATCATCAAACTAGAAGTTTCTAAATCGGAGCCACCTTTAAGTTCTTGTAGTCGTTCAAAAAGGTCATTTCCTGCTGTTAGCCATCCTAAACGCAGGGCAGGTGCTAAGATTTTCGAAAAACTACCCAATTGAATCACGCGATCTTGAGTATCCAGTGACTTTAAAGTAGGTAATGATTCCCCTTCATAACGTAGCCAACGATAGGGAGCATCTTCTAATAGCAGAACATCATAACGATTAGCCAGTTCAACCAACTGTTTCCGTTTAGCTAACGACATAACTGTTCCCGTCGGATTTTGAAAATCAGGAATTGTATAAATTAGTTTTACGTGTTGCTGAATTAAAATTTTTTTCAAATCTACAAGGTTCATTCCGTCTTCTTCCATCCCTACTGTATAGTAGGTTGGTTCATACGCATCGAACGCAGCCAAAGCCCCAATGTAAGTGGGCCCTTCAACTACCAGGCCATCCCCTTTATTGATCAAAAGTTTAGCAACCAAGTCTAATCCTTGCTGTGCGCCTTGGGTCACCATAATTTTAGAAGCGTCCACTTGCGTCCCATCAGCCGCTAATAATTGGGAAATTTGGTTACGCAACGGCTCAGACTCTTCACCAATTTGATATTGGAACGGCGTCTGCTTTCCACTAATAACATTTTGAAAGCTGTCGCCAAGCTCTTGGGTAGGAAACAGACTTGCATCTGGAAATCCTCCAGTAAAAGAGATCATTTCCGGGTCATGACTCGGATAGATTGCATTCAACCCGCTTTTTGACGTTATCGAAACCCGACTTGCAAATTCTTCTGTCATTTCTATTTCCTCCCATAATATCTACAATACTTATTGACTCCATGATACTAATTATTTAATATGAAGTAAAACTCAACGTTCTCAATAAAATGTGAATCCTTTTCACTACCAAACTAAAGCGGAGGCTAATATGGCTAATTTTTCTTACGAAATATTTGCACAAGTTGTCACAACTAAAAATTTTGGTCAGGCTGCAAAAGTTTTAAACGTTACTCCCAGCGCGGTAAGCCATGCTATCAGCCAACTAGAAAATGATCTCGGCTTTCCTCTATTCATTCGAAACCGGACTGGTGTGGAGATCACCCCTGACGGTCAACAAATTCTGCCAGTTATTCAAAATATTTTAAATAGTGAATCACAATTACAACAAGTTGCCGATCAAATTCGGGGTTTAAACTCAGGTACGATCCGGATAGGTGCGTTCAGTAGTGTCTGCATTAATTGGTTGCCCACCATTATCCAACATTTCAAGAAAAAATATCCCGGTGTTGATGTAACCATCACTCAAGGAACGTTTTCAGAAATTGCCGAAATGACAAGAATTGGCACAGTCGACATTGGTTTTGCCGCACTGCCTGTAGACGCACAATTAACTACCGAGTCATTAGTAGCTGACCCCATTTATTGCGTCACGCCCGCTAACTTTGTCCCTAAAAATAAAACCTATATCACAACTGACGATATTGGCGACTACCGCTTCATTTTGCAACAAATCGATTATGATCGTGACACAAAGAAGACTTTGGATCGCTACGCTGTTGCACCAAATGCCCTTTCGTACTCTATTGATGATCAATCCATTCTTTCAATGGTAGAAAGTGGCCTTGGGTTTGGAATCTTGCCTCAACTAGCTCTTCAAAAATTGACTGGTGATGTCAATGTTTATCCATTTTCTCATCAGTATTACCGAACAATTTGCCTTAGTGTCAATAAAACTCAAGCAGAGGCGCCCTCCACGAAACTAATGTTGACGGAAATTCACGACTATCTCGCAAACCGTTATCAAGCTGATTACTTAGGACAGCCCGTTAAATAAACAAAACGACTAGTTTCAACAAGCAATTTTACTGCTTGAAAACTAGTCGTTTTTTATTTTTTCTTCTATATAGTAGTTGCAGTTTCGAAGCCAGTGGCGATCTTTCGCTAAGCCTTAGGACAGTTTGGCACGTCAAAAGGCCGGAAATAAGTATGCTTCCCGCGGGATTGCGATCCCGCACTACTCCATTTCGTTGGTTGATTTTTGAAACGAAAATCTTTCTTATTCCGTTCGCTGTCGATTCTTGTGGCACAGTTTGGCCGCAAGAACTCGCATCCAGCACCACTCTTACTGCACTTTTTTGCTATGCCTTAGGACAGCTCGGCAAAACAAGAGACTGATTGTAAGCACAACTCCCGCGGGATTGCGATCCCGCATCCGTTGTGCTTACAATCAGCCTCTTACCGTTTTGCCTCACTCACTTTACTTAACCCTAGCCAAAAAGTACTTCTTTTTTCCACGACGCACAATCACAAACTTGCCGTCAAAATGCGCACTAGGATCAATTTCAGCGTCTACATCCTGCACCTTTTCACCATTAATCCGAATAGCTCCGTTTTTTACATCTTCTCGTGCTTGGCGTCTTGATGCCTCAATCTTTGTATCATCCACTAGCCATAAAATGATATTTTTCTTTTCATCACTAACCTCAACAGAAGGCATATTCTTAAAACCTTGTTCAATTTCTTCTGCTGTTAGGTCTTGCACTTCACCGGAGAACAATGCTTGAGTAATGTGTTGGGCCTCCACTACCGCCTGTTCACCATGCACAAATTTGGTCACTTCTTCCGCCAAACGGCGCTGAGCTTCCCGTTTTTCTGGATGCGTCTGAACCTTATCTGCTAATTCGTTAATCTCGTCTTCACCTAAGAATGTAAAGTACTTCAAGTATTTCACAACATCCCGGTCATCTTGATTAATCCAAAATTGGTAGAATTCATATGGTGAAGTCTTCTTTGGATCCAACCATACAGCGCCACCAGCCGTTTTTCCAAACTTTGTCCCATCAGCCTTAAGCATTAATGGGATCGTGAGCGCAAACACGTCCGTATCTGAACCTTCAACCTTATGAATTAAATCGATTCCGGCAGTAATATTTCCCCATTGATCGGCACCACCAATCTGGAGTTGCACATTTTCATGTTTGTATAGATGAAGAAAATCAATGGACTGCAAAATTTGGTAAGTAAATTCCGTGAAAGAAATTCCCACTTCCAAACGACTTGCCACAACTTCTTTGTTCAACATCGTGTTGACGTTAAAAAGCTTTCCGTAATCGCGAAGAAAATCTAACAAAGACAACTTTGAAAGCCAATCATAGTTATTTACAATGGTGAAATTTTCTGTCCCAAACAATTTAATCATTTGTGCAGATATGGCATCTTCATTATGTTTAACTTGGTCCATCGTCTGCAAAACTCGTTCTGAATTTTTACCAGACGGATCACCAATCGCACCCGTTCCACCACCAATAACAATTACTGGATGATGGCCTTGGAGTTGGAATCGTTTCAACATCATAAAAGGAATCAAATGGCCAATATGCAAACTGTCACCCGTAGGATCCACCCCACAGTACAAGCCAATTTGTTGCTTCTCTGCTAATTCGCGTAGCCCCTCTTCGTCAGTTGTTTGATTCACAGCCCCACGCCATTTTAGTTCATCAATAATATTCATAACCGTTCCTCCTCATTTTTTGTTTCAAATAGTATAAAAAAAGTCCCTAAAGTCAATAAAGACTCTAGGGACGAAATTCTCCGCGTTACCACCCAAGTTATTGCAATTAACTGCAACCACTCAACATCGATAACGAGATGAATCGCTAATTTATAGATTTAGAAGCTTGATAACTGTAATTCACAACCACCACATTCTGGTTCTCAATACCACCAGATCTCTGAAATGTTGGGCAGTCTGCTACTTCGATTATCGCATTGCTTTTGATATTAGTTTCATGTTAAGAGAGTTATATTGATAAGTCAAGAATTTTTTTAAAAAGCCAACCGAATCAACGCCATGCTTACAATCCCCACCACAACAATCACAATCAGACTTTTTGAAATAATGGCCGCCACAAAAGTCGGTACTGTTGCAAGCAGATTTTCATAATTAACCGTTGGCAATGACCCCGCATGATGGGTAAAAATATTTTCCATAATTAAGGCCGTCATAATCACCAATGGCACAAAGCTTAAATACTGAATCAGCCATTTTGGCAAATCAAAGTTTTTAACCAGGACAAATGGGATTACCCGTGATAGCCAAGTCACGATGCCACACCCGATAATTGTCCATAATACGTTCATCGTGAGCGCCATTGTTCAATCACCATCCCTAAAAAGCAGCCGACCAACGTTGTCACAATCAGCGCTACATTATTTGAAAAGAAAATCGTTAATCCATACATCAAAAAGCAGACTACCACGACCATAAAAATTTGAAAAACAAAGGCCTTACTTTTATCCGTAATCATTTGTAGATAAAGTAAGCCAATGAACATTGCCACCAAAGCAAAATCCAGCCCAAATGCTTTCGGATCGCCCACCAAATTACCCAATAATCCGCCAGCTGCTGTGGCAAACGCCCACGTTAAGTAAGCCACAATGTTTGCACCATGAATCCAGCCAGGTTTGAGATGATGATCCGTGAAATTAAGCTTGTTCATACTCAATGCAAACGATTCGTCAGTTAACAACGATCCGATGCCAATGTTTTGTCCCAGTGAATCCTTCCGAAAATATTGGGCAACTGTGGTGCTCATCAAAATGAATCGCGCATTAACCAAAAAGACCGACAACATGATGAATGGAATGGAGCTTCCAACCAGCATTAAGCTCACCATAATAAATTGTGCCGACCCCGCATATGTAATTAGCGACATTAAAAATATTTCTAAAACACTCAAACCACTTGTTTTCCCGACGACTCCAAAAGCAAGGCCAATTCCTATGTATCCCAAAACTGTTGGGATTGCCTCTCTCACACCCGTTTCAAAATCTAACTGTTCGTTCACAACATCATCCCTTATTGATTAGTTTCTTTTTAAATTCATTTGTCTACTTATTTGTTATAATTTAGACAAAATCACGTTTTTTGGAGGCCATCATGAAAACTTTGTACATCGATCGGGTCACAGTTTCAGACTACACCTACCTAATTGCTGTTGGCGACCATGGGCTAGCATTCGTAGGGTCCAGCAATTCAGAAGAAGAACTGCACCACTACATTGCTAATGCCCAGCTCTTAAAAAATTCCGACAAAACGAATCCTTATAAAACGGCACTCAAAAATTTGCTGCTCGGCAAATCCCAGCAGTTTACTCTTCCAATTGAATTTAATGGGTCCCCTTTTCAAAAATCCGTCTGGCAGGCCCTACAGACCATTCCCTACGGAGAAACGACTACTTATAGCGCCCTAGCCGAAAAAATTGGCCGACCAACTGCTGCTCGAGCGGTTGCCAATGCCGTCGGAAGAAATCCCAATCAAATCGTTGTTCCTTGTCACCGCGTCTTGCACAAAGATGGTTCAATTGGCGGCTATCACGGCGGATTACCGTTGAAACGTCAGTTATTGGCTCTTGAATCACGCGTTAAAAATGCTTAGCCAACAACTTCGAAAACTTCACAAAAACAGGTCATGTCTTCAGTGAACGTTTGGCCAGCTTCCTTAAACTCGTTTCTAAAGAATGGTTCATGAACACTCCGCCAATAAGCTAAAGTCCGGTTACCCTCACCTTCATGGTAAGCATGTTCAGCTGTCATATTTTTGTATGGCATAATTTCGGTTACCACGGTCTTGGTAATGCATACCGGATGCCCACTGCCATCCAAAATAATGTTATATTCGCCCACTTGCGGATAAGGTTCGTTTTCTTCATATAAGTCATATGCCGAAGTTGTCGCCGTTTTGATTCCCTTAAACGTAAGATCTGCCAATTCATTTGCCATTTCAGGACTATTACCAAACGCCCAAGCACTGTAAGTAGCATTTTGAAGATGATGTTTGCTTACAAACGATTGCCAATAAGCCTTTATTTCTGCCTTATGATCCATAAAATCACCTCGTGAAATATTTCCATCATTATAGCATTTTAATGCCATTTAAGCTCTCCATTGCAACGGAACAATTTCATCTTTCTAAACGTTGTGATACGGTTACTCTGTACTCAGTTTCACCAGAAGTTATTTTACTGACCTAGCACAGATGGACTGATTGAGAATATAATTAGAACAAAATATTAATACCAAAAAGGAGAAAAAATCCATGCCAACAAAACTATCACGTGGTAAATTTGAAAACCTTCAAAAATTAGCTGATGACGAAGGGACCTTAACTATCTTAGGCCTCGATCAGCGTAAATCGTTTCAAAAATTAATGGCGCAATCACAGGAACAATCTGGCCATCAATTTAATAAAAAACAATGTTATGAATTCAAACAATTACTTTCTGAATACCTTTCTCCTTACGCCTCAGGAATTTTACTGGATCAAGAACTCGGATCCGAAGCCATGAAGACTAAAACTACTCAAGCGGGTCTCATCACTGCCTACGATTGCTCTGAACCAGATAATTCTAAAAACAATCATTTTCCGCGGCTTTTATCCAGTCTTTCTTTAAATCGTCTCGCCCACACCAAAACAAACGGTGTAAAAGTACGGGTGGCTTACAATCCCCATGGTGACGCGCAGATTAATGATCAAAAACAAGCCTTTTTGGAACGTATTGGTGCCGAAGCTTTGGCAGCTGACTTACCACTTTTTATCGAACCAATTGTTTACGATGACGCCGTTACAGATAAAACAAGTGCAGCATTTGCTAAAATCCAGCCAGCGTTAATCATTGATACTATCAAGGAGTTAACTAAATCACGATATCATATTGACATGCTTCAAATTGAAATGCCAGTTAATTTGCAATTTGTGGAAGGCTTTGCTGAAACTGACGTGACTCCCGTTTATTCAAAACGAGAAGCGGCTAAACTCTTCAAAGAAGCTAGCGACACAACCACCCGCCCATTCTTATATAAAAGTGGTCCAGAATCTATTGAAACTTTTAAATCCGCAGTTAAATTTGCTGGTCAATCTGGGACTAAGTTTGCTGGTATATTAGTCGGTCAGTCACTATGGGAGGAAGCCATTCAGCTTTATGTTGCTCAAGGCGAGCCGGCCTTAAAAGACTGGTTAGCAACAACTGGCAAAACAAATCTAACGACTTTAAATGACATTCTCGAAAATTATGCAACTCCTTGGTATGACCGGTTTGGTGGTCAAAAATCGCTTGAACTTTTCGATAATCCATTCGAGCTATAGGATCTCACCTTTAAAAATTAAAATAGATTGTTTTTTTGTGAGAACGGTGTTACGATATCGGTGTGATATCACGTAAACGTTTTCATATTTCTATTTTAAGTTATGGGGAGGTAGATTCTTATGAACATTAGTGCTGATATTTTAAAATCTCAAATTACATTTAAACCTCAAAAAGACGGGGTTGATCCTTTCTTATCTTGGGCTCACATTCAAATTAATGGCGAAGAATATCCACGTGGGGGCAAAAGTATCCTCAAGCACCGCGTTGCACATCCAAAAATGCGTTCAAAAACGACCGTTACATTTGATGATGACAAAATCACGATTCTAATAGAGGGAAATCAATACAAAAGTTATCCCATTAACCAGCTAAAATCACTCACCGTCTTAATCATGCGGGGCTTTGCTGTGTATTATCCAGGAAGAGTTTCCAATAACACCATTGCGATCTTGGAGTTTCCGGATACTACCTATTATTTTGATACGCCCACACCTTTACCGGCAGCTGTCCTATTGGCATCGCCTATTTTCAACCAGACAACTGTCAACGATCCGATGCATCTCAAACAATTCGGTAGTATTCAATCTCTGCAAGACATGAATGACGCCATTGCCCGAAAAGGCTATGAAAATATGGTTAAAGATACGCCCCTCAGCTGGTTAGCCACCACGTTTAACCCTGAAGAAGAACCCTATCAGCTCATGTCAAATTGACAAAACTCTATTTGGGGCTTAGTCTTGGAGAAACTTACTTATCTACACCAAGGAGGCGCCAATTATCAGAGAACAACATAAACGTCTTATTAAACCAAAATATGGTTCGCGTGCTTTTTCAACATTCCTATATGTAATTTTTGTATTAGCCGTCATCTGTTTATTGACAGTTTTCAACAAAAGTTTTGGTGTGATTGTTGCCACGAGTGATCCAGTTGTGAACCAAATTACGGACACCGTTAATGCAAAAATTCCACAATACGACGGCTATACGATTCGGGTCACCTCAGACGTCATTAAACCTGATTTAAAAACTGCCGTCGAACAGGTTTACGAGGGTAAAGCAATCAAAGTGGATCCAACTGGATTTCAAGACAGCGTTAAAAAACAGCTTGAATCTGATGGCATATCGCCACTCATTATCAATTCTGCAATTGGCGCCGGTGTGCAAACCAAGCTAACCAGTGAATATCAAAATGCTTTTCAAAATCAGTATTTGCTAGAAGCCCGTGAGCAACTACCGATTTACAAAGGATGGACTTATGCGATCGCGTTAATCACATTTGTCCTGGGAACCCTTTTTCGAATCCGGTATAATCGTTCTAAACACTAAAAATAACCAACAAAAAACTTCCGAAGCAGCCACAATAGCCTCGGAAGTTTTTTGTGTTCAATTCTTTACCACTGTTTTAATAAATTCTCAATCGTAACAAGAACGCCATTTTGGTCATGATCAGGCGCTACATCGTTTGCGATTGCCTTTATCGTTTGCGGCGCATTAGCCATCGCAAAACCAAGCCCAGCTTCTTTGAGCATTTCTGCATCATTGCCACCATCACCAAAAGCGACCACATTAGTCATTGGTACATGGAGCTGACTAGCGACACGCTTGATGGCGTTCGCTTTATGTGTATGCGGAATAATCAGGTCAATATCACCATGCCCTGATGAAACAGGCAACAACTCTCCGGCTAACTCATTTTGAAGCATTTTTACAATTGACTCTGTTTGCTCATCTGGACAAGACATTCCCAGTTTCAAAACCGTATCATCAATCTCATCCCAGTCTTTTACTGACTGCAATTTATAATAATATCTAGCGGTCATTTCAGAAAATGATTTTGGCTCAGAATCTAGAATATAAGCACTGTGAACTGCGCTAACAATCGGATGCACATCTGGTAAACTATCTAAGAATTGAATCGCATGCTGATATGCAGCTGGATCCATTTTTGCTGAATACATGACTGATTCATCTGGTTCTTTTACTAAGGCCCCATTATCGGAAACAAACCAAATAGTCGAAGCTGTTTTGGGGAAGAACGCCCGTAACTGCGAATCTTGATTTCCACTGGCAACCACGAAAGTTACATGTTTTTCCTGCATTTGAGGATACAATTTTAAAAAATAGTCATGATCAAAATCCTGGTCACTATTTAAAAAAGTTCCATCCATGTCAACGGCAATTATTCTATCTGTCATAATCTTCTCCTCCAAATGCACTAAAATTTATTTTCTAGTGCAAACGTGTCTAAAAAGTAACTGGTCATAAACTAATTACTTTTTTTAAACACTTCTTTTTAAAACATAACAGAAGGCGCTTACAAATTAAAGTAAGCGCCCGGTATTTTTATGCTAATTTTTCGTTACTGTTCACAGTTTTATTTTTCATCGCTTGAATATATTTTTTCCCAATCACTACGCGACCATTAAAGACTTTAATGCGCATTAACGAACGACGATCCTCTTTACAAACCGTATTCATATCAAGTTCGATTAAGTACGTATTCTCGTATTCTTTAATTGCTCGCCCGCTAAAACCATTTTTAATCATTGGGCATTGGCTGCAAATAACCTCAAATCGTTGATAACTGCATTCTTCATCTCGCATGATCATCCCTCCAAATTTCTTATAATTATTATAAGGTAGACTTTAAAGGAAAAGTATGAATTTTTCATGAAGACCATGTAATTAAATTATGAATCACCAAAAAACATGCTGCTTATTTTTCCTCAGAAAAAAGCAACATGTTTCTATTTTTATTTTGCAACTGGTAATAACACGGTGAAAATTGAACCACCACCTGGATTATCAGTTATTTTAATATGGCCATTGTGTGCTCTGACGATCCATTCAGCAATTGATAAGCCTAACCCATTACCGCCTGTCTGTTTATTCCCAGATTTTTCTTCACGATAAAAACGCTTGAAAACTGATTTCTTATTTTTATCGCTAATTCCGATCCCAGTATCGCAAATCTGAATCTTTAAATTACGATTTTCAATACTACTATTGACTGTAATCGTTGCGCCAGTTGGGGTGTATTTGATCGCATTATCCAACAGAATAACAATTAATTGATGTAACCTTTTGGCATCAACCAACACAGGTTTATCCACATTAATTGAAGTTACTAATTTTTTGTCTTCGCTCTCAATCAAATCCGTATAAGGTTCCAAAATTTCATTCATAAATTCAGAAAAGTTAACTGGTGCTTTTTCTAACGTAATTACGTTGGAATTTGCCCGTGCTAGCGTCAGCATATCGCTGGTTAGTCCATTTAGCCGCCGAATTTCCGAAAGCGACATGATGATGGCCCCAATTTGATCTTTAATCGTATCATTGGGCTTTGTCATTAAACCTTCAAGCTTATTTTGAATAATTGTTAACGGAGTTCTGATTTCATGAGCCGCACTGTCCACAAATTCTTCTTGTTGTTTCCACGCTTTTAACACCGGCTTCATGTTGTACCGTGAAATGATGTAACTAATGATGAACACAATCAGCCCAAAGATAATCAAGGACGCCAAAAGTAGGTCTTTAAAGCGATTCACACCCTGAAGTTCGGGCGTTACATTTTTTATAACTAAGACATATTTTGGTTGTTTACTGGCTTTAAGTAATTTGTCATCCCCACGTTTCATGGTCATTTTGGAAAGCACCTTCACGTAGGCACAACGCAACGTTGTATCTCCCGACTTTATATTGAAAATTCTATTAAGCTGGTTTTTATTGACCTTAATTTTAGAAACCGTGCTCGCCATATTGTTCAAATACTGCGAGTTTAGAATCTTTCCCTTAGAATTATAATAGACCGTAATTGTTTGAAAATCTGGCGGTCCCATCATATTTGTACTGTTCGCGGCCATTTGTGTACGCTGTGTCAACGTACTATCAATGCTGTTATACGTATTGCGCTGGTAAAACAAAAAAATGATCGTTCCAAGAACTGTAAAAATAATTAAAAAACTGAAAAATTCCAACAGAAACAGTCTAATTTGCTGCTTTCTATTTACTATTTTATCCATTAATTCACTTCCAAAAGAAATCCTACATTACGTAAAGTTTGAATTAGTTTGGGACGGCCTGCCTTTTCTAATTTTCGCCGTAAATTACTAATATAAATATTTACGACATTAATCGTTGTGTCTGAATCCATCCCCCAAATCCGATCAAAGATTTGTTCTCGAGAAACAATAATATTCTTATTTTGTGCCAAATAAGCGAGAATCTCGTACTCTTTTCCCACAAGCTTTAAAGGTTGATCATCCACCATCACTTGACGATTTTCCGTATTTAACCACATGTTATCATCAACTAACAAGCGTTTATCATCTTGATAAACCCCGCTTCGTTTGAGTAAAGCTTTCACGCGTACGATTAATTCTTCACGATGAAATGGCTTCGTTAAATAATCGTCGGCCCCCGTGTCAAAACCCGTGATTTTATCTTCCAAACTATCTTTCGCCGTTAAAACTAACACTGGTGTTTCAATTTTAGCTTCGCGAACTTTTTTAATGATTTCCAAACCGTTCATCAGCGGCAACATCAGGTCAACGATCAGCAGGTCATAAGGTTCTTCCGTCGCCAAATATTCGCCTTCTTCACCATCAAACGCCTGTTTGACTGAACCAATATCAACTAAAAAGTCACGCACGCTGTCTGAAAGCTGATGATCATCTTCAATTAATAATATTTTTACGATATCTGTCATCTTGCATCCCTAATTTCTTTCATTTTTTATCTCATATCTATTCTAACCTATAAAATGAGGTTAAGACAAAGAATAATATTGTCCTAACCTCATCTCTTCGCATTTTTAGTTAGGAAACCACAAATTTACGATCCTCTAAACTAATTTTTACATCACCCTGATCCGTAATTTCTGGATCATGAGTCACAATAATCACTGTTTTATGATGCTCATGGGCCAAGTCTTGGAATAATTTGATAATCATTCTCGAATTTTCACCATCCAAATTTCCAGTGGGCTCATCCGCGATGACAATGTTGGCATCCACCAACATGGCACGGATAATTGCGACACGTTGTTGTTGGCCTCCAGAAAGTTTTTGCACATTCTTCTTAGCGTCCGTTTCTTCAATCCCGACACTCTTTAATGAATCTAAAGCATACTGTTTTTCGCCTTGGTGTTCAGAGTCGGTCACCGAAAGTGCCGTCATAATATTGTCCAAAGCAGACATGTACGTCAGCAAATTATACTGTTGAAACACGATGGCTACCTTATGTTTGCGATAATTGGTCGCACCTAGTTTTTTAATATTTGTCCCATCTAGAAATATATCACCCTTTTGGGGCTTATCTAAGCCCGCAATAAAGGATAGGAAAGTTGTTTTTCCAGAACCTGAGGAACCAACAATTGTGTAAACTTTATCAGAATCAAAACTTAAGTTTACATCTTCATACAGCGGTTTATCGGCTTTTCCATACCAGTGGGTTAAATTTTTAACTGTTAACATTTCGTCAACTCCTCATATTTTGCATTATCTGGTCATTCCGGTATTGGTATATGGAACAGTGTGGATCACTGACACACTTGACATGCCAATCCTTCCACTCCAGATACATTTAAGTTTTTTAATTAGTTAAATTACTCTTAATCACATTTATTCACCAATCAATATATCTTTTGGTCGCAACCTCAAAATACTGATAGCTGACACACAGACTGCTAAAGCTATGATTACAAGCCCCATCCCACCTAGTTTAATCACTGAACTTGGCGTGATACTTGTGTTTAGCGTCTTCAATGCTTTTTTATTTGATGCACTAGTTGTCGTCGCGGATTGTGTTGCCATGCCACCGCCACGCATACCGCCGCCGGCCTGACTTGAGCCAGGAGCTCCGCCACCACCAGGTCCACCAGTCGAACCTGTGGTGCTTGAAACCGAGGTGGTCTGCTGCTGGGCTAATAATTGGTTACCAACCTTGTTGCCCACAAAACTCCCTAGCAGAAGGGCCACAACCATCGCACCAATTAAAATAACGAATAATTCGGAGAACAATTGACCGACAATGTGCAATTTAGATTCGCCCAAGGAAACCAAAACTCCGATTTCTCGTTGGCGCGTTCTAACGGACAAGATAATGATCAACGCCAAAATAATTGTTCCAGCAATCGCAACTAACCAAACAATCTTCTTAGCAAAAGATTGCACGTTTTTCATTGGTTGTAACAATTGTTTGTAACTGGCATCGTCTGAACTTACTGAAAATGAACTACTGTTTATAATGCTTTTAATTTTTTTAGTGGTTGATTTTTCTTTTGCTGAATTTTCAAGCGTATATGTCACCGTGCTTGATTTACCCTCTGTACCCGTAATTGTTGCAGGCAGCGTGTAGCTGGTATAAATCGTGTTACTTGGTTCGCTACCCGGCGCAGTACTGCTGGTTGATTTTGCTTTGTAAATTCCGACAACTTTTAATTTAATTGATTTCTTACCTGAAGTTGTCATTTTAACTGTAATTGTGTCGCCGACTTTAATACCATTTTCCGTTGCCAATTCTTTTTCAATTACAACGTTTTTCGTATTGGCATCACTAGTGGTAATATTCCGCCCAGAAACGATTTTATTCGATTTAGAAACGAATGTTGAGGTTAGTTTAGTACTTGAAACCCCATCAATACTGATATCACCAGTAGAAGCGCTACCTTTCATACCACCGCCGCTCATGCCACCAGAAGTGCCAGTAGTCGTGGATACCGTATCAAACGAACTGGCGTTTACAGATGCCGTATTCGTAATATTATAGTAGGCAACAGTATTTAAACTACCAGCCTTTTTAATTTTAGTGTTAGATACAGTAGGCGTCGTGATCGTCTTTGGCTTGGATTTAGACGAACTAGAACTCGGTCGCATCTTTGAAAACATCTTTTCTCGATTAGCCGAAACACTAATCGTGGTACCTGCCGATTTTGTCACACTATTGGTTGCTGACACTGCGGCGTTTTGAATAATGAGTCCTGATAATACAAAAACCAAAATTGCTGACATAATGAGCAGCAACAACAAACTCTGACCTTTTTTATGGGTCAAGTAAAGCATTGACCGTTTTAAATAATTCATTTCCTCATCTCCTCGTATTGATGAGTTTCATTTTACGAAGCCTACGTTAAACGAAGATTAAGGGCTGTGATTAAAATAAAATTCTTGTGGCCGCAGTTCTGGCCGCAAGAATCATGGCACTACTCCGCTCTTTCGTTGATTTTCGTACCGAAAATCTTTTATGCTCCGGACGTTGTCCATTCTTGTGGCCGCAGTTCTGACCGCAAGAATCATGGCACTACTCCGCTCTTTCGTTGATTTTCGTACCGAAAATCTTTTATGCTCCGGACGTTGTCCATTCTTGTGGCCGCAGTTCTGACCGCAAGAATCATGGCACAAAAAAACCGAATCACATTCGCGGTATGATTCGGTCTATAAGCTAAATAAATAGCTTTCAATAATGTAAGTTAATTTTTACAGGGGAGTTGAACATATGGAAAATATTCCATCATCTTCCAAATTTGGAAGGTTTTAAAAACCCGCCTCCTTCTTTAATGAATATATTCATAATATGACGCCGACTTTAAACGAAGATTAAAAGTAACAAAAGAATCCAAATTTCTTTTTATACAGAAGGAAAAGCCTGCAAGCTACGACTTTTCACGTAATTTATGCATTTATGATATCATCCTTATGCTACAATTAATTGAAACATTAAAATCGGTTTAATAGACAGAATAGGTGCGTTTATCGTGAATAAAAAATTGTTATATTTAGCACGGATTATGAAGTGAACCCATAAAATTGGACAAATATTTATGCTGCTCTCTGAACGGCGAGTTCTCGGTATTTTACCGGGGACTTGCCGTTCAATTTTGTTTTAATTCGACGATTATTATAAAAACCTATCCATTCGGTCATTGCTTGGATTAAGCTAGCTTTATCTTCAAAATGTTCATCCATCATTTCAGCTTTCATAATGTGAAAGAATGACTCCATCGCCGCATTATCAAGACAAGTTGCTTTACGTGACATGCTTTGATAAGCGTGATGTTGCTTTAAAACCTGCTGCCAGTGTCGATGTTGATACTGAAAGCCTTGGTCAGTATGGACTGTTGTCCGGTAATTTAGTTTTGGTAGCTTTTCTAAAGCCTCTTTAAGCGGTTTAATTGCGAATTTAACTGTTGGATGTTCACTAATATTGAATGCTAGAATTTCTCCAGAAAACAAATCAAGAACTGGTTCGAGGTAAACTCGTTCGTTCATTCCCATGTTTCCATATCTGAATTCACTAACGTCTGCGACGAGCTTTTGATAAGGTCTATCGGTTTTGAAGCGTCGCTTTAAGCGATTAGCGGCGATTTTACCCACTAAACCTTTATATGAATTATATTTTTTGGTTTGTCGATTAAAGGCATGACACAACCACCCGTGTTCCTGCATAATTCGCAAAACGCGTTTATGATTAACTTTAAATCCTAAATCATGTAATGCATTTGTAAGTCTTCGATAGCCGTATTTTTTGGTGTATTTTGGATCTTTTTGGCGAATCTCGTCTATTGCTTGAATAATCTGGTCATCATCAAATTTACGTCTCTCATGACTCTGAGTGTAGTAATAGGTACTGCGTGGAATTTGGATTACTTTAAGAATCAGTTTGATAGAAGTTTGGAATAGTTGCCTTAACTCGATGGCTATTTCTGAGATTTCTTTTGTACTGATTTTTTCCGAGTTAAGGCCTCTAATTTTTTTAGGTAGGTGTTCTCAATCTTTAACATTTCATTTTCTTTTTGAAGCTGTTTTAAATCCTCTTTGGCTGTGGAATTGTCCTTTTGGACAATGGGTTTGCGACTTTTATTCTTGTGTTTTACCATGTTCTTGGCGTTGCCTCGCTTTCGCTCTAGACCCACAATTCCTAATGCCTTAAACCGACTTTCCCATTGCCAAATGGTACTCGGCGAGGATAAATTAAAATGTAAGGCAGTTACTGGAAGCGAGGCCTGATTTTGTTTTCTCCAGTTTAATACATCGACTTTGAACTGGCTAGCATATTCTAAATCCATTGCTTTGCGTTTAAGACCGTTAAGGCCAAATTTCTCATATCTTTGAATCCAATTTAAAACTGTGGCACTACTACCAATCCTGTATTTGTGTGCTAATGAATTAACGGGCAGACCACCTAAATATTCAGTTACTACTTTCACTTTGAAATCAAAATTAAATTTAACCATAAAAGAACCCCCAAGATTAGATTTTATCTGTCCAATCTTGGGGGTTCACTTCATTATCGGTTTTGGCATAATTATATTTTTTGTCTACATTTTATTTAAACAATTAAACGATTATACCGGCTATTCGGCCGATGATTATCTTTACCACTTTTTCTTTCAAGGGGAGTGGCCAACGCAACATTTACGTGGCATTCATAATCCACTAGATTTAATCCAGTCTATTCAAAATCACACCCGCCTCAATAATGGCCGTTTTGTTGCTCATACAGGCGTGCAGTTATTTATGCAGTTTCCAAAATCAGTCTATAACATTGCCAATAGCGTCGTTTACGTTTTAGTAGGTCTATTGATCAATATTCATGTTTTTGGACGACTTAAAAAGCTTCGGGTCAGCTACCTAGCTTTGACTTTTGCCTTGATGTGGATTTGCTTACCTGACTTTGGCACTTCAATTTTATGGCTATCTGGTGGTTTTAACTATCTTTGGGTAGCACTAATTTACCTAGGTTTCTTACTACCCTACCGCTTTAACTACCATGCCAAGCATCCCCGTTTAATGTTTATTGGGATGCTGATCCTTGGCTTTTTGGCCGGTGGTACAAACGAAAACACAGCTCCCCTAACCCTATTCGTCGCCTTTGTTTTTACTATTTTTGATTGGAAAAATAGTCAGCTCGGCTGGAAATGGGCTGGCGGCCTTTCTGGTGCAGTCAGTTTTATTGTCTTAGTTATTTCTGGCATGAACCAAGTGGCCGTTCGTGGTGATCAATTCGACATCGCTAGCTTAATTAGGGGCACACTTAAATATTCAGGGACATTACTTTTAGTTTTAATTTTATTAGCCAGTTATTTATACATCCAGCACCATGCTTACGGGCGTGATTTTAAATGGCACGAACAACGTAGCTATTTTGCCGGTGTAATTTATGCGGTTGGTGGATTTTTAGGGATTGTAGCTTTAGTTGTTTCCCCACAAATTCTTAGTCGTGTATTTTTTTGCCCCAATGTTTACTTTATCATCGCCCTTTTAAGTCTTCTTTACGATCATGCTAAACTCAGACAAAATTATTGGTTACCGCGTATACTGCCAGTTATTGCGACAATAATCATTGCCTTTATTAGCATTCCCATTTATGACAATGCCGTGAAAACTAATTACCAATCCTTTACTTATTGGAAAGCCGGCGACACCATTGCCCGAACTGATTACAAGCATAATATCATGCACGCAAAGGTCCCAGGCATGCCACCTGTCACTGATGATCATAATATGTATCTTTCTTCAACCTATGTTAGTCCTGGCAAGCCTAATAAGCAGTGTTTTAACGTTTGGATGGCGCGCTATTACGGCCTTAAATCGGTCACTATCGATAATACGTTATCACCTGCCAAGGTGCCAATCAATCGAAAGAGCATTACTTGGCGAACCTACCAATGGTTAAACCATTTCCACAGCCAAGTCTTAAAAACTTTTCAATCAAAATCCGTTCACGCTGCGACCACTATGAAAACAGCTTATCTACGTTATGTTGACGAATCAGGCAAGCAGGTCGGAACTGAACCAATTAGTGGTAATGTCGGTAGCACGTTTAATATCAGTCAGGCTTCCGTTGGAGGCTACACAACAGTTACTAATAATCCGCAAAGCTATACTTTTACAAACGCCGCAAATCAATCTATCACAATTCATGTAAAAAAGACGCCCAAACAAACTAGCGCCAAATTAGTTTATCGCATTAAAAAAACGAATAAAATTGTTGGCACAGAACCAATTAGCGGAAAAGTGGGACAGGCTTTCGATCTCAGTAATGCTTCGACTACTGGGTATACAACTACAAAAGAGGCTCCTGATTCCTACACATTTACTAATCAGGCCAACGCCGACGTCAATATGTGGGTACGACCGAGTTTACAAGGCGTCACAATTAATTATTTACAAGGTCACAAACAAATTAAGCAGGTCTTTGTTCAAGTCAAAACCGGTGACACATTTAAAATTGCTGCTCCGTTAGGTTATCGATTACAAAAGAATCAGGCGAGAACTTTAACAATGCCAGCCGCGGGGTTGGGGATCTTAAAAATTCAAGTTCACAAACGATCGTTTTGGCAGCGTATCATTTTAAATCCGGTATCACGTTGGTTAATTATTGGTGGAATTATTTTTGTTGTTTGGGATTCGTTTATTGCCTGGCGACAAAGTAAACACGATTAAACGTGACACTACGTTGGCTCTGGTGATCTTTGGACAGAAAAAGACCGAATCACATTCGCGGTATGATTCGGTCTTTGAGCTAATTGAATAGCTTTTAATGATGTAAGTTAATTTTTACAGGGGAGTTGAACATATGGAAAATATCCATCTTCTTCCAAATTTGGAAGGTGAGAAAAAATCACTTCTTTCTTAATGAATAAATTCATATTAAAGCCCCTACTTTAAATAAAGATTAAATACGCAAAACTTTTTAAAAATTACTTTGAGCAGTCTTCTTTACTTATTTAAAGTAAGCTAGTAAACTTAGTGTGTTGTCAAAGTTACAACAAATATTTGAGAGATGGTGAGCATAATGAAAATCAATATTAAAGATGAAGCCCAAACATATTTAGCAAAGAAGATTCCCGCTGGTAAGCACGTATTTTTAGCTTTAGATGATGGCTCCAGTAAGTTTTCAAAATTAGGTGGCTCCTGTTCGATCGGTAATAAGTTTCAATTAGTTGTCACTGACCAATCAGACTCAGATTACGCGGTGGCTCTTGACAACAACGCTGATCTCTACATGACCACTGGCGATCCAGAAACAACTTTCCTTGGTAACGGCTTGGCACTTGATTACAAGAATGCTTCTTTAAAGCTTACTGATGATAGTGGTGTTTTAGATGGTGCTGTGACCGTTGAAAATTACAAAGCACCTACTCAAGATAAAGCAGCAATGAAAGACGAAATGACAACTTTGGGCGGAAAAATCTGCTAATAAGTTTAAAAACCGATATAAACTAATAAATATGAAAAGAGATGGCAAGTTTGTCATCTCTTTTTTGATATCCTTAATTTTTACCATATGTCTGGTCAAAATCAACGACCGCACCCCGTAAATTAGCTTGATCAGTATATTTGCATGCCACAACTTCCGGTTTAATTGAGGCAATCTTAACTTCTTTACGGATTTTTTCGATATTTTTATTAATATTTGGAATCAAATCTGGATTATTGGATACTGCCCCACCAATCACAACTTTTTCCGGATCAAAACTATACTGTAAGTTGTATATCCCCTTAGCCAACGTCCAATACATCCTTTGAACGGACTCGATTGCCAGTTCATCACCAGTTTTGGCCAGATTGAAAACTTCCTTACCCGTTTTTTCAGTTTTAGCAATTTGATTATAATGAGCTGCCACACTTACCGAAGTCCCAAGATTGCTGACAGTTTGATCATCACTGGATAACATGTAGCCGAATTCACCACCAAATAAGTGAGCGCCATGCCAAATTTTATGATTTACAATGACCGATCCACCAACCCCGGTACCGATAACAAAAAATACTAAACTATCGGCTCCCTGACCAGCACCATCTTCAAGTTCTGCCAGTGCCGCACAGTTGGCATCATTTTCCATGCTCACTTTTAAACCAAATCGTTTTTCGAGCTCTGGTTGAATCTCAAAATTATGAATATACGGAATAGCGCTAGCGCCTTCAATGACACCCGTTTTCTTATTTACAGCACCCGGCGAACTAATTCCAACCCCGGTGATTTGATAATTTTTCTTCATTGTAAAAACTTCACTAGTTAATACTGAATAAAACTCATCCAGTGTGTGTGGCGTTTTTCGCACAACATGTTCCACCAATTGGTTTCCATCCCAAACGGCAAACTTGATTGAAGTTCCACCGATATCAATTAGACCTAAATTATTCAAAATGAATCACTTCTATCTATTTTATTTATCTATTTACGAAAGCGGATACATTTATATTATACGACAAAAAAGACGACTCCATTTATGAAATCGTCTTTCACTGTTTAAATTTAAAAGGGTCTACACTTTCTGGTATTGGTGAATAACTGATACCAGTTTTTATTTTGAAAATTAAAAGGACATCTGTCCTCTTTGTGCTACGATTTAATCGCCAAACAAAATCGAAAAGAGGAAAAACAGATGTCCCTAACTAATTCTATCTTAATCTTGTTTGAAATGACAGACCCAAATATAACCGTAACTGGTGTTACCAAGAAACGTTGCCCGAATGGACAACGAATTTATGTCGTTCACGCCAACCTTTCTTATCAGCTTGTGAAATGTCCCCATTGTGGCCATAAAAGTCTAATTAAAAACGGTACCCACGTTAGTCATCTAAGGTTGGGAACCTTATCAGGCGGACGTTATGAAATGCAGCTAAGACGACAAAGATATCAATGCCAACATTGTTTAAAAACCTGTGGAGCTAAAACTAACCTCGTTAGACGTAATGAAACTTTTACCCACAATGTTAAACATCAGGTCATTGTGCTAGCTCGTGACATGCTGACCAGTAAAGAAATCGCTAAAATTTGTGGCATTTCACCAAGTAGTGTTCAACGTATTTTAAATGCAAATATTCACTTGGCTTACCGTGTTAAGCAACTTCCGCCAAATCTTTGTTTCGATGAATTTCGTTCCTGTAATCATCTAATGTCCTTTAACTGTTGCGATGCCGTTAGTCATCGCCGCATTGTGACCCTCAAAGATCGTCTCAGTAAGGATATCATTGATTACTTTGAAGCTCGTTATTCAGTTCAAGAACGTGCGAAAGTTCAAACAATTACTATTGATATGAACGCCGAATATGCTAGCTTTATTCATCGTTTATTCCCGAATGCTGTCACGATTATTGACCGTTTCCACATTATTCAGCTTGCTGGTCGTGCACTAGACAATGAACGTACACGTATTATCCGTACTTTTCAAGATAAGCATTCACGCATTTACCGCATCCTTAAATCTCAATGGCGTTTATTTCATTTGGCAGAAGAGAAAATCAATGACACTAAGCTTATCTATTTACGAGGCATTAACGAGTATATGACCCAACAGAACGCCATCGACCTTGCCTTAGATGAATTTCCAGAATTCAAAACTGTGTATCAAACTTATCAAGGCATTCTAACCGCTATTCACCAAAAGGATGCCACGGAATTTAAAAATTTGATTACCAACTACCAAGTAGCTGGTAATCAAATGGACGTCACCATTTCAACCTTCGTTAAGAACGGCTCAGCAGTGCTCAACAGTTGTCGTTATCCGTATTCTAACGGTCCTATTGAAGGACTTAATCGTAAAATCAAGGTATTAAAGCGTAGCTGTTTTGGTTTTCGAAATATTCATAACTTCTTCATTCGTATCAGTTTAATTCATGAGTAAACAAAAAGCACATTCACCGAAGTGAACATGCCTTCAAAAATCTCTACCAATACAGTTTGACAGAGACCCATTTAAAATTGATTACTATTTATTTTCGTCAAACTTGGAAGCACGACTTAGGTAAGTTCCTTTTTGCGTATTAACATCAAGAACTTCGCCTTCCTTGATGAAATCAGGAACGTTAATTACCAAACCGGTTTCCATTGTAGCAGCCTTACCAGATCCGGTTACAGTTGCACCTTTAATAGATGGTTCTGTTTCGGTTACTTTCAATTGAACTGTATTTGGCAAACTGATTCCGATAACTTCAGTATTGAAGTAATCAATCTTAACATTCATGTTTTCCAACAAGTACTTCATTTCATTTTGAATACTTTCAGTTGGAATTTCATATTGTTCATATGTTTCCAAATCCATAAATACGGCAACGTCACCCTGGGTGTATAAGTACTGGGCATCTTTTGTTTCAACAACTGCCTGTTCAACTTTTTCTTCAGGACGCATTGTTTTTTCAACTGTTGAACCGGAACGCAAGTCATATAACTTCATCCGCATAACAGTATTACCCTTACCTGGCTTATGGTGTTCAGATGCAAGCACTTTAATTAACTTGCCGTTTTGTTCAAATGTCATACCTGCTTTAAGATTTATTGCTTCAATCATATTTTTCTCCTCGTGTGTTACTTCGAATTTATTTACAACTACCTTCGTTAAACGATCTCGCTCCAGGACTCATACGATCGACTTCCCTTCGTTTTAATATCCATTGTCTAGTTTAACACTAACGTAATGGCTAAGGCAAAGCGCTTCCGTGTGATACTGCTCATTAGAGTGATTTTATCATTGCCTATTGCACTTATTAATGCCCAGCAAAAGTTTTCATGTGAAACATTTTCATAAAGTAACTTTCATAATCAATTGAACCCACAAAAAAACACAGCTATTTCTCTGCGTTTTCTGGTTATTTTAAAACTCTTTAGCAACCTCTTCCGCCTGTTTCGCAATTAATTCACGATTAGCAGCCATGTCTTCAGGACCACGATGCGAATTACCTTCGCAATAAATTCCTTGGTAATCCTTTATTCCAACTTGCCCCAGCAATGCCTTTAAATAACTATCGCCTAAATCAAGTTTTGCCATAAATTCGTTGTCAGTATGATGATACGTGCCACCGGATGACTGGATGTGAAGTGCCTTTTTGTCATGCAACGTGCCTTCAGGACCATGTTCGCCTTCTACCCACGTTTTGGTAGAAACGATCACCAGATCCAAGTACATTTTCAAACGATTAGGAATAAATAAATTATACATTGGGCTAACAAATACATATTTATCGGCATGAATAAATTGTTCTTGAAGCTTTTGTTGCCGACTTAACAAAATCTGTTCATTTACAGACAACTCTTGATAGGTTGTTCCGTTGGTCAGTTTTGTCCAACTATCTAGGTTGCTGCTATTGATCTCTGGAACACCCTCTTCATATAAATCATGCACAATAATCTGGTCCTCAGGATGCGCCCTTTGATAAGCCTCAACAAAACGTTCACCAATCACAACAGAATTAGCCACATTCGCAGTTCTTGGATGGGCTTTAATCACTAACACAGTACTCATTTCATCATCTCCATTTGAATTTCTATGCCTTTAAGATACCACAAACTTAATCAAATCAATTTATTAAAGCACTTTATAAAAAATTCCCACAACTAATTATTTTAGTTGTGGGAACTTCAAAGTATCTATTACTTCAAATAACCATTCCAAACATAGCCATGTACTTTGCCATTTAATGAATGAGCATAATAGTACTTGTAGGTTTTACCATCGTATTTCTTCACATAAGTTACACGTGTGACAACAAAATGCGTCTTAGGGTAATTTTTCAAATAATGTAGGGTCACAAATTGGAAATCATTTGATCCGCCTTGGAATCCATAAATATTTCCCTTTTTATTTTTAACAGCATAATGATGCTTATAACTTACTTTCACAGTTTTTGTAATTTTGTTAGGGCACTTTTGAAGATATGAATGCCATATCCAGCCAGCCTTTTTACCAGAGGTTACGTGATAATACAGATATGTTTTGCCGTCTGCCTTAACCACGTATTCAGCCTTATCAATTTTGAATGTTCCCTTCAAAGAACTAACCGCAAAGGCCTTTTTAAAGGTAAAGTTATCATTTGAGCCTTTGAATGTGTACGCATATGCCGTAGTCTTCTTAGCTTTGTAACGATCAACAGGAACTTTAGCGCTCTTTGAAACGTAGTTATTACTAATCATCTTTTTAAACGTTAACAATGACTGTAATGGATAACCATGTGGATCAAAGAGGGCCTGATTATCATATGAGGAAGCTCCCCAATACTGATTAACATTAGCTTCTGCGTCGGCGTAACCGGCATCGCCATAGTACTTAGCAGCGTATTGTGTTGCCCAACCAGTACTGTATTTCACACTGGCATCCCGGTTATATTGATAATTGTCCCAGCCAGCTTTAACTGGGATCCAAGCTGGCTCCCAATAAAAGGCGCCTAGAGCCTTACCATATCCATTTTGCATAACGGTCTTCCAAGTATCACTAATTGCGTTTGCTTGGCCTTGAACCGAAATTGGAAATGGTGGATTATCAATTGACCCAACAATATTAGATTGACCATCCATATCATCAGTCGTATATGGATAACTCATTTCCATAACTGCAAATTTCTTTTTGTAAGTCTGAGTAATTACCTTTTCAGCCCCAATTAATTTAGAATCAGGACCATTCCAATGTGGATAGAAAGTAGCACCCATGACATCATAATTAACTTTATTGGTCTTTAATTGAGCAGCAATTTTTGCAAATGAAGATGCTGATGGTGATTCGTAATGAACAGCAGCCAAAGCGCCTGGTGCATATTTATGAACAGCGTTAACACCTTCAGCAATAAACTGCATGTATTTAGCCGGATTTGTTTCCTGCATCATACCCTTGGTAGTTTCATTACCTACTTGAACCATCCCAACATTAACACCAGCAGCCTTCATTGTCTTCAATACTTTTTCAGTGTAGTTATAAACAGCGGTTTTCTTTTGTGCAAATGTGTAATTCTTCCAGGCTTTAGGAAGAGCCTGTTTTGCAGGATCTGCCCAGAAATCAGAATACTGTAGATCAAGTAATACCTTCATATGATGTGAAGTTGCATCTTTAGCTGTTTTTACAGCATTTGCTAAAGTAGCATCCCCACCCCCATATGTGTTGCCATCACTGTCATATGGGTCATTCCAAATTCTTAATCGGACATAGTTAACACCAGAATCTTCTAGTGTTTGGAGAATGTCTTGTTGCTTGCCGTTGTATCCATAAAATTTAACACCGGCATTCAATTCAGCCTGTAAACTAGAGATATCCACCCCACGAATGGAGTTTGAAGTTACGCCATGAACTGGTTTTACAGTCACTTTGTCATTCTTTACATTCGTCGTTCCATCAGCATTCGCAAAAACCGAAGTTGTTGCGCCACTCAAGGCAACTAGAAGCCCGGCACTAATTAACAGTGCCTGGGCAAGATGTTTACGCCATTTTCGCATATGTTTTATCTCCCCAGATAAATTTTTTTCTTACTAATTAATAGTACCTGTTAAAAAAAAGATGGTCAAGTCTCTACAATTAAGGCATTAGGCAAAAAAAAGCTAACGAAATCAAAAATTTCGTTAACTATTTTCGTTAGCTATCCTAAATCTTCCCCATTGCTGGCAATAACTTCTTTATACCAGTCAAAGGAAGCTTTTTTATAACGATTCAACGTTCCGTTACCTTGATCATCTAAATCAACGTAGATAAATCCATAACGTTTTGACATTTGTCCAGTTGAAGCACTGACCAAATCAATGCATCCCCATGGCGTATAACCCATCAGATCCACGCCATCAGCCACAGCACCGGCCATTGCTTCAATATGTTCGCGACTATAATCAATTCGATAGTCATCTTGAACATGGAAATTCTCATCTGGTTTATCAACGGCGCCTAACCCATTTTCAACCACAAACACCGGCTTTTGATAACGATTATACAATTCGTTTAACGCAATCCGTAAACCGATTGGATCGACTTGCCATCCCCAGTCACTGGCCTTTAAGAATGGATTTTTAACCCCACCAATTAAGTTTCCAGAAGCTTGCTCTAAACTTTTATCTGCAACATCAACCGTAGCCGACATATAGTAGCTAAAGCCAATATAATCAACCGGGTTAGCTTTAAGAATGGCCAAATCATCGTCACCAATCTCTAGGTCTGAAAAGCTGAATCCGTATTTATTCATCAGTTTTTCCGTGTAGGCAGGATATTCTCCACGAACCTGCACATCTCCACAAAAATGATTGAATGCTTGATTCTGTTCAAGGGTTGCCAATTGGTTAACCGGATTTGAATCATATGAATAGGTTGTGGCATACAACAACATGCAGCCAATCTTCAAATCGGGATCCAATTCATGACCAATTTTAACGGCCTTGGCACCAGAAACAAACTGGTTATGCCAAGCCTGGTAGATATTTTGTTTGTCATTAGCCCCATTCGAAGCGACTAAACCTTGGCCCATCACTGGAAATGTCAGAGCACTATTAATTTCATTAAAGGTCATCCAATACTTAACTTGCTTGTAGTAGCGCGTTAGTACAGTTCTGGCAAAACGTTCGTAGAAAGTGATTAACTGACGATTCTTCCAGCCTCCGTATTTTTTAACGAGATTTAATGGCATTTCATAATGCGAAATTGTAATTACGGGTTCAATACCATACTTTTGACAAGTTTCAA
The DNA here is from genome assembly GCF_002982135.1 of Pediococcus inopinatus. NCBI lineage: Bacteria > Bacillati > Bacillota > Bacilli > Lactobacillales > Lactobacillaceae > Pediococcus > Pediococcus inopinatus. The sequence goes on along the minus strand of NZ_CP019981.1, from coordinate 2,030,850 downwards.
TGACCTGGTCGTAGAACTTCAAGCCAGCTTCATTTGGTGTTTCTTCGTCACCATTTGGAAAAATTCGTGACCAAGCAATTGAGAAACGATAACATTTGAAGCCCATTTCAGCGAATAACGCAATGTCTTCCTTAAACCGATGATAATGGTCGATTCCATTATGATTTGGATACGTATACTGTTTTTCATCAATCGTCCAATCAAAATCGGGCTCGTTAACTAATTTGAATCTTTCTGGACCACCGGGTAAAGCATCGGCAATTGATAATCCTTTACCGCCTTCTTTGTAGGCACCCTCTAATTGGTTAGCAGCAGTTGCGCCACCCCACATAAAGTTTTTTGGAAATTTACTCATAATCGGATTCCTCCTTAAATAATATACAAAGCAACATCATCATTGGTAACCGTTGTTTTTTCATTAGATACAATTTCAACAAAATCTTTTGTATTTGTCACAATGATTGGTGTAGTAATATCGTAGCCTGCTTTTTTAATGGCGTCCAAATCAACGTCCATCAACAATTGACCTTTTTTAACCTGATCATTATCTTTCACATGCGCTGTAAATGGTGCACCCTTGAGATTAACGGTATCTAAACCAATATGAATTAACAATTCAATTCCTGTATCACTCTTTAAGCCAATCGCATGTTTTGTTGGGAAAACTGTCATAATTTCACCATCAAATGGTGCGTAAATCTTGCCTTCTTCTGGAATAATGGCAACCCCATCACCCAACATCTTTTGAGCAAAAGTATCATCTGAAACACTCTCTAAATTAATCATTTCGCCTTTAACAGGGCTATAAACTTTCTTTGTTTCTTTAGCACCTGAAGTGACATCACTCGTGACAACTTTTTTAGCATCTGATGTTTCGGCTGCTTTGGCCGTAGCTGGGACTTTTTCGTCGAATCCAAATACCCAAGTCAGGATAAACGTTAAGACAAAGGAAACGATTGCCACGATAATGGCATTAATTAAATTCTGACCATCTGTTTTGCTGACGAATTGAGGTAGTGAAATCAAGGATGGAACCGCGAAAGCAAAGGATTTTAAGTGAACAAATCCCATGAACAATCCAGTAACCCCTCCAGAAATCATTGCGTCATACATTGGTTTCTTAAATTTCAAAGTAACTCCGTAAATCGCTGGCACCGTAACTCCAGCCAATAAGGCAGAAATTCCGGCAGCACTCGCAACCTGACGGGTATTTGCATTTTTAGATTTAATTGCCACTGCAAAACTAGCAGCACTTTGCGCAATATTAGCAGCTAACATGGCAGGCAAAATCAAGCTATCTGGTGATGCAACTGATGCGGCCAAGAAGATTGGTGCAAATGCCCAGTGCATCCCAGTCATCACAATCAACGGCATAAAGGCTGCCATCAACGCCATTGCTAACCAGCCAGCCTTTCCTTGGATAAACAGAATGATTGCTGACAATAATTTACCAGCGTATGTTCCAATTGGTCCAATTAAGACAAGTGCTAGCGTTCCGGTAATAAACAAAACAAGTAACGGTTTTAAAATACTCTTAAGCGACGCCGGACAAACCTTATCGACACCCATTTCAATATATTTCATTGCCCAAACAACCAATAAAATAGGAATAACGGAAGATGAATAATTAACTAGTGTAACCGGAAGTCCCATGAAATGAACGGCTTTTCCAGCAGTTACCATCGCAATTAAATTGGGATGGATCATCACTCCGGCAATCGTCATCGCCAACATTGGTGTGACTTTAAAATATTGGGCAGCTGTGTATGCCAACATAATGGGAAGGAAGTAGAATGGTGCATCCCCAAAAATGTTTAAAATGGCATAGGTCTGGCCCTTTTCGTTTAACCAACCAAACAGTGGTAATAAGATCAAGATAACCTTGATCATCCCACCACCGATTAGGGCTGGAATCAAAGGTGACATACAAGATGAAATGAAGTTAGCAAAGCGGTTAAACAAATTAACCTTTTCTTTACTGTCGTCCTGATTTTCATCAGGAGTTTGATCTGCGTCTCCAGTACTAATGTTGCCTAATTTTAAAATTTCAGCATAGTAATTGGATACATCGTTTCCCATAATCACTTGATACTGACCTGATTGATGATTAATCCCCATTACGCCAGGAATTTCTTTAACTGCATCATCATCGACAATGCTTTCATCCTTAAGGCGAAAACGGAGCCGCGTCATACAATGAATCAGAGAATTAATATTTTTTTCTCCACCCACTGCTTTATAAATTTGTTTTGCTGAATCTTTATAATCCATGAGATAAAACCTTCCTTTTTCGTTAAATTTCGATAAAAAAAGACCCAAATAGCTAAATAAGCTACTTAGGTCATGCTCAATTAAGATAACACCCTATAAGTTTTTGACGAGGCGACTAATGTGCACCGTCAGATATAATAATTCTGTACTGCTGATTTCGTAGTTATATTTTTCTCGAACAAACGTCTGGACCTTACGAGAACATTCATACGGACCAGCATATTTCTTCTTCAAAGTTTTCAAAAGATCGTCGTCATCATCGTCATAATGCTTATTTTGAAGCACCCGTTGTGCGAAAAATTTCAAATGGGTAATGAAGCGATAATAATTCAAGGAACTCTCATCAAACTCTGTGTGGTAGTAATTTTTCACGATATCTTCGACTTCTTTGACCATGTTCGTCACATCGTACGCAATATTTTGCTCGTCACCAGTCTCAGTCTCCGCGTTGACAAAATGTAACGCCACAAAGGCACTTTCGTCATCTTCCAAGGTAATCCCGAGATCACTTTTAACAACCTCAACAAATTTTTGACCAACCGCAAACTCATCTGGATAAAAACGTGCAATATCCCATTTTAATGGATTCCGTAAAATAATGTTATCGCGATATCTCTGAATCGTTGTGTGCAGATGATCCGTTAAGTTTACATAAATGATCTCGTTTAGTTGCTTACCTAACTTAATTTTTGCAAAGTTGATAATCTTTTCTGCAATTAAAATCTCGTTCATCGGCACGTCAATTACCAAATCCGTGAACTTATTCATCGTGTCTTGATCCTTAATAACAAATGTCTTCTCTACCTTGGAAATATCAACCTCTTGTCCCTTTTTCTTACCAAATGCAATCCCCGGCCCCATCAATAGAACATCCAAACCATCATGATTTTCTGAAATGGCCGTGTTATTGTTTAAAACGCGTTTTATTTTCACAATAATCACCTAAAAAGACTTATCCACTCTAGGCCAAAAAAACTCCCACAGCGAATAAGTCATGCTCAAAATTTTGATAACACCTTATTATATTCAATTAATGTTACGCATCACACATGCTTACCGTTACGTAATAACATTGTGACAATGTATCCATACTACCAGTGAATACATCACATGTCAAACGCTTTCATAATCTTTTTTTATTTTCACCCTAAATGGGGAAAACAAGCTTTCAATCCCATTATAATCGCGAGATTTTCAGGTAAACCAATTTTGAATTTATGTATATAAGCGCCTGTATGTGTCACTTTATGTAACATGACCACTTGCATTTATATTTTGTGTGTCCTACACTAATAAAAGAAATTATTTCCAAAATCTTTCATTTATTTTCAGGAGGCTTTCATTGTGAAAACATATTTTCAGAGATTAGGCCGATCACTACAGTTGCCAGTGGCTGTTTTACCCGCAGCTGCTCTCTTGGTCGGAATTGGTTTTTGGTGGGCTTCGGCCGATAATGGTTTTATCGCCCGCTTCCTTCAAGCCGGTGGTAATGCGATTCTAACTCAATTACCCTTACTGTTTGCGGTCGGAACCGCACTTGGGATGGCAAAAGATAAAGATGGAGCCGCGGCACTTGCAGGTCTTGTGGCCTTTGAAATTCCTACCAATGTCCTAAAAACGAGCTCCGTTGCCACTCTTTTAGGAACCAAAGTTGCTGCAGTTGATCCCTCTTTTGCAGCAATCAGTAACGTTTTTATTGGGATTATGTCCGGCCTAATTGCCGCTGCTTTGTATAATCGTTTCCATGAAACAAAGCTCCCGATGGCATTGTCCTTCTTTAGTGGCAAACGATTAGTTCCAATTCTAGCGGCCATCGTCATGTTGGCGGTTAGTGCTGTTTTGTTAGTCGTTTGGCCACCTTTGTATCACGCCTTGGTTGTCTTTGGTAAGTTCATTGTTGGCTTAGGACCAATTGGATCTGGTATTTATGCGTTCTGTAATCGCTTGTTAGTACCGACTGGATTGCATCAAGCTTTGAACTCAGTTTTTCTATTTAACGTTGCTGGTATTAATGATATCGGTAAATTTTTGGCACATGAAGGTCCAAAGGGAGTTACTGGTATGTATCAGGCCGGCTTTTTCCCAGTCATGATGTTTGGCCTCCCAGCTGGAGCCTACGCCATTTATAAAAATGCGCGTCCGGAGCGAAAAAAAGAAGTTGGTTCGCTGATGTTGGCCGGGGCCTTTGCTTCTTTCTTTACTGGAGTTACTGAGCCTTTAGAATTCTCATTTATGTTTGTGGCATGGCCTTTGTATGTCTTGCATGCATTCTTTACCGGTCTATCAATGGCCTTTGCCGCCTTCATGCATTGGACCGCCGGTTTCTCATTCAGTGCTGGGCTGGTTGATTATGTGTTGAGTCTCAAGAATCCGATCGCAAATCATCCTTTGATGTTGATTTTACAAGGAATCGTCATGGCAGTAATTTATTACTTTGGTTTTAATTTCGCCATTCAAAAATTTAATTTAATGACGCCTGGTCGCGAACTCGTAACCGATGAAGATGATGATGCTCAGGTAAGCATCCAAACTAGCGACAAGGATGATAAATACTCAATCCAGGCAAAAAAAATCTACGTCGCAATTGGCGGAGCTGATAATATATCGGCGGTTGATAACTGTACCACCCGTCTTCGTTTGCAACTTAAAGATACAGATAAAATTGACGAAGCTGCCATTAAACGAAGTGGTGCCGTTGGTTTAAATAAACTAGATAAAGTTAATTTGCACATTATTATTGGAACTGAAGTTCAATTTGTCGCAGACGCCTTAAGCCAACTCTTCAATGAAAAGCTGCCTCTTTCTAAACTTGAAAGTAGCACTGAAACTAAACCTGATTCTGTAGAAAAGCCCGCTGTAGATTCTTCCATTAAATCTGCTGTCACAAGCGAATTTTATAGTGTAGCTGAAGGCCAATACATGAACATTGAAGATGTCAATGATTCAACCTTCTCGCAAAAGCTATTAGGTGATGGATTTGCCATTGAACCTAAAAATGGGCAGATTACGGCGCCAGTTGACGGGACGGTAACCACCGTCTTTCCAACTAAACATGCGATTGGTTTCACCACTGATTCTGGATTAGAGATCCTCTTGCACATGGGAATTGATACGGTTGAATTAAAAGGTAAACCATTTGATGTGAAAGTGACTGATGGACAAAAAATCAAGCATGGCGATTTAGTTGCTAATGTTGATTTACAAGCAATCAGAGATGCTGGTAAACAAACGCCAATGATGGTCATTATCACTAATATGGCTGCCGTCTCCTTGTTGAAGTTCAACATGGTCAATGCACAAGTTACTCCCGAAACAAAAGTCTTAGAAGCAACTACAAAATAAGAGGGTCTCTGTCAAACTGTATTGGTAGAGATTTTTGAAGGCATGTTCACTTCGGTGAATGTGCTTTTTGTTTACTCATGAATTAAACTGATACGAATGAAGAAGTTATGAATATTTCGAAAACCAAAACAGCTACGCTTTAATACCTTGATTTTGCGATTAAGTCCTTCAATAGGACCGTTAGAATACGGATAACGACAACTGTTGAGCACTGCTGAGCCGTTCTTAACGAAGGTTGAAATGGTGACGTCCATTTGATTACCAGCTACTTGGTAGTTGGTAATCAAATTTTTAAATCCCGTGGCATTCTTTTGGTGGATAGCAGTTAGAATGCCTTGATAAGTTTGATACACAGTTTTGAATTCTGGAAATTCATCTAAGGCAAGGTCGATGGCGTTCTGTTGGGTCATATACTCGTTAATGCCTCGTAAATAGATAAGCTTAGTGTCATTGATTTTCTCTTCTGCCAAATGAAATAAACGCCATTGAGATTTAAGGATGCGGTAAATGCGTGAATGCTTATCTTGAAAAGTACGGATAATGCGTGTACGTACATTGTCTAGTGCACGACCAGCAAGCTGAATAATGTGGAAACGGTCAATAATCGTGACAGCGTTCGGGAATAAACGATGAATAAAGCTGGCATATTCGGCGTTCATATCAATAGTAATTGTTTGAACTTTCGCACGTTCTTGAACTGAATAACGAGCTTCAAAGTAATCAATGATATCCTTACTGAGACGATCTTCGAGGGTCACAATGCGGCGATGACTAACGGCATCGCAACAGTTAAAGGACATTAGATGATTACAGGAACGAAATTCATCGAAACAAAGATTTGGTGGAAGTTGCTTAACACGGTAAGCCAAGTGAATATTTGCATTTAAAATACGTTGCACACTACTTGGTGAAATGCCACAAATTTTAGCGATTTCTTTACTGGTCAGCATGTCACGAGCTAGCACAATGACCTGATGTTTAACATTGTGGGTAAAAGTTTCATTACGTCTAACGAGGTTAGTTTTAGCTCCACAGGTTTTTAAACAATGTTGGCATTGATATCTTTGTCTTCTTAGCTGCATTTCATAACGTCCGCCTGATAAGGTTCCCAACCTTAGATGACTAACGTGGGTACCGTTTTTAATTAGACTTTTATGGCCACAATGGGGACATTTCACAAGCTGATAAGAAAGGTTGGCGTGAACGACATGAATTCGTTGTCCATTCGGGCAACGTTTCTTGGTAACACCAGTTACGGTTATATTTGGGTCTGTCATTTCAAACAAGCTTAAGATAGAATTAGTTAGGGACATCTGTTTTTCCTCTTTTCGATTTTGTTTGGTGATTAAATCGTAGCACAAAGAGGACAGATGTCCTTTTAATTTTCAAAATAAAAACTGGTATCAGTTATTCACCAATACCAGAAAGTGTAGACCCAAATAAGATATGTATATAAAAATTGGTACGTGGATTAAAAGTGATCCACGTGCCAATTTTTTGTTTATTTTTCAGAGATCTTATCAACAATACTTTCAAAATCGGTCAAGGTTTGCTTCCATGTAATAGATTGTAAATGAGAAACACCTTTTTGAACCATTGCTTCAAGCCTTGAGACATTTTGTTTTGCTTGTACAAAGGTTTGAGCCAAATCTTTTTCATTGAAACTAGTCTTTAGATACGCGCCATTTGGTAAGAAATATTCACCAGTTCCTTCATTGAAATCAATCAAAGGTAACCCACAACTCATCATTTCAAACGGAACTAACGAAAAGTTGGTCATTGAGGGTGCAATCCCGAAATCACAACGGTTATACAAGTCAATCATTTCTGGTTTCGTTAATTTACCAAGGTTTTCACCATTAATAAATTTAGCATCCTTATCAGTCCCAAAATAATGTAGCTTCAATTTCAATCCTTGCTTTTCCAAAATACTTTGACAATTTTTTAAAGTTAATTGAATTTCAATTGGTGCGCGTCGTGGACTACTCCATTTTGTGTAAACTGCAACATCAATTATTTTTTTATTTTCATATTTAGTGAAATCATGTGCATGGTAGGGATACTGTTCCAAATTAACTGGGAAATTAATCTCGTCAATCGGACTAGTCACTTTACAATTTTCGCGAATCATTTTAGCGCACCAAGGACCAAGCGAAACCATATGAAGTCCTAGCTCATACGTCTTCTTTGCCATTTGATATCGATCACCAAATGGATAAAAGTAAGGTTCGTAATCTTGTACAAAGTACATTTTGTGCCCCGGTTTATTTTTAATCACATAAGCCGATTCCCACAGCGTTGCCAACCAAATATCAGAGTTATGCACATCAAGCTGTGCCATATCCAAACAAGTACCTTCATAGCCTTCATAATTAAATTCAGCATTTTGTTCCATCTCGTGAACCGTTTGAGGAACGTAGCTTAAGTAATAAACCTGATAGCCCTGTTTACTCAATAACGTTCCCAAATGTAACATGGTCGTTTGACCACCATCATAGGCAATAATTCCCGTAGTCACAAACGTAATCGAATGGTATTTGTCTTTCTTGGTTTGTTTAACAGGTCGATCATTAAAATAATCTAAAATCGAATCATAATCATGAATATCGCCCTGGGGTACATCTGCCGTAACTGTTTTAACTGGTTTCATCATAATTCACCTCTAAATTTATTTCAGCGCTTGAATCCCTTTTACTGTTTGATGACGCTGCTGAGTGTTCGTCAACATATTGTTCTTCGTTTCCGGAACAGCCAAATATACAAATAGAATCGCTAACAATCCGCATCCAGCGAAAATTCGGAAAACTGATGACAATCCCAGTGCGGCCATTAAGCTTGGATAAATCAAACTAACGGCAAAATCAGCTATCCACACAAAGAAAGTTGAAACACTCATACCGACATCGCGAATATCGATGGGAAATAATTCAGATAAAATTAACCAAGTTAACGGGCTAATTAGACCTTGCTGACAGATCAAGAACAACGTAATTAAAATTAAGACCCCAATCGTTAAACTAGTCCCACTGAGAATTCTAGTCACAATACTTAAAGCCGTTAGAATAGCTGTGCTTCCAATCAATCCAATCATCAATAACCGCCTTCGGAAATAGCGACCAACAATTCGAACACTCATGCCAACGCTTAACACGGAAACAATCCCGATGATGACAATACCGTATAAAGAAGAACTCCGAGTTAAGCCAGTTTTTTCCAACATCAATGTCCCATAGTACATAATCGCATTGACTCCGGTAATTTGTTGCACGATTGCTAAACCGACCCCAATTAATAGAAGTTTTATATTGCCCGAAAAAACAACTGAATGTAAATCCCGAGAGGCAACTTCCGGATCAGTTTGAAGTTCAGTAACCTCCGCCTTAGCTTCTTTAGGGCGAAGATATTTCAGCATAACTGCTTTAGCTTTCTTCAAATAGCCCTTTTTCCATAACCAAATTGGGCTTTCAGGAATTGATCGGTTTTCAAAAATCAAGACCCACGCTGGCAAACTAGCCATAAATAACATAACCCGCCAAATCCACATGACGTTTGAAAATAGGCCGCCAATAATCGCATTAACCAAATAGGCTAAAAATTGCCCCAGCACTATTTTGAAATCATTGCGGGTAACAACCATGCCCCGTTTATTAATCGGTGAGATTTCTGATAAGTAAACCGGGATCACCTCGGAGGCCGCACCGACCGCCAAGCCTAAAACAAATCTGAAAATGATAAAAATAACTTTATTGGGTGCCAACGCACATAATAAGTTAGCGCCAATGAATAGACTTGCAATCCATTGAACAACTTGATGCCGACCGTAAGTTTCAGAAATTTTACCAGTAAACATCGAGCCCAAGGCAGCTCCCAAAATTAAAATGCTTGATACTAATCCTTGGCTTGCGGCGTTTAAATTCAATTGAGACGCACTGGACATAAATGGCAGTGCCCCATTGATAACACCGGTATCGTAGCCAAACAACAAACCACCAATCGTAATTACACTAGTGGTGTGACGCAAATTTCGCGTTCTCTGATGCAAAAAAATCACTCCTTAGAAAACAAAAAAGACCCATAGTAATTTAGCCGGGGTGTCACAACGTATCTTCTCCTGACTAAATAATTAATAGCTCTGCTCAAATAAACCGTAACACTGATTTTTTTACACTTCAACGAAACCCACTTATAAAACATCTCTGTTGTCACAAAAAGACATACCACACTGGGTATGTCTTTTGTTGAAAAATCGTCAATCTATAACTTAGATTATCTATAAATAGTTTTTAAATTATACCGAAAATACTTAACAAAAAATAACATTAAAACACTTGTTGCTTTCTTGGCAATTGGGTACAATCCCAATCCAATAATAATCAGAACTACACATGAAACCATTTGATATGCATAAAAACATCCACCTTCAGACCACTGAATTCAAACTTATTAGAGGCTCATTATTAAATGTCAAATTAACTTAATATTTTAAAAGGGGGGAACTAGAGGTTTACATCTGCGTAATTTGCCGGTTTACACTAATGTGACATTCCGCCTCAAAGGACTGATTCCTGACGGTTGCAAGTGGTTGCCCCCTAGTTTACATTGAAACAAATATTTTTTAAATCACAAATTTAAGTTCAATTTTTCCAAAATATCGTATAGGGCTTTTGTACCGCATTGAAAAAAATCCCTTTCAATCAGGTTTCAGCCTCCTTAATTTAACTTCATAATTTGCTTAAGTTAATTATTCTGAACTTCAGAATCACGTTACTCGCTTCGCAATAAAATATTTTCACGGAGGGCCCAATCTTAGTCCGTAATTGCGAAAGCCAATGTCTACCATCGCCATCACTACCTGATGCATGATTCCTTGTCATCGTGCTCTTTTGGATGACCAGTAACAATCTGGTATGTTTGACCGTTTTAAATCTCTTCCCATCTCTAAGTCAGCTGTTCTAAACGGTCAGGCCGTAGCCTCTGTCATTTTTATGATGACTTCAGTTATCCTAGTTCTGGCAGTTGGCTTCTTAGTTGGTTTCCGTAGTCAAGCATCTTTTTTCGAATGGGTCCTTGCAGCCTCACTACTAATTATTTTTTCCATTGCCATTACCTGGTTATCAATTCCTTTTGCACTAGCCGCCCAGAGCGTTGATGGCGCCAGCGCCTTCTCTTATTTGGTATTAATATTACTGTTCGTTAGTTCCGCTTTTGTCCCCGTTTCCGGTATGCCGAGAATTATTCAGATCTTTGCTGAAAACCAGCCTATGACACAGGTAATTCAAACAATGCGTCAACTGTTAGCCTCACAGCCGATTGGCAACCACGGTTGGTTAGCACTAGCCTGGTTAGTTGGTATTGCGTTAATTTCTTATATTGCTGGAACGAGAATTTACAGGCATGTTTAAGTTCAGCACAAAATTATAACGTTTTAAAAATAAATCAGCCTATAATCGTTATTTTATCACGGTTATGGGCTGATTTTACATTCTACTTATTTACTAATTTCAAGCATAAGAATTCTAATCTGTAGTAAACTAGTACTATGAGGAGCGTTTAGAATGGACATATCAGAAAAGCTCAAACGATGCAGAACAGATAAATCATTAACACAGGCCCAAGTTGCAGAAAAATTACACGTTTCACGAAAAACAATCTCTGGTTGGGAAAACGGCCGTAGTTATCCGGATATCAATAGCTTTGTGAAATTAAGTGATTTATATGGAATTTCACTCGATTTGTTGCTGCGCGATGATCGTGTTCTGAGCTACTACAAAGAACAAAACAAAAAGAACCTTCAAATTCATAATATTGCTAAACGATCCTACATTTTCAACTTTGCTTTATGGCTATTATCTTACGTTGAATTTTTTAGAATTGCAGGGATTCACTTCTTACTGATTCCTACGTTACTTGCAATAAATATTATGATTTTTATGTCTTACTATGACAACTGGAAAAAATTTCATAATCGTAAATATTCAATTATAGTTATTGCTAGTTTTATTCTTATCTTCTTTGTACATACAATGTTGAATACACTTAATATCAGCTTTATTCAACGCTTAATAGATGGAAATGTTAGCTATGTATCTAATTTCATGTTAGGCAGATTCATGCTCATTGCATTAATGACGTTTAGTCTAACAATCGTGATTTTTGGTCATGATATTTTAAAAAGCCAAAGAAACCAAGTTAAATAGTTTATTTCAACTAATTAAATCTACAAACCACTAAGAAACTCAGTCAGTTCATTAAAAATCATAGAAATACCCATACCTAAAAATATAAACGCGTAAATTAATCCACTCCAAAATGCATAGGGTGCAAAACCACTTGTCCCGTTAATTGTATGCTTCCGAAATGTCCTAAAAGTCTTAAAAAAAGCAACGAATTGCCAAATTCCCAGCAAAATAAATACGAGGCCAATCATATTTTCTGGATTCACTCTTGTCACCTCTTAACTTACTTATCTTATTGCTGTTAACAAATACCTGGAAGTATTTGAGTTTTGTTCTTCTTAAGGATACTCTAAATTTCATTTTCATATCGAAAATAAAATCAATTCAAACAAACAAAAAGGACTCGACACTGTTTTCAAAAAAGTGTCGAGCACTTATTATAATTGATTTTTTTATACGTTTCAAAATATCCTAGCATAATCATTTTTCTAAATGTTTTAAAAATGTAGAGCAAGGGAAAAAGTGCCTCTAAGTTCAATGGCTCGCTACCCTGCTACCAATCAATATTTTGTAAATTAGATAAGCATATTTATTCGGTTCTGAGATGCTGGAATCAAGTTACGAATCTCTTCAAATAAAGCAATGGATTGTGCATCCAACTTAATTTTATGCAAAGCAACTCCTCTTAAAATTGTGATTTCTTTAATAAAAGTCCTACCTTTAGCGTAAAGGACAAAATCACTCACATCACGTTTAGCAATTGCGTCATAAAAATCATCTGTCACTTCTATTGCTCTTTGCCTTTCAGCAGTATTTTTTAGCATGCCTAACCTAGTTCGAAAAATATTCAAATCGCCTTTTATTTTCTGTTGTCTGTCCATACCAAATCACTTCAAATTCCTTTCTACTAGAAACGAATAAGACCCCTACCAATATTAAAATTTACTTTATGTTACAATCTCACCTAAAGTAGAATATGAGTGTTAGTCCTATCATGATAAAACCAACCCCAAACCATAAGCTACTCCAAAATGAGAGGGCCATCCATCCAGAAGTATTAGCATTCATACTGACACGCAACTTTTTCCATTGTTTGTAAACCACATAAAACTGTATTAATCCAATTAGGACAATGAATACACCAACTATTCTGATTAAAACATACGGATTCATGATACTCTCCTCTACTTAATCCCATACACATTTAAATGAATAATAGCCTATCAAAACTCGCCTTAATTTGGTTACCCCGCTGCTCTTCAAAAACCATTTAGCACAAAAGTAATTCCAAATCCCAAAAGAATTACTGCAAAGAGCAACCCATACCAAGTCCCAAATATTGTAAATGCGGTGGTTCCCTTATTTGACTTAGTTCTTAATGTATTAAATCCACGAAAAAATGAATAAAATTGCCAAGCAGCTACCAACAAAACGACAACCCCAATTAATCTTTCACCAGACATTATATTATCTCCTCACGTTATATAGTTTAAAACTCTTACGTACTTTTTCATCCGTCCTACACTTTTCATAACTAATTCCCCATAATGTTTTTACTCTGTTAAAGAAAGGCCTTCTCTTCAAAGGTTATACTAGCACTAAATATATTTAAAAAATCAATTAGAAATACATTGGTTGTCTGTTTCTGTAAGACTCACAAAAATTGCGTTGTCTTCGTTATTCAGACCCATATTTTACAGTACTTGCCGCTCTCATTTGAACTTCAATTGTACTAAACAAACTTGCCTTATTTGAAATCGTATTAAATCGTATCCATAGATTCATACTACATTCATAGTATTATTTATCCATGAACTAGGATACAAGCGTAATAGTTCTTTGCTGTCTCGCTGTCACTTTCAAAACGCTGTATACTTGCTGGATTTCTCCAAGCAGTTATCATTGGGTCTGTCTTCTCGATCGAGACTCGTGATAATTGCCCTGGAAGTTATTGGCATCATCTTTGGTATTGACTATGACACCAATTGATAATGGTTCACTGTACCAATGAGCCGTCCGCACCTTTTATGGGAGTATCACCTATTCATTACCGTGCGATACAGACCGCAATTTGAAATTATCCATCACTTCTTGCAAGATGTGGGCGTTTTTTCATTCGATTTCATAAAAACTATTCCTACATTCGCATATTATAAGGAACCATTCGAAAAGAATTAAATCGAAAACATTTTACAAAAAAATGGACACTTATTAAGTCCTTCTATGGAAAAATAAATGTATTATTTTAAAAGTCGCACTTAAAGACTCCAAAATAACATTGCTGACAAAAAAGTATATTAAAAAATTCAAAATGTTCACAAAATAGCCACTATTTCAAATTAAGTGAAAATAACAAACATGATGGTGGTATTATGATCAGTAGTTCTAACTTTTTAAAGGAAGATGATTTCATTGGTTGAAAGATTAACCGGAGTTGTGGCTTTATTGTTGGCAATATGGCAATTCTATTCTGTTTATAGAACATTTAGGCACCTAAAACAGCATGGCGGAAAGGAAACCTCTTCATTTATTTTAGTATCCTTATGGAGTGCTGCTTTCTTTGGCCTCATTATGGTCTTTATTGGTTTTATGTTGATGCTAAAGCAATTTTAAATACCTAAATTGTCAAATTAAGTTAGAAAAGAGTTAATACCTCATTTGTGACATATTTTATAAAAATTCTAATCGGCGTTTTATAGCCTAAAGACTTACGTGAGATGCGATTTCTTCTTGTACTAATTTGTTGAACAAATTCGTCAAATAAATCACAAAAATCCAACAACTTTTCAAGGCCATCTTTTCGAAGAAGACCATTATTATTTTCGTTAAGTCCTCGCTGATTAGGTACACTCACTTGAACAAAGTACGTACTAATATCGTGTTTGTTGAAAATTCTTTGCCAACCAGCAAATTCTGTATCTTTCATTGGCAACTGACGTACATCAAAATAACCACATTTGGACATTCTGTAAAGTGTTCTAGTATTACAGCTAATCTGGTGTCCCGAACGACCGATGATCGTGTCAGGCGTCCAACCATCTTTTATGCATTCGTTAATGTAGTCGGTCTCGTCAACGGACAAAGTAATACACTTGCACCCACATTTGGCCTTGTTTTTTATGTAGCATTCCAGATAATCAACAACGCTTAAACCATCTTCTAAAGCGCTATAAACATGATAAATTGTTTGTTTTGCACGCCCAAGTACTGAGATACTTTATAAGCTTTTTTACCATTTTTCCAGAATGCATATATAGTTGTGAGTTCAGTTGTGCTTAGATGTCTGTAGGCTATTTGTGGTCATCACTTTCTATTTTATTAGCGTAGAATGAAAGCTTACTACAAATGGTTTCTTTCTAACTTAATTTTACAAGCGGCGACTCTAAATAATGCGTTGTTACTAATACTTAAATTTAAGTTGCAACAACTTCAGTATCAGAAAATTCAATTCTTAATTTTTTAAGCAAATATTTTCCTCACCATTTTATATTCGTATATAATAGTAATCATATAGAATATCTTATACACGTAATGTAAGGAGGTTCCTCAATGCCCTGGAATATGGAAGATTATCCAGCTTCAATGAAGAACATGAAAGAATTAGTACGCAAAAAAGCCATCGATATCGTCAATGCCTTACTGGCTGATGGCTATCCTGATGACCGCGCAATTCCGATTGCGATGAAACAAGCTGAAAAATGGTATGCAGATAGTGACTGCGTAGAACGTGCAACCTTTCGAAAAGCTCCTGATCCCAGCAAACATGATAAACATGATGGAGACAAAAGTAAGTCACGTTTATTAGATGCCAATGAAGCGGTCTTTTTCGAGGATGGTGAATGGCAAGTAAAAGCTGAAAGTGGCAAGCAAGCCAGCGAAAGTTTTGATAACAAAGACGCTGCCATCAAACGAGCGCGTGAAATTGTGAAAAATAAGGAATCAGCCGTTAAAATTTATAAAAAAGACGGTAACTTACAAAATGAAATTCGGCCCCGCTGAACTAAAAAAAGGAACTACTCACTTTGTTGATGAATTTCAACTTTATGAGTAGTTTCTTTTTTAGTTCATTTTTTAAATGCTTCAATGCCTTGCTTGAGGCGATTCAATCCATCTTCGACCATATTTGTCGGACAAGCAATGTTCATCCGCAAGAAATAACATCCGTTGCCACGGTAGACAGTTCCCGCTGATAAAAACAAACCGGTCTGTTCACGGATAAAAACCGTTAATTTTTCTGCGTCATCGGTTACTTGACTAACATCAAACCACAAAAGATAAGTCGCGTTTTCTGAAACAAGCTGAACTTCAGGTATCCTAGTCTCAATAAACTGCGCGACAAATTGACGATTCTCCACCAGCTTAGCTTTCAAGGCCTGCAACCAATCAGAACTTTGCGTATATGCCGCAATTGTCGCCGGAATTGCCAGCAAATTAGGTTCACCCAATTCATCGTTATTGATCCCGCGACTGACCGATTCCCGTAAATTTTCGTTTGGCACAATCACTGTAGCGGCATGCAACGCAGCTACGTTAAAACTTTTACTTGGTGAAACAGTCGTAATTGTGTGCTGAATTAACGCATCTGGCAATGAAAATAGCGGCGTATAGGCTGGTTCACCAAACACCAAGTCCCCATGAATTTCATCACTCAATAAAATAACATGATGTTTTTGACACAAGGAACTGATCTGAATTAGCTCATCTCGTGACCACACTTTTCCAATCGGATTATGCGGGTTACATAAAATCATTAGGGTGCTCACTGGATCTGCCAGTTTAGTTTCCAGATCTTTAAAATCGATCGCATAAGTATGCGCCTGTTGATCATAAACTAAGTCACTGGACAGAACGTGACGGCCATTATTTTCAATCGAGTGATAAAAAATATCGTAAACTGGCGCTTGAACAACCACGTTATCGCCAACATTGCTAATCCTTTGTACAACCGCCGAAATTGCGGGTACAACGCCCGTGCAATATAACATCCAATTCGTTTCGGGACGCGCATGGTGCTCTGTTTCGTACCAATGAGCAACGGCTTTATAATAGTCGGCCTGTGGCTCTTCGTACCCGAACACTCCAAAATCAACCTTTTCGCGCATGGCCTTCAGAATTGCGGGCGCCGCTTTAAAGTCCATATCCGCAATCCACATTGGCAATTCATTACTTTTAACATGCCATTTAATAGAATCCGTTCCTCGCCGCGGAATTAACTGATCGAATTCACCCATTATGCTGACCTCTTTTTTGAAATTCCCTTAGTTTTCACAATCGTAGTTTGTTCAGGGTCAACCTTCGTAGAATCCAAAATCACTTCATCAATTGACTCTGCTCGAATCGTACCACTGATCGGATTTTTCACACTGGTAATGTTAGATTGAATATCAGCATCTATATCACGACAGTATTCAAATGCTAAGTCAGTTTCTAAGAGACGGCAATTCTTCATCACAAGATGATCAATATAACAAAGCCCCTGGTCACTTTCGATCGTACAATTAATCAACGTCAAATTTTTGGTGTTCCATGCTAAATACTCACCATTAATGACCGAATCGTAAACCGTGACATTCTCACAGTTCCAAAAAGCGTCCTTGCTAACTAATGTAGAGTTATGAACTTCAACATTTTTGGCACCATCAAACGCATAGTTACCCATTAAATCTAAATGATCAATATAAATATTATTGCTATTCATCGCGAAATAATTACCACGTGCTTGAACATTTTCGATGCGAATATCTGAACAATTCCAGAGTGTTTCATCAGCATCCGAAAAGTGATCATTTTTTAATGAAATGTGGTGTCCGCGCCGGAATAGTTTGGGAGCCTGCAGCGTACTGTTGGTCACTGAAATATCATCTGTATACCAGATTCCTGATCGCGACATTGTTTCAAAAATTGTGTGGTCAACTTTCACGTGTTTGCTATACCACAAGGGATATTTCCATTTAAAAATTGAATCTTTCACTTCGATATTGTGACTTTCTTTTAATGGTGACTCTCCTTCACCAAAAGTCGTTCGAGTAATCACTGCATCTTTTTCGGCAAATAACGACCGTTCTCCTTCAAAATACTGTTCATTATAATCTGTCATACTTTCTCTCCTTTTAAATACAAAAAAGGTTTAGAAAAATCACTCTCCTAAACCTTAATTATTTAGTCATCTGCATAGATCTTTTTTGCAAGACCAAATGCAGACCAAGCCTTTGGCCAACCGGCATAAAATGCGAGATGGGTGATCAACTCAACCATTTCATCTTTAGTTACGCCATTTTTCTTTGCAATCTTCATATGTGATTCCAATTGTGGGAATAAGCCCTGACTCATCAAAGCTGAGCAGGTGATCATACTCCGGTCACGAGCAGATAATTTATCTTCGCGAGACCAAACTTCTCCGAATAAAACATCATCATTTAATTCCGCAAACTTGGGAGCAAAATCGCCCAAGTTATCACGTCTTGCAGTTTGTTTTTCAGCCATTTTTTAGTCCTCCAATGCGTTATATTGTTCGTCTGAAACGGGTTCTAACCATTCTGGAGTTCCCGCAGTAATTGCCACGTGTGAGAACCAACTGTCTTTAGTGGCACCATGCCAATGTTTAACCCCATCATGAGTAACGACAACATCACCAGGATGCAATTTACGAGCGGCTTTGCCTTCTTCTTGATACCAGCCTTCACCACCAGTTACCAATAAAATTTGGTAGCCATCATGGTGAATGTGCCAGTTGTTTCGGCATCCAGGTTCAAAGGTGACATTCCCCACGCCAACATTGATATCTTTTTCGCCAACCAAAGTGTTTAAATAACTTTGGCCTTGGAAAAATTGTTGATAGGCAACGTTCTTATCGCCAACTTCAAAAAGTCCATTTTTTACTGTTTCTTCATTCTTTGCCATAATAAAATTCCTCTGTTTTGTTTAAATTAAGTTAATTGAAACTAAGCTTGTTTGGTTGGATAAATGGTAAACTCATTGACGTTCACTGATTCTGGTTGATCAATCGCAAAGTTCACAACCCGCGCCACTGCATCAGGTGTGATGCCAACTTGTTTGTAAAATTCACCCATATTATCAGCGACCTTTTTATCAGTAATAGAACCCAATAATTCTGTATTAATCGCGGCTGGATAGAGCGAAACTGTTCGAATGTTGGTGCCTTCCTGAGCACTTTCCATTCGCAGAACTTCCATCAAATTACGAACGGCAAACTTTGTTGCCCCGTAAACACCTGATCCGGCGAAGCTCTTGATCCCAGCTACTGAAGAGGTTGTAATAATTTGACCACTCTTTTGACTCGTGAAAGTTGGCATCACAGCTGCAATCCCATTTAATACACCCTTTAAATTGATATCAACCATGTCATTCCAATCTTTAGTTCGTAATTCACTAATTGGTGAGTTAGGCATAATACCGGCGTTATTAAAGATTACATCCAATCCATCAAACTTCGATTTAGCTAAGTCTACTAAAGCCTGAACTTCATCTGGATTACGGACATCTGTGACACTATAAGCTGCTTGACCACCATCGGCTTCAATATCTTTTACAATTGCTTGTAAACGAGCTTCTCGGCGGGCACCCAATACAACTTTGGCACCATTTTTAGCAACTAACTTGGCGGTTGCTTCACCAATCCCACTTGAAGCACCTGTAATTACAATAACTTTATCTTTGACTGACATATTAATCTCCTTTTTTTAAACCTTTTGACCTAACCAATTATTAACGGCACACTGCGCACACGTAACTCGCGAACCGCGAACAGCCAATCCTTTTTGAATATCGGAATCTGGTAGCAATTGTTGCAACTCTTGAATACTACGTCCAAAGCCACTTCCTTCATGGGTACAAAACGGATAAACTGTTTTGCCCTTCAAATCCGTTTGCCGGATAAACGTCTTAATTACTGCTGGCAGGGTTCCCCACCAAATAGGATAGCCTAAATAAATCACTTCATCCGCTTTGAGATCATGCGTTACTGGCATTATTTCAGGGAATTGACTAGCTTTCATTTCTTGTTTGGCACGTGCTAACGTTGCCTGATAGTCGACCGGATACACTGGTTTTGGCATTAACTTCACAAGTTCACCATCTACCAAACGGGCAATCGTTTTTGCAACAACCTCGGTATTACCAAACGAAACTTGTTGATGCTTACCATCCAGCAACGTTTCTCCATCATGTGAAAAATAAACAACGACTGACATGGTTAAACATCTCCATTCATTAAGTAATCCTTCTTGACTACACTTGTTATCCTACAGCGCTTTTTAGACCTCGTCTAATGCTTAAAAAAACATGTCCCATGCCTAAGAGGCATAACAAAAAAGTGGTCAGCCAATTTAGGCCAACCACTCATATTACTTATTTTACAACCACACCAAGCACACCGATTAACGCACTGGCCTGAAATTGATTTATAATCAATCCTTCTAAATCCTCCGGAACAACTTCTAAAACCTCAAACTCACTTTTGGAAAGATCTACTTTTTTTAACTTAGAACCAATAAAGCTAGTAGAATCAAAGTCACAGCCCTTAGTTATAAAACCAGATTTGAATTCAACATATCGAAAATAGGTTTCCTTAAAACTAGAATTTTTAGCTGCACACTTCGTAAGTTTAGATTCACTGAAATTTGCATAATCTACCCGACAGTCAGTAAAGCTACTATCCTTCCAGCCGTTATTAGAAAAATCAGTTCCTAATAAGTTACAAGTATTAAAGTGATCTCGATAAAAAATACTCTTTTCAAAATGATAGTTAGCAAAATTCATCCGTTCAAATGTACAATCTAACCACTCACCCTCACTAAGATCCGTTTGTTCAAACGTACATCCAACAAAGTTGACCTCTGAGACCTTAACTTTTTCAGGTGTCTGCAAGAACGTACAATTTTCATAGCTTTCACCGGAAACAATCTCGGCCACTTCAAGTTGCTTATCTTTTATCATCTATTTCTCCTCAAATGCTTGCTTGAATCGTTTCATCAATTCAGAAACAACTGGTGATAAAACACGATTTTTTCGCCAAGCCAACACACAATTTGTTTTTACTTCCGGATCTAATGGAAGAAATTTTAATTTGCGCACATTACTATCAATCGTGGCACCTTCAATCACCAGTGCAGCGGCAATCTGCCGTTCCACCAGAGGAAGAATATTATAATGTAGATTGAAATAGCCGATGACATTTAAGTTATCAACGGAACTGCCCGTCCAACTCGATAAAAGCGTCCTGATTTCGGATCGAGCCCCCATCATCAGTGGAACGCCGCTCAACTCGTCAGCCGTAATAGCTTCTTTACTTGCCAGAAATGAATCTTGCGAGACCAGAAGACCCCATTTTTCGGTTCGGGGTAATGTCAAAGTATGATACTTATCCGTATTAATCGGCTCCAGCAAAATGGCCAGATCCACTAACCCTTTATCTAATCGATCCGTAATGTAATCACTGGTTCCCGTCAAAACGGTAAATTTGACTTCCGGATAGTCACGAATAAATTCTTCTAACATCATCGCCATCGTATCAGAGTTATCAGCTTCCACACAGCCAATCCGAATATGACCGCTGAATAACTGTTGCCGCCGATCTACAAAGGCCTGCTGAGTAGCCTGCGTAAGATCCATGATCTCCTCTGCACGGCTCTTCAAAAACAAACCAGCTTCGGTCAATTCCAAATGATTTTTTTCACGTGTAAACAGCGGCGAACCCAACTCTTCTTCTAATTCCTTAATCTGGCGACTAAGTGTGGGTTGAGTTATATGTAACTGTTCTGCAGCTTTCGAGATGTTGCCAATATCTGCCACAGTCCAAAAATAACGCAATAAACGTAGTTCCATTCGGCTGCCTCTTCTCTGGTTTTTATTAGTTTAATTATACATCAGTGGCATGCTATCTGGCTGCTCATGCTTTTGACGAATAAAAAAATAAGGATAAACAAAGTTGTCACCTCGTTTATCCTTATTAATCTTAGTCTCTATTTTTAGAGTTATCTGAAATCTCAACTGAATCCACATGATTTTTAAGTAAAAATACCGCAGCCAAACCACCAATAATCACAATCAGAGCTGCGCCAACTGCAACGGCCGTCATACCACTATCATAAGCCTTAATCACAACTTGTTGAAGTCCATGTCCAAATGGTGATTGACTGATCCGAGTTGAAAAGGCAATGCCATGGCCTGAAAATGGCCCTGCTTCGACCAAAGCTTTCTTTATGCCTGACAGGGCTGCGGCTGGCATATTAACGGAGCCCAAATGAACGTTCAAATAATTCTCATATTTCGTATCTTGTACCAAGCCGAGTCCGACAACGCCAACAGTAATTCCTAGTTGGCGGAACACGTTTAGTAACCCCGACACCATCCCCATTTCACTGGGTTTGACCCCTTCCATACCGGTTGTATTTAACAGTGGATTAACCATCCCATTGGTAATTCCCATTAAAACCATCCCGGGCCACAACGTTTCAAAGCTAACTTTGGGACCAACCGCACGGGCAACCAGTAGGAAGCCTACGCCACCTACAAACAAACTGATACTAATCATCCATTTTTTAGAATAACGTGAACTTAAGATCCCCACAACCGGGCCTAAAATTAATGACCACATACTGATCGTTAATTGCCGAATCCCGGTTTGAAGTGCCGAGTAACCAATGTAGTTTTGCATTAGAGCGGTTAAAAAGGTATTAAACGAATAAATACCAGCTCCCAAGGCAAAAGCCACAATCACAATTCCAACAAAATGCGTACGTTTAAACATCTTCATATCAACCATTGGCGACGTCACATGCAACTCAATAATCACAAAAATAATTAACAGAAGCAAACCACCAACCAGATAACCACTAACTTGTAAATTTAACCATGAAAGATGCGGATTGCTTTCCTTGACGATCAATCCATAAATAACGGCAAACAGCCCTAACGCCGAAAAAAGCATCCCCATTAAATCGATTTTTTGCCCTTTTCCATAACTTGGGGTTTCATTTACGTAAATGACTGTCAACACAACCGCAATTAAACCAACTGGGACATTGACATAAAAAATTGCTGGCCAGCCAAAGTGCTCAATTAAATAACCACCAATTAATGGTCCGGATGCTGTTGAAACTCCTATTACGGACCCTAAAATTCCCAGCGCCAAACCTCTGTCTTTGCCATCAAAGTTTGACGTGACGAGTGCCATCGATAATGACATCATCCCGGCACCACCAATGGCTTGCACTCCTCGACCAACGTCCAACACTAATAAATTAGTTGCCATTCCATTGATTGCGGATGCAATGACAAACAGAATCAACGATCCTAAGAAAATTTTCTTTCGTCCATACATATCGCCTAATTTAGACATGATTAACAAACTAACCGCATAAACTAACGTATAGGCATTTAATACCCACTGTAAATTTGTGAAATTGGTGTGGAAATCAGTGACCATCGTTGGCAGCGCAACGTTAACCACCGTCACATCCAATAATCCCATAAACACGCCCATGCTCATTGCTCCCAAGGCGATCCATTGTTTAACACTCGTTTTTTGCTTCATTTTCTCTATTCCTTCTCTTGTCCAATTTGTGTACGACATTCTTCAATCCATTTTTGTTTCGTTTCACAAATTGCAATACTGAGCCCCAGTGCGCGCACACCCCACTGAAGGGCCTCAACACGATCATCATCTGGTGCCTGCAATTTTTGTTTCAAATGGTCTTGGACACTTTGGTAAATATTTAAATCGGTTTGATTCGCGTTCTCATAATCCTCGAGAATTTTGTACTGTTCAGCTTCGTCAACGCCATCCATTCCACGAAATTTGAAACGATACATTGATTCACGTTTAGCATCCATCGAAACTGGTACTGCCATTAATTCTTGAAAACGGGTCATCCCTTTTTGCGTAATGCGTGTCATCTTTTTCTTACGGGGATCAGCTTGCGCTTCATTAATTTCGATATAGCCCTGATCAGCTAACCGATTAAGCAGCGGATAGAATACACCGTTAGAAATTTCCCGACGGGGCACTAAATTACCTCCAAGGACCCGGCCTAGTTTATAGGCTGACATATCACGTGTTCTCAAGATTCCTAAAATTAATAATTCATACATGTTTGCCTCCATATGTCTAAACGACTTATCTAATATAAGTCTTTCCGACATATTATGCAAGCTTTTTTACAAAATAAAAAAACATGTCAATCGACATGTTTTATAAATCACTCTATTTTAAGCGCTGATTGGTAACTGCGAACGGCTAAAGTAATCACCCTCAACGTAACTGACATAATCCTGGGCAAGAACCCAATTAGCTTCCTTTTCATCCAAAATACCATCCACAATAAATCGAATTTGCCGTTTAGCTGCAATTTTACCCCAGAACTGAATATTATCCTTTATCTGTTCAAAATGATGATCGACGCATAAAGATTGGAGTGGTAATTTAATGCCATCAATATATTGGATCCCCGCATTAACCCGCTCAAAATGTCGGTTATTGCCAATTTGGCTGAGAACTATCGTAATATCATTTTGGTGATAGAGTTCACTTGCACGTCTCAGTAAATCAATCACTGGCATTCGGTCTAGTTCAATGACCAACTCCTCAGGTCCATCCACACTCTTTCGAAAATTAATAATCTTCTTAGCTACTTCTGGGTTCAGAAATTCCGCTGTTGATAGGGTAATGACAATTCGCTTACACTCACTATTAATCAAGGCGTCCGCCATCAGTACTAATCGTTTATCAACTGTTAAATTAACCTGATCAGGCACTCGCCAAGTTTCTTTTTCATGATCATAACAACGTAATCTCATTTCATTGGCAATATGTTTGATCCCTGATTGAACCTCATAAATATTCTGAACAAAATAAGCATAGGTCACACTGCCGTCGCCCAACAACTCTTGTTCTTCACCATCGACCGTAATCGTATCTCGCCCGCGGCGTTTACTATCATATAAAGAATCATCAGCTCGTTTGTACAACACATCAGCTGACTCATCTTCCGCTCTCAAACTCGACATTCCCATGGAGGTGGTTACTTTTATTTCCTTATTATTGTATTCAAATTGCTGGTTGCGAACTTCACGCCAGCAATGAGTCAAAACTGGGAGTACCTCATTAGAAGTACTGTTAGGAAAGACAATGACGAACTCTTCTCCACCAGTTCGATACAGTTGGTAATCCTCACTATATTTTTGCAGTGTACTTTTTATAAGAGTGGAAATTCCTGTCAGGACTGTATTTCCACCCAAATGGCCATATTGATCATTAATTTGTTTGAAACGGTCAATATCAAAAACTGCGAGTGTTAGTGGCTGCCGATTTGTCCGTGCAGTCCCCATGTCGGTAAAAATATCTTGCTGATAAGCTGCATAATTTTTAACATCGGTCATCGTATCGTAATTAGCAACATGCGCCGTATGATTATTACGCACCGCAACGTGGTACTGACGCCATGTAAAGATTGTCATTAACATAAACATTAGAATGGCTTCCCAAGCAACCGCATTATCCATCTGAATTCCCGCAGACTTGGTTGGCAACGTTAGCCAAAAATCAAAGGAAATAATTGCAGATGCGACAATATTGGGGACAAATTTCAGACTAAAATATTTTCTTTTGTCTCGAAGAATAACCAGCATTACTAATAATATCGCAATTGATATGAAAAAACGTTGACTAGTAAAATCACCCATGTGGTGCATGCCCCATACAATAATCAGAGCCACACACCGGAGGGAATATTCACCAGTATTAATATCTTCATCAAGGAGGGAAAATGACAGGATAAATAAGCCAATATTATGATACATCATGGCATTATTGCCACTTTCATAGCCAGCAAAATGAAGGACCGAACTTACGCCAACACTTAGTAGAATCAATATTACGCGATACAATATACGTTTGGAATGACTGGCAGATGGCGTTCTAAATGCGGTGTGCCATATGGACATATAAATATCAATAAATCCGACAATAAAAAATATCGCCACAAGTAATTGTGCGATCCACGGACCTATTGCCACCAATCCCATATTTGCCAATTATTTTCCCTCCAATCCAACGTACACGTATTGATTAACCCTATTACACTTATTATAAAATTAACCTGGAAAATTACAAGATTCATCCCTGCAAACTAAATCAAGAGTGTCTTGCATCATTTTAACAGACCTGCCAAACAGCAATCAAATACCGTCCAAACTTAACTATTAATAAATTTTTTAATGAGTGCAATTGGAAACACTAAATTGCTAGCACTTAATTATCCATGATCATTCGTACTTTATTCTGCAAAGCCGGTACAACATCCGTTTCAAACCAGGCATTCTTGTGCATCCAACCATAATTCAATGGTGACGGGTGAACTAACGGAAAATATTTAGGTTGATAGTCTGCATAGTGGCGAACCGTTTCCGTCAGCGTTTTTTGCCTATTCTTTTGAAGATAATACTTTTGTGCATATTGTCCAATTAGAAGGGTTAACTTTATATTTGGCATCAGCGCCAGTACCGGCTCATGCCACTTTTCGGCAAATCCTTTACGTGGTGGCAAATCTCCGTGCGCCCCTTTGCCTGGATAATAAAAATCCAGTGGCATAACCGCAATTTTTCCTGAATGATAGAACTCTTCTTTGCTCAATTTCATCCACGCTCGCAAACGATCACCGCTCGGATCATTCCAAAACACCATCGATTGTTGTGCCTTTCGGCTGGGTGCTTGACTGATAATCATAATTTCAGCTTCGGGTTCTACATGATAGAGAGGCTGAATGCCTTGATTTGTATATATTTTATTTTGCGGATCATCCTGAATTGCTTTAAATATTTCTGCTGCAGATTGCATGTTTTTCTCCATTATTGGTAATTAAATTAAGCCAAAATGTTTCAATCCGTTAACAACGCCGTGCTCCCGAAAATCAGATGAAACAAATTCGGCCGCTGCTTTTGTTTCAGGAATCCCATTGCCCATTGCAACTCCGTGATCGACGGCCTTCATTAAAGAAACATCATTTGGTCCATCACCAAAACCAAACGTCGGGACATTGGTTTGCCCGATGGCCTTTAAAGCTTGGATAATTCCCGTCTGTTTACTAACGCCTTTTAAAACCACATCAAGCGCAAATTCAATATTTCGGTAAAAATCAAACTCAGGAAATTTAGTTTTTAATATCGTATCGTCGGCTTTGTTTTGAGTTAAGGCGAGCATCATATAAACCGGATCAGTTTCGTAACGATTTCTATCAATTGTTGGCAACGGCATATTAAGAAAGGAGTATCCCTTTTCCATCGCTGGATTAACTCCGGTCGCCCACTCGTCATAAGCATCATAAAGTGAAAGGGCAATATCATGTTCATCTGAATACGTAATAAACCGCTTCAGTAATGGCATCGGCACACTTTTAGAGTAGACTTGTTGCCCGTTTAGAGCTACATATTGGCCATTCAATGCCACGATCGAATTAATGTGGATAATTTGAAGCACGTCAGATACAATTCCTGCTGACCGTCCCGTAGCAATGACAGGCAAAATCGGGTTTCGTTTTAACGTATCAATGGCAGACAATACTTCATCGTCTACCCCATGTTGTTCGTTTAAAAGGGTATTGTCTAAATCGAAAAAAACAATTCCTTGGTAGTTTTGCATATTTATTTTCCTCTTATTATTTACAGATCAATTCATACATTTTGTAAGCGTAACTAAACGTACTTAAAATATACGCGCTTCACCTGCTTTATTCAATAGACGATACCACTTGTGGCTAGGTTATTTTCAATAAGCAGTTGCAAATAGTCCTAATATTTACTATACTGAATTAGTAAATATCAGGACTATTCTAGGAGGATCTATGCCAAAATTTCAGCAACAACTCACTCAATTAAGTAAAGAACTAAACAAATCCGAACAATTTTATCGTCAATGGGCCAAACAACAGGGGATCAACTATAACCAATTAATCACTTTATATGAACTGTATACGCAGGAACAGTGTACGCAAAAAGATATTTGTGAAATTTGGATTGTTTCAAAACAAACAATTAACACCATCTGTAATGCTTTTATCACCGATGGCATCGTCCAAACAAGTGAACAAGCCAATGAAGACGGCCGCCAACGTTTATTGAAGTTAACCAAAAAAGGCAACCAGCTTGCCAAACCCATTGTAGAAAAATTATTAAAATTAGAAGCTGATGTGACCAAGCAGCTCAACCACAGCACATTGAAGCTTTTAATTGAAAACATGCATAAACTCAATCAGGCATTTGATGCCCACTTATAAAATAGGAGACTACTAAAATGATTTGGTTAGAATTAATTGTTGCCGGAATTTTTGAAACTGTTTGGGCAACTACTATGAAATATAGTGAAGGATTCACAAAATTAGGTTTCTCAATTGCCACCCTTGTAGCTATGACTGCCAGTTTTTTACTTTTAGCACGTGCCACAAAAACCTTACCACTAAGTATCGCCTACCCCATCTGGACCGGAATCGGAGCGGTTGGGAGTATTTTAATTGGCGTTATTTTATTTAAGGACAGTTTATCCCCTTTAACCTGGGTATTCGTGGGATTTTTATTGATCGGGATTGTGGGTATCAAATTGACTACCGGGCATTAAATTCAGCTCACAACATTCAAGAAAACTAAAAAGGACTATGATAAAGATAGTTATTTAATTACATTTTGATCAAAGGAAGGCTAGTCATGCTTCAGTTTGCATTATTAATCGTCATTGGTTTGTTTGTTGGCCTATTTGTTATTTCGATGGGCGGTGGTGGCGGAGCGATATATTTAGGCGTTTTAACAGCCGTTTTCAACTTGGCACCTGCATCTGCGGCGGCGACATCCATTATCACTGCTTTACCCTCACTAGCGATCGGGTGTTGGCTATATTATCGCCAGGGTCAAATTAATTTTCATCTGGGGAACACGATGCTAATTTCTGCCATTCCATCCGTGATCATTGGGGCTCTTATCGCTCCTTTTATCCCCACTAAACTTTACAACTTGATTATTGGCTTAATTCTGTTCATCTTGGGTGTTCAAGTTTTATATAAACTACGTACCAGTTCGCAACCACAAGAAGCTCATTCTTCCAAACTATTACCACTAATTTTTGGAGCAATTAGTGGCTTAATGGTTGGTGTGGCCGGGTTAAGCGGTGGCGGGCCAATTATGGCCGGCTTACTCGTAATGGGTGCTTCCATGATTCAGGCGTCCGCGACTTCCTCTTATGTACTAATTTGCATGTCCGTCATTGGGGCAATTACACATCTTTCCGGTGGCCAAATAGATTGGTCAGTTGGGATTAGTTTGATGTGTGGTGCAATCATTGGGGC
Source organism: Pediococcus inopinatus (assembly GCF_002982135.1). Classification (NCBI taxonomy): domain Bacteria; kingdom Bacillati; phylum Bacillota; class Bacilli; order Lactobacillales; family Lactobacillaceae; genus Pediococcus; species Pediococcus inopinatus. The sequence goes on along the minus strand of NZ_CP019981.1, from coordinate 2,001,713 downwards.
CGCAATCGCTCCAAAACTCATGAAAAAAGTTGCCGTAGGTCGTGGGGCGGTCATCTTAAAAATTATAATGGGAGTCCTCCTAATATTTATGGGACTCAAAACCTTTTTAAATTAAAAAGCCGAGAAACGAATCTTCTCAGCCTAAAGTAAACCTATTTTCTTAATTTTGAATTTCAGGGTCTCAATTGACCTCGTAGCGTACTGTTCGTTACTTATCAGCCTGCATCGTAAATTCAACTTCATTTGTGTCTGTATCAATACCTTGTTTCACAATTAAAAATCCCTGCATTTTATAAAAATTCACTGCACGCTCGTTCTTCTGATAAACACTTAAGGTTAAGGGTAACTTTATTTGTTTGGCCCGCGTAACTAATTTTGTGCCCAATCCTTTGCCTTGCATATTCTTTTGAACAAACAACCCAGCAATATAACCATCTGCCAGACCCAAAAAGCCCCGAATAGCCCTATTCTCAACGGCAAGAACCAGCGTCGTGTTTTGAATCTGTTTGGCTACTTCATCATAATTTTTTCGCCAGTACTCAGGATCAACAAAGTCATGCGCCTGAGTATTTCCTGCCAACCAAATCTGCATAACTTGTTTCAATTGAACTTCATTTAACTTATTTACAACCTGAATTTCCATCGTTACCTATACCTCAAATTCTTGAATGTGGTAGCCTGTCTTCTCCGAGCTTTAGTTGAACGGCCCAAACGTAATGTGGGTGGCGATAAGTCCATATCCTAAATTAGCATCCCGCAACTCTTTTTCACTAAGATTTCCCAACTTATCTTTTACATAGGTATACAAAAGTCGACTGTTTGCTGGGAAACTCATTGGTACCATGTAATTCACCCGATAGTCTTCCCATATTTCTCGACACACCTTGAATTCATCAGCTCCTGCAGCTAATTCTTTCGCGCGTTTTAACAAGCACTGTTTATACTCTGCAGGTTGATTACTAAGATCTTCCCCATAAGCCGCATCGATCAAACTAAATAACTTTCCAGATTCATTTTCCATGTTGTGACACTCCCCCGTTTGGATAAACCTTTTGCTTATCATACCATAAAAATAGCACAGTTGATAGGAAACATCAACGTGCTAAAATTTAGAAATTTAAACCTCGTAATTATTCAATTTTTTGTAGATTCCCTGCATTTTAGTTTCAATACCAGACAGTTCCTCGGCATATCCATGTAAATCATTGCTATATTGGGAAACTAGTTTATCGTCAATATCATTTTTATATCGTAATTTGTGTTCCAAACTGGCCCACATATCCATCCCGACCGTCCGAATCTGAATTTCAACATTCACATCACGACTGCCTTTAGATTGGAAAACAGGGACAGAAACCACCAGATGTAGGCTCCGGTAGCCACTTGCCTTTGGATTCTTGATATAATCTTTACGCTTAATCAGGGTCACATCCGATTGATTCACCAGCAGCTTTTCAATTAGATAGACATCATCAATATAGTTCGTGATCACCCGAATTCCCGCAATATCAAAAATATGCATTTCAATATTATCAATCGTCATTTCATAACCCTTACGCCGCATCTTTTCCGCAAGGCTTTGTACATCTTTCATCCGTTCTTCCATATGATGAATTGGGTTATGATCGTAGTTCACCTGAAATTCAGCATCGAGGTTTTCCAGCTTAGTCCCAATCTCATTTGCGCCAGCTTCGCCTAATTGATAAAGTTTGCCCAGTTTCTGCAAGTTCTTAATATCCGGCATATCTTTGGGCTGCTTAATGTTTGTCCCCAATTTATTAAAGTTCATAAAATTTCTTCGCTCAAGTATCACAAAAATCACTCCTAATTACGACCTATTTTAGCACTAAATAATCGCTGGTCCCATTTAAAAATAGTTTAAGTTTAAAACACAGTTACCTCTATGGGTTAACAACGTATTTAGCTTTTTGACCTTCATTCACTAAAACAATGTTGTCGGCCACAATTTTACCCATAGCATCCCGAGCTTCAACTGTGGCATTACCGATGTGGGGCGTTAAGATCACATTTTTCATAGTTTGGAAACCTGGTGTAACTTTTGGTTCATGTTCATAAACATCCAAGGCCGCGCCACCGATTTCTTTATTCTTCAAGGCATCCCTTAACGATACTTCATCAATAATTGGTCCCCGTCCAACGTTAATAATGGCGGCATCCGTTTTCATTTGGTGAAAGACATCTTGGTTAAACTGATGATAATTTGCGGAAGTTTGTGGTGCATTAATGCTGATGAAATCGCTTGTTGCCACTAATTGATCAAATGATACATATTTTACGCCCAGACTGCGTTCTTCAGGATCGGATTTTTGATGCGGTTGCCAATATTGCACATTCATCGACAAGGCGGATGCTTTGCGCGCAACTTCTTGCCCAATGTTTCCTAGGCCAACAACTCCCAGAGTTTTCCCGGCAATTTCATGTCCTAAGAAATAAAGCGGCGCCCATCCTGGAAAGCCTTCTTTGCGCATCTGCGCGTCACCTTCCACCACGCGATGACTCAAAGCTAACATTAACCCAACCGTAACTTCTGCAACCGAATTTGTCGAAACCAGTGGTGTATTGGTCACCACAATCCCTTTTTCTTTGGCATAGTCAGTATCAATATTATTGAACCCCGCCCCAAAATTAGCAATTAACTTCAACTTGGGGGCATGGTCAATAATTTCCTTATCTACTTTGGTTGACAGTGCGGTGATCAAATATTGTGCATCGGCCACATTTTCCATTAACTCTTGTTGTGAAATTAGCCCGTCACCACCATAAACACTGTAATTCAATTGATGTTCTTTTAAAATGGCGGTTGTCTTTGTTGGCAATTGCGCTGCTAAATAGACCTGACTCATTTTTACATTCCTCCAGAATTTGTTTATTTATACAACTGCATTATTGTCCAAATAACGATGAACTACAATAACTACTAACCAATCGTAAAAAAATAAAAACCAACATTTGTTAAAACAATGTCGGTTTTATATGAATAATTTCAAAAGTGAAACACTCAAAACGATCGCCATAAGCCCATACCGTTTCGATCTGTCGTTTGATTTACCAACCTGCTGACATGTCGTTAATCGTCTGCAAGTATTCAATTCCCATTTCTACACCGTCTTTAATATCTTCTTTAGCATTTTTAACATTCTCTGCGCTAATTTCTCCGGTTACTTCCATAAACGTCAAAAACTTCTTGATAGAACCGGCATTAGTTTTAATTTCCGCAGCAGAATATGCTGCTTTTCGAGGAAACCAATCTGAAAAATATTCCAGTACATCATCAGCAGACTTTAAAGGCGTTTTAATCGTGTAAAAAGCCATAAATTCATTGACGAAAAATTTCGCGTTGTTCACATGCTTCGTGACAACCTTTTTACTTAATCCTTGTGCGTTAGTTAAATAGTTTTTGAATTCTTCAAGCAATAACTTGTTGTTAGCCTGAACCTCAGCTACTACCCGATCATATCCCGCGGCATCGCCTTCAAGTAGCGCTGGATTTTCCTCATACTTATCCCACTGATGATAATCGGCCCAAGTTTTGTTTACTTGATAGGTAGTTTCCGGTAATTCAGTCGCATTTTCAGCGATTGACAGCCCCTTATCAAATGCCCGTTTCACGGCTTCTTTCGCAACAATATAATCTTTTTGTTTATACGGCGTCTGCATTAACAAATTCATCAAGTCTACCTGAATCAACTCTCGATAATCAATAAATCGACCAGCATCTGCCATTTTAATCATATCGACAATCACCCCAGTTACTTGGCGGTTGAATCCAACATTAAGCTCAATTTTTCCAGCCATCGCAAAATACGCATCGATATCTTTATCAGAAATACCGGCAATCTTAAACGCTGCGCGAATCCCATCCGTAATAAATCGAGCCAAATTAGTTTTATTTTTCGCATTTATATTATAGAGAACCACCGTTGCATATGTTAAATCATTAACCAAAATTACAATCTTTTTTCGATTCACCGAATAATAATTTGCATGCCAAGAAAAGAATGGATTTGCCGTCGCAAAACGTTTTGCTTGGTCTTTATCCGCTACTCTAACCAGTTTATTGAAAATTGGTAATGCTTTTTTTGTCGGATTAATAATCATTTTGTATTCTCCTGGATAAACTTTTATTTTCTATTTTAACCTAGTCCAATCCTTGCAGCCACTGAATTAACTGCTGAGCTATTTGGCGTTGTTGCGATTGATTACTAATGGTCGCCGGATTATCGCCTTTTTGAGCACCGTAACTTCCAAAACCAGCGTGATTACCACCCTTAATTTGCTTATAGTCTGTCTCTTTGGGTAATAAACGCTTAGCTTTTTTATATGCGGAGTGATTCAAAACACCATCGCGACTAGCTGTAATTGATAAAACTGGTAGCTTTGTTGATTTCAAACTACCTTTCTTGTCTGGATAACTTGCCAAAAATAAAACACCCTTCAACCGTTGCTGATGCGTTTTGGCATAACGACTAGCCATTACACCACCCAGTGAATGGCCACCAATTACATAGTTCCGCTTTGAATTTTCCAGAACATGATTTGCTTTATTTGGCGCTAGCACAGCTAAGTCCATTGGAAACCGCACAATATAAACTGGATACCCAGCGTCGGCTACTTGCTTGGCCCAAATACTATAGCTAGCCGGTTCGACCAAAGCCCCCGGATAAAAAATCACCAGCGGATTTGTTGTGAGTCCACTTTTAAAATATAGTTCTGGCTTGGTGGTCGTTGCTTGTTGAGCAATTTTATCTGCTGGTTTACTTGGTTGGTATATTTGCGCGCGTAAGTATAGCCAGCTACCAGCTAATAAAACTATTACGGCAATTATCGCGGTAAATAAAATTTTTGTTCTTTTTTTCATGCATTGTCCCTCACTAAGAGTTTCAACATATCCTTACTTTCTGATTATTTTAATGCTTTTAAATATTATTTGATTTTGTTAAAGATGCTTTACTAATCTGCCACCCTTGTTTCATTAAACTTAGAACATATTCTAATTGATCATCATTTTTTAACTTAATCTCATAGTCTCCATTGCCCCAATGACCAGTTTGACTGACATCTCTAAACAAACCCTTGGAATCATTCAATTCTCCCTTTGACAAATTAATCCATATCTTCATTGCCCGTTGTTGGGGAAGAAAATCAATAACATTATGATGATGCAATCGGAAACCGATATATACCTTTGTTGGTTTAATTTCAAAAGACGGATCCCACTCTAACAAAGTATCCTTCATTTTTTGATAGAGATCTTGAATTGTTTCAGAACTTGCTAACAATAAATTCTCTTCGGTTGGCGCTACTAATTCAGACGCACTATCGATGTTTACACCTTTATCAGAAATATTCTTGCCCGTATTCTTTTTTTCTGTACTGTGTGAAAAACGTGCAAAATTACTAGGTTTTGCGATCTGATTTAAAGTCACATAATTGTTCTTATACTTTTGTGCTTCAAACAATTCAATCGGTAAGTCTGGATTATTAATAGCATCTAACTGATATGAGGTAAAACTACCGGCAATGAAAATAACCTTCACCTGTGTCCAATCAAAATATTCGACTTTTCTTTGCGCTTGAAAGTGCTCATTGTAACCTAATGCAAAATCAGCTTTATGATTTAACAAAGTATTCAGGTAGGCGAACCCTTGATCAATCACACTATATTTTGAAGATTTCTTATATTCAATAATAACAAAAGCATTTGTATCCTGATCATAAGCAATTGTGTCCAAACGATACTTTCCAACAGCAAACTCGCTGGCGACAAAATCAATTCCTAAGGTTAGCTTGAGATTATTCTCAACTAAATCTTGTAAACCACGCTCTAATTCGAAATTACTTCCCTCGATCTTTTCCATCTCTTGCTTATTTGTTCTATAAAGTTCCATTAATAAATATCCTCTCTAAAATACAATTTAAAACACAAGCTAAACTATCTAAAATTGATGGAGTTTTAACAAATATATAAAGTTTATTATTTCGTCCATGAATAACTATACCATAGGGTTAAGACCAATATCTTGCGAGTAAAAAAACATGCATTTAAAATAGAAAATAACATAGGTGGCCAATATGAAAAAACAGATGAACGAACTTTACGAACCAAACAAAAAATCAAGATGGCAATGGTAAAACTTTGCCAGGACAAAGTTGATTTTGATACGTTGCTTAAACGGATTTTTTATGTTTTAAATTTTATTTTTTAGTTGCCGCAATAATCAGCATCATTGGGCGCCGCATTTCGTCTTTCATTCCTGGTAGATCCATCATATTTTTCGGAGGCATCGGTTCTTGGACATGATCAATCGTAAACCCATTATTTACTAAACCTTCAATATAAGTCGTCAATGTATGATGATATTTCGTTACGGGCGTTCCTAAAAAGCTAGCAGTCCGCTTGCCTTCTTCAAAATAATGATCAACGGGAAAATATTTAATTTTTCCATTTTCATCATAAATCCAATCTTGATTACCCTCAGCTGTAAAGATCGGATGTTCAACAGAAAAAACGAATCTACCCTTTGGTTTGAGATACTTCTGGACTGCCTGCACGATATCCGTAAATGATTCCAAATAGTGAAATGCCAGTGAACTCATCACAACATCAAAAGTATTTTCAGGAAATTCAACCTTAGAAATATCAGCCAGTTGATAGGTCACATTCGAAGCAGTGGTCTTCTGCCGTGCCACTTCTAACATTTTTTCAGATAAATCAACCCCAGTCACAGCCTTAGCCCCGTGTTCAGCCGCATAAATACAATGCCAACCGTAACCGCAGCCTAAGTCTAAAACCGTTTTGTCTTGAAAATCCGGCAATAGCTTTTTTAATGTGGGCTACTCACCGGCACCTGCTAAACCATTTTTACTCCGATTCATCTCACTGTATTTTTCGAAAAAAACTGCATCATCATAAATATCGGCCATCATAAACCTCCAGTTAGCTTAGTCGTTTTCTGCCAGCCAATGATCAAGGACATCAATAAACTCATCATGTTGATCCAAAAGTGCCAAATGATGGCTGTTGGCAAATAAATGCCACTTTGCGCCAGGAATGTGATCATAAACGGATTTAGCAATTAATGGGGTACATAAATCATCCGTCCCGTTGGTAACTAAAACTGGTACGTGAATCTTTTTAAGGTCATCAGTTACTTCAAAATCACTTATAGTCCCATTTTCAGTGAATTCATTAGGTCCTTCCGCAATCAAACTAGCGCGTTTCCCGTTAGTTTCACGACGTAAAGGTTCTGGCGAATTTTCATCAGGATCATCCCAACAATACCGTTCCATATAACGATCATTAGCTGCTAAATATTTAGGGCCCGTAAAGTTGCCTGTCCGTTCTGCTTCTGCAATGGCCGCGCGATCTTCATAACTTAAATATGAAATCAAACGGTGTTGTTCTTTAGTCCATAGTTTGATCGAGGCTGGTGAGCCATCAATCATGACACTCTTAATTCCTTTTTGATCGTATTGCGTTAAATAAAACATTTCGAGCATTCCGCCCCACGATTGGCCAAGCATGTGGATTTCATCCAAATGCAAGTACTTACGTAAAGCAACAAGTTCTTCGGCCCAGGTCTCTTTAACATAGACCCCTTCATCTTCTGGAAGAGAGGATTTTCCACAACCAACTTGGTCATACATAATTAACTGACGACCAGTTTTGGCGTAGTCATCCAATAATTCAAAGTAATTATGCGAAGAACCAGGACCACCATGAATTAATAGCAATGGGGCCTTGTCCTTACTTGGTTCACCAACGATTCTGTAATAAGTTTTATAGCCGTGAAATGGCATGTAGCCTTCTTTAATTTTCATAAAATTATTCTCCCTTTTATGTAAGATAGTTGCGTTAGATTTATTGTACTCCTGAATGTGTTGGCCGCTTTAAAAATTTGGGCAAAAAATCACACTATAACTAACTTAATTATGAAAAAATAGTTCTATTTTTTTAAAATAACCACCTTATTTGCATAACGACGTAATAACGCCCAAATTTCGGCTCGTTCGTTGTTTCGAAAGCTACGTTCCCACTTTAAATAGGGGCTCAAACGGCTATATTGATTGGTATTCTTGGCGAGATGATTTTTCAAATAGCGTTTTGTCAAATAATACAAGTTCCGCAAATGAGAAATATCTTTAAAATAGATAATATCCGCATCTGTGAATGTTTCTTGTCCATAACGATACTGAACACCCTCAACGATCCAATCAGTTTGTTTCAGAATCTTATTTATTAATATTTCCCGCTCTTCCGGTGTTCGATGAATATCTCCTGTTGGTTTTCGTCGCCAATTGAGATCATCTAAGGACGTGACAGAAATCCCATATTTTAAACCTAATTTTTTGGCAAGTTGGGTTTTCCCACTGCCAACTGGACCAATTATTCTAATTTTCATGATGACCCCCCGCCTTATTGCTAACTATTCAAAAGCTTATCACATAAACTTGGTGCTCGTTTTTAAAAATCCTTCCATATAATTAGTTACCATAGTTTCTATGTAAACTTATTTTAATCACGTCAATTTCTCAAGCCCTTACAAAATTGTCACACAAACGTAACTTACGAACACCTTGCCATTCCCGGTATACTAACTAATGTTGCTCAAAAATAAAGGAGAAAATTAATGCCAAGAAATTTAAAAGAAGAAGTTGTTTTCACTGCTATCATGGCCGGTTTAATGGTCTTTGTGATGGTTTGCTATAACGTGATGTTAGTTCAAGGATTTACTAAGGGATTCATGATGAATTCTCTTTCAGATTATCCCGGTGGGTTGCTCGTTGCCATTATTTTGGACTTGTTACTCGTTGGACCAATTGCTAAGAAGCTTGCATTTAAATACATTATCAACGACTATATGAAGAAAAATGTTGTCCTTATCGGAATTACCATTTCAGTAATGATGGTTCTCGGTATGGTAACTTGCATGTCACTTTTTGGAATCATCATGTCCCACAACGTAAGTTTAGCAAGTTATATTCACGCTTGGGGTTTTAACTTCATCGTTGCTTTACCACTCCAATTACTCATCGTAGGCCCAATCGCTCGCGCTGTGTTAGGTAAGATGCAATCAGCAACTGATAAAGCTAAAGCAGCACAAGAAACAACTAGCGAAGAAATTGAATAACATTTTTAATAGGCATCCCCTTAATTGGGGATGCCTATTTTTGAATCAATTTATCTAAATGTACTTTGATGCTTCTCTGATAGCTAGGTTGCTCAATTGATAGCTATTCAAAAACTCAATTACCCACGCTGGATCTGTTTTACTATACTGGCGAAGCGCCCATCCAATTGCCTTTTGAATGAAAAATTCATCAGTTGCTCGATCAAATAAAATCGCATCAGTTAACATTTTTTGATCCGTATATTGCTTCTCCATCAATTGAAGGTTCAAGGAAACACGTCGCTCCCACATGTTAGAACTTTGGTAGAACAACTCAAAAACTGCCGTTTTTTCGTCCGGGTGACGTTTAATGTATCTGCCGAAAACTGCTCGTAGAGAATCTACACTATCCCACCAACTTTTCTGTGCGACAAATTGACTGAGGAAAACCATATCTTCAAACTTAAATTTTTTAAGGTTCTTATCTGCCAAATCAATGGCAACATACTGATACTCGCGATACTCTCTCGCATAAAGGTTACTAATCCACTGGCGGAGCGTCATCATATCAAGTACTTTGCTTGCCTCAAAAAGGGGTTGGCTCTGTTCTTTTCGTTCAGGCGTCTTCAATCCTAAGAAAGAAAAACGATTTTTCATATACTTTGCCATTGCAACAGCATTTTTAGGGTTGGCTTTAAATTCGAAGTCTAATTTTTCCATACTAACCTCAATGTTTTGTATTAATCATTTATTTTTTAAAGTATCTAACGAATACGTATATTCAACATGGGCCATGCGAGGCACCTCATCCCAAGAAACTGGATAGCCCGCCCCATGTGCACAGAAAACAGAATCCGGCGTATTTTCTAGATCTGAAGTTGGATTGTACTTCAGTTTTTCAATAACCTCATCGGCATTATGACAGGCCTGATACCCACAAATCACACATTCCAGCTGTCCTTTACCATGCGTATAAGCACGCACTTCTTGCGCATAATCTTGCATCTCTGAAACGGGAGCAACTCCCGTCAGCGTTGTTAGCGCCCCATCGTCATTAGAAGTCATTTCTGGTGTATCAAAACTGCCACTCATCTTTTGAATATCGTTCATGGCCCGACCAACTTGATCTTGGCCAACCTCTAATCGAAACTGGTACCACGGCTCCAATAATTGACAGCCACCACGTTCCTTTAACATCATCAATCCTTGTCTCACTGCTCGCCAAGTTGCTTCTCGAAAGTCACCGCCGACTGAATGGACATTACTAGCTTTGCCACCGACGAGGGTAATCTGCATATCTGTAATTGGTGCCCCAACTAGGACCCCAAGATGTTCTTTTGAACGTAGATTAGTTAACACTTGATGTTGCCAGTTTTTTCCGAGTACATCGAGGGCACATTGCGTGTCAAAAGTTAGGCTACTTCCCTTTGGTGCTGGTTGAAGTAACAGATGGACTTCTGAATAATGGCGCAGAGGTTCAAAATGGCCCACACCCTCGACAGGCTGTGTGATTGTTTCCTTGTACAAAATACTGCCTTCACCAAAACCGACGTCTAAGTTAAATTGTTCCAGGAGAATCTGCTGCAAAATCTCCAACTGGATTTCACCCATGATTTGAACGCGAATTTCTTGAAGGTGGCTTGACCACGAAACGTGCAATTGTGGATCCTCATCTTCCAGTTGCCGAAGGGCCGTTAAACACACATGAATATCTTGACCTTTTGGATCGAGCGCATAATTTAAAACCGGCTGAATCGATGGGGTCGCGCCATCTGCCTCATCGCCAAGTCCTTGTCCAGGATAGGTTCCCGTTAACCCGGTGATGGCACACACACCGCCGTCTGTAATGTTCTGCTGCACCGTAAATTTAGCGCCATCATAGACTCGTAATTGATTTGCTTTTTGATCTTCTAATAAAATCGCCTTTGTAGCCAACGTACCACCGGTTACACGAACCCAAGTAAGTCGTTCGCCCTTTTCATCATGAGAAATTTTAAAGACTCGAGCCGCAAAATCCGGTTTAACTTCAGTTTCACTGGTCCATCGTTCAATCCCATCAAGAAAAGGATCAATGCCGGCAACTTTAAGTGCTGCCCCAAAATAACAAGGAAAAACTTCACGGCGTTTGATCATTTGCTGCACTGTATCTTCATCGAGATTTCCGATATCTAAAAAGCTTTCAAGGACTGTGTCATTACGCATGGCAATCTCTTCATTGGCGTCATCTGAAAGCTCAGTCTTGCCTGTACTAAAATCAATACATCCCTGAGAAAAAACTGTTTGTAATTGATCCAGGACTTGTTGCTTATCCGCCCTGTCCATATCCATTTTATTCACAAAAACAAAAGTCGGTACGTGATAGCGTTCCAATAATCGCCAAAGTGTGCGCGTATGGCCTTGAATCCCGTCAGTTGCAGAAATTACTAGAATGGCATAATCCAACACACTTAAAACTGCTTCCGTTTGTGAGGCGAAATCCACATGCCCGGGTGTATCTAGCAATGTGAGATCAAGGTTATGATAGTGAAGATTTGCTTGATGCGAAAAAATGGTGATACCATGCTTTTTTTCGAGATCATCTGAATCAAGAAAGGCATCCCCATTATCAACGCGACCAAGCTTTCGCAACTCACCAGCCCGGTATAGCAATGACTCTGATAACGTAGTTTTACCGGCATCGACATGGGCGATGATACCTGCAACGATGTGCTTCATATTTTCCCTCCTGTTAAATCTATTCTTAATTTAAATTATAAACATTTTTACCGCATTTGCTTAGATAATTTACCTGCGTTACGCATATCTTGAATTTTTTCAAAAATAATTTTTAAAATTCTTGGTTGACAATTCTTGTTGACCAGTTGTATGCTTGTGGCAACATAAATCGTCCTTAAAAACCGATGAGGTGGAGATCAAGATTACTGTGCACGCAAAGAGAGCCATCGTTGCTGAGAATATGGCCGAACGCAAGTAATTAAATGGACCACCGAGGGCTTTTCCGAAATTTCGAGAGTACGGAAAGACGTGCGACATACGTAAGTTGTCAGGAGAATGTTAGTTCTCTATAAAGTAGGGGTGCATATTTAGGTTTTTCGCGAACCTAAAATGGACCCAATTGAGGTGGCACCGCGGGAAACCGTCCTTAACACATTAGTTGTTAAGGACGGTTTTTTGATTTCTATAAACGGGGTGAAACACATGGTAGGACAACGATGGCAAGGCTCATTGATCAATTTCAAGACAAATTATGCAACTTATTTGGAGGAAATAAATCATGAGAATCTTTACAAAAAAAAAGGCTTTATTAATTGCCGGTATCATTCTTATCGGCGGTGTTAGTTTCGGAATTCACGCTAATTCAAAACAAGCCGATGCAGCACCAGCACAAAAAATCAATTTATACGAAGCAACTAATTTAACCAGTCTCGATGCATCGAAAATAACCGATGCTGTTTCCAGTTCTCAGTTAGGCCAAGTTGATGAAGGGCTGTATCGCCTAAACAAGGACAGCAAGCCGGTTAATGCATTAGCTACTAAAACAACTATTTCTAAAAACGGCAAAATTTATACAATTAACTTACGCCATAACGGTCGCTGGGGCGATGGCCAAAAAGTCACTGCGCACGATTTTGTTTATTCATGGGAGCGCACGTTAAACCCCAAAACCAAGTCTGAATTTACCTACCTGTTTGCCAGCATCAAGAATGCCAATGCGATCATGATCGGCAAAAAAGCCCCCAGTACTTTAGGGGTTAAGGCGACTAACAAGTATCAGTTAAAAATCACCCTCAGCAAACCTGTTCCCTATTTCAAAAAGCTATTAGCCGGAACAACCTTTTATCCGATCAGTCAAAAAGCCGTCGAAAAATACGGAAACAAGTACGGAACATCTGCTAAAAAAACAGTTTACAATGGACCATTTGTTTTAAAAGGTTGGAACGGAACCAACGATAATTGGAAACTAACTAAGAACCCCACTTATCGCGATCACAAAATTGTAAATCTCAAAGAAATCAATTATCAAGTTATCAAAGAATCATCGACTGCTTACAATTTGTATCAGTCTCATAAACTTGATATGGTCACTTTGGCTGGTGAACAAAATACGCAAAATAAAAACAATCCTGAGCTAAAAACATTGTCATCAGGCCGCGTTGGTTTTATTCAATACAACGAAAAAGATAAAACAGCCTCAAATAAAGATTTACGAACTGCTATTTCTTTGGCAATTAATCGTCAGCAATTAGCAACTAAGATCCTTGAAAATGGTTCTACAGCCGTTAAAACGTTTGGGGTTCGTAATATGTTGAAAAATCCCCAAACCGGCAAAGATTTTGTCGATGATGCGCATACGCCCAAGACGATGGATTACAATATCGCTAAAGCTAAAACGCTCTACCAAACCGCACAAAAGCAGCTGGGCAAAAAACAATTAACCTTAACCATTACTTGTGCAAATGATGATACAAGTCAACATACGGCTGACTTCATCCAGGGGCAATTGATGAATCAATTTAAGGGATTGAAGGTAAATATTCGTACAATGCCATTTCCTTCAATGTTAACTAAAGTTTCTCAAGGAGATTTTCAACTTAATTTAACTAGCTGGGGCATGGATTTTGCGGATCCTACCCAAGCACTTACCATTTTAACTTCAGACAGCAATTCTAATATGGGCCATTATCAAAGTGGCACCTATGATGCGGCCATGAATGCCGCAGATGGCAAGGATGCCATGAATGACTCCGCTCGCTACCAAGATCTTGTTAAAGCTGCTAAAACGGCCACAAATGACCAGGCTGTCACACCTTTATATGAGAGTCGTTCCCGTATGTTAGTCAATTCAGATTTGCATGGGGTTGTTTACAACAAGTTTAGTGGTGCCCTGGATTTTCGCACTGCCTTTGTAAAATAATCATCAAATTGGGCCTATCAATAATTGATAGATCCGATTTTTTGTTTAAATTAACTTAATCATTCTTCCAGCCATCACAATCTTACCCTCTTGATTAAGTTTAGAAAATTGGCGACTCAAGGTTTCCGGAGTAATACTTAACCAATTCGCCAGATCTCGTTTACTCAATGGAAGTTTAAAATAACGACTACCAATTCGACCGGCGGTATCTTCCAGATATTTTGCCAAACGATCATGGGCAGTGAGCGTTCCGTATCGTGCACTGCGATTTTCTAAATCCGTTAAACGATTCCCAAACGCATTAATGATACTAACTGCCAACGTCGGTGTTTTCTCTAATAAATTCTGAAAGTCCGACTTACGAATTGAACAAACCAGCGAATCTTCCACCGTTTCAGCAAAGTTTTGGTGAGTTGCATTCGTGAATAAGGCAGCTTCACTATCAACCGCATGTTCATCCAAGAAATATAGAATTTGTTCTTGGCCGTCTTCATCCAATCGATAAATCTTGATGCGCCCGCGATCAACGACCAGCAACCGATCCACATCCGACCCGGCCGAATAAAGTGTCGTTCCGGCAGCAAATCGCTCTTGATGCGTTGAAATCGTTGTTAATTTTTTGATTGTATCATCATCCAGCCCAACAAAAATTGGTGCCGATTGAACACATTCAAACGCAGAATGATCAGCCATAAGTTTGTTCCTCCTAAAATTGACATATATCAATTTATTATCTTAACTCTGATTATATACTAAGTTTATAAAAACAGAGGAGGAATTTTAATCATGACTAAATACAAAGCAAATATTGTCCCACTGAATGACAGCAAAATCGGTACTAGCGCTCATGGTACTGCCACTTTTGTTGAAGATAACGATAAACTAACCATTACTATTGAAATGTTTGATACCCCCGCAAATACAGAACATTGGGAACATTTTCATGGCTTTCCGAATGGTAAATCTGCTGAAATCGCAACGATTGCCCAAGATGCTAACCACGATGGGTTTGTCGATTTAATGGAAACTGAATCAGTATCTGGAACAACAATGGTCCCGTTTGACGATGCTCCTGAGAACATGGATATCCCCCACGATCGCTATCCAGTGGCGAATGCTGAGGGCCACTTTGCCTATACTAAGGTTGTCCCATTGTCTAAACTACAAGCCAATTTTGAAAAAGCGTTTGGTAGTAAAGAACTCCAATTAGATAAACGTGTCATCTATATTCATGGTGTACCCGAAAACCTCGATCTGCCCGACACTGTTGCCGGCATGGTTGGTGATTTTAACGCGCATGTGACGTTACCAATTGCGGTTGGTAAAATTGAACGCATTGACTAGCCACCCGTTCATAAAATTCACGGGCTAAAAACTAAGACGAACAATAACTCTTCAAAAAAATAAACCTGTGATATTTGCCTCAAAGGCCATATTACAGGCTTATTTTTTAATATGTCATTATTTATGCGGAAGTAATAAACTCAAGTGATCAACTTTCTCCATTTTTACACCGTCCATAATATGGCATAGTGTATAATTACTTAGGAATACTCATAATAATCAGTGCGCGTATTGCGTACCAAAACAGATTAAATTATCAGTCTAAAACAGAGTGAGGCTTTTATGGATCAAATCGAAATTTACTTAGAAAAGAACATTTTTCACATTATTTCTCAAAAAGATCTTCAAAATCTACGTATTTGGAATAAAAAAACGCACGAAGAAACTTATTTCACACTGGTCAGCGAAGGGCACTATCAAATATCTGCTGAAAAAGTTATTGCCTTACTTGATACGACTAAAAATGATCGTGCCTACATCATTTTTGGCGACCACCAAGAGGTTAATTTAGCACATAGCCAATTAAAACAACTTAGAAATGATCAAGTCACTCAAACAACAATCGGTGGTATTCCTCTATCTTTATATGTATCTTTAGATGATACTCTCCGTTTTATGTGTAATCTTCTACCGAGTGCTCGGGCGTACTACCTAAAAAATAACGTACATACTATCAATGTTAATAATGATACAGTATCCTTAAATTTGGATATTTACACTCGATTTTTCCCATTAAAGGCCCTCGACTTCAAGGTCACGCACCGCCAGCTGGAAAAATCGTTCACACTGACTGATTTTATTCCCAGTTCAAGTGACCAAGTTGACAACAATACGTTCATTAATCACATTCAAATTAGTTATCAACCAGCCAAGCAATTACAAAAAATTGCGCCAAATATCAATTTAAATGGCTATAATTGGCAATTCTTTGATCTTCGTTTTCAACTTCATTTTGCCACAATGGAAGTTCGTCCACGTTCATTTCGCGTTGACTATAATGCGAATTGTGCCAAGGATTGTGTGGTCCCTTACACAAACAATCTTTTACTTTATTTGGATTGGTATGGTACCCAAAAATATAATAAGCTTTCCCACCGAATTGCGTTTGTTCCTAAGGATACCTACCAAACTTATCTAGAATTCAAGAAAAATGATCATAAAGAAAAACCAGTCTTCCATTCAAGAACTGTGTTAATCAGCGAATATCCACAAAAAGCTCAAGACAACGGCTTCGTTCTTTTCAGCTATTTGATGCACAAAAAATCATCTGAATTTGATCCATATTTCGTCGTTACCAAAGACTCACCAGATCTTGCCAATTTAAAAAAATATATGGATCACGTCGTTTTTTATAACACGCCCGAACACGTAAAAATCTTTATGCAAACGGATATCCTGTGTCATACCCATTCTTCAGACTACGCCATGCCCTTTCGAAATAATTATTTTATCGAAAAGAAGAAGACTATTCATAAGGTGTTTTTACAACACGGCATAACTGCAGTCCGTAACATTGATCATCTGTATGGAAAAGATGCTCAGCCTGATTTTACCAATAAATTCATTGTGAGCTCAGAACGCGAAAAGCAATTAGTCATTGATAAATTAGGCTATGATGCTAAAGATGTTGCCATTACCGGATTTGCCCGCTTTGACCTATTGTTGAAGCATAACAATCGGCTAACTTCCTTTTTAAAACGTAAACGGGTACTTTTGATGCCAACGTGGCGAGAAGAGTTAGTCAACCTTTCAGATGATGAGTTTGTAAAGACGGACTATTTCAAAGAACTCAATAGTTTAATAACCTCCAAACGATTATTAACCATTAAACAATCCCAACATCTTACCATTGATTTCTATTTGCACACAAACTTCCAAAAATTTGCTCATCTGTTCCACTCTAATGAAGTTAATATCTTGCATGAAGGTCAACAAACCGTTCAAAACATTTTGAAATCTCATGGCATCCTAATTACGGATTTCTCAAGTGTTGGCCTGGATTTTGCACTCCTAAACCGTGCAGTTTTGTACTACCAGTTTGACGGTCTGCCAGCAAATGGGGCACTTAGCGATCAATCTGAGAAAATCCTTCCTGGACCAATCATCACAACTGAAGAGGAGCTCATTTCTGAACTTCAAGTGAAAGTAAAAAATAATCGATTAGACGATAAATATGCTAAAAACGTTTCACAAAACCTTTATAAGTTTCAGGACCGTCATGCTCGTGACCGTATTTTCGAGCTACTCCGTAAACTTTGATGATTTACTTCATAATTAATTCAACAAGTATCTAAATAAGAGAAAATATCTACAGAACAAACAAGCGTAATTAACAATTTCAAGATGCATCCCTTGAAATTTAGTTAATTGCGCTTGTTTTGAACCATCTTATTCCATTTTATGTGTTTTTGTTAATCAAAAACGCACACCGTTGCCAAGCCAGATACAAGAAATACTGGCGGGCAGTAGTCATCAATTGCAATACAACCAACAAAACTAAATAGTATCGCGTTGGGTAATTTTCAAATATCGTCCAGAGAATAAGTAAAACTGCAAGAAATGAAATTCCTTGAAAAACGCGAGCCTGTTTAATTGTTTTGACGATACTTTCATCTTTAGCCATCACATCGCTGATCTGTTCAAGCGTAAACTGCTTCTTAATTACATTAGTGCGCTTCTGAATGACATACCAAACTACCGCCAAAGCGATAAAAATGATCAGCATAATCGTAATAGATATCATATATTCTCCTTACTTTCAAAAATGTCTTTGTTGTACATTATATCGCAAGATGAGTTAAAGCTCTTAAATAAGCCTCACTCAGCCTCCTTGAGGATATCGTAGTTCATAACAGGTGCAATTCTTGTCCGTTTCCTGCATAATGCTCTTGAAAAGTCGAAAGGGGGGGAGACAAAGTGAAACTCGATGAACAGACGACTCTGAGCGATATTTATAACTTAATTTTAAATCCAGCAACCAGAGACTGGGAACGGACCCAATTACTCGCAATGAAAAACGCCGTCGAAACTGGCGCGCCGTTTACCCCAGAACTTGAGCACCTTGAAGTCGCCTTGCGTCCTTTGGCTTGGCGTGATAATTTGACGCCCGATGTAGCAGATTTTTATTCAAGAATTACGGATTCACCAGAAAAAGCTACTCACTTTAACGTGATAAAGCACCAAAATTTAGACGATCCCCACTACGAACGCGCAGTATTTGCTGGCGGTTGTTTTTGGTGTATGGTCGAACCCTTTGAAACGCGACCAGGAATCATTTCTGTATTATCTGGCTATATCGGTGGCCACGTGGACAAACCGACTTATGATCAAGTAACCAGTCAACAAACTGGTCACGTGGAGGCCGTTGAAATTGTTTTTAATAACCAAATTGTTAAGTATGCAGATTTAGTAGAGCTTTATTGGCAAATTACTGACCCTACTGATAACATGGGTCAAATTAACGACCGTGGTGATGAATATCGGCCAATTATCTTTGTGCAAAACACCCAACAACAAAAAATTGCGGAAGCCTCCAAACAAGCATTGAGTGCATCGGGAAAGTATAAAAAACCGATTGTAACTGAGATTTTGCCTGCAACTAAATTCTGGCCTGCGGAAAACTTCCATCAAGAGTTTTATAAAAAGAACCCAGTTAGATACAAAAGAATGGAACATGCCCGTCAACAGTATTTAGCCATGCAACAATTCCGAGGAACCCTGCGGATGTATCTAAGTAAGGCTAGGAAGAAAAAGTGATTTATTCACCCACATGCTTTTAATCCTTTGGATTCTTTTATCACTTATGATATGGACTCCCAGCATTAATCATAAATGCTCGGTAAACCTGCTCAACCAACACCAACCGCATTAGCTGATGAGGTAACGTAAACCGCCCAAACGAGATATGTGCATTCGCCCGCTTAATGACGGCAGGACTCAATCCAAGCGAGCCGCCAATCACAAATGTGAGATCAGAGTGACCGTACGTTGCCAAACTATCGATCTCTTTAGCAAACTCCTCTGACGAACGTTCCTTCCCCAAGATCTCCAAAGTGTACACATACTCACGTTCTTTGATCTTATTTAAGATTCGTTCCCCTTCTTTTTCTTTCACATCACTCATCTCTGCGTCACTTAGAGATTCCGGAGCCTTCTCATCGGGAACTTCAACAATGCTGAACTTGCAAAATTTGCTCAGTCTTTTTGCATATTCCGCGATTCCCTGCTTAAAATACTTCTCCTTGAGTTTTCCAACCACAATAAACTTGATGTTCATAAAAACCCTCCTTTACACAAGTTATTCACAAAGTTATCCACAGGCTGGTGGATAAGATTCCTATATATAGGGGTAATTTTAAGATCACCACAACATAGGCTATACACAACTTGTCAACATAAAATTTAGTTATCCACCGTTCCCAACACTAACACACGTTCGTATCCACAGGCTAGAAACACTATCATGTCAATGATTATAGTGTTCTGTTTTTTGTGAAACAAATTTAATCCACAGATTACGCCCATGCCCGTGGATAACTTTCATAACCGATTTGCAACCTAATCCACCTTGTTTTTGGACTTCATCAAAAATTGTCATTTGAGTTGTGCACAAAGTTATCCACAATTATCCACAAATGTTTTTCACAGCTTTTTTTGAGGTGAACGATCCATAATTCTTTTTGGGGGTAATGTTCGTTATTATTTCCATAAATCCCCGTTTTACCTTAATAAAATCTTTAGAATATTTAAAATCATTCGGAATCACATTTCGTCCTAAAAATAAAGGTGATTCCGCAAACTGACAAAAATTTATGGCAACTAATAGTCTTTAGAAATCCTTATACATTTCCTGTGTATAATTCTACACTATCTTCATTTAATAAAAAACAACGTAAAGACACAAAAAGACGCCAAGCCTTAACTTGACGCCTTTCTAACTCATTTAAATTATTTAGCTTCGGAACTCAACTCACTGGTTGTTTCTGTTAGCTTGATTGTTCCTGTTTTCTGAGTGTTACCTCGGTACCATGTGATTTTAACTGAATCGCCGACTTTGAGTTTATATAACTTATCTCGCAGCGTTGCCACACTGGTAATCTTAGTGCCATCCAACTTAGTAATAACATCGTACTTCTTCAAACCGGCATTACGTGCTGGTGAACCGGCGTATGTCTTATAGATTACAGCCCCTTCGTTTACCTTTGAAGAGAGCTTCAAAACTGACTTTTGCTGACTAGCAGTAATATCTGTCAAATCCAACAAGGATGCTCCAATCGCTGGCCTAACAATTTTACCTTTAGAAATTAATTGATTAATAATCGTCACAACTTCATTGGAAGGAATCGCAAATCCCATCCCTTCAACGCTCGTACCAGAAGAACTACTGCTAGAAAGTTTCATCGAATTAATTCCGATAACTTGACCAGCTAAATTGATCAACGGACCACCTGAATTACCTGAGTTAATGGCTGCATCCGTTTGAATAACAGTTGCTTCGCCCGTTTCTTGACCGGCTTCATTCATTGTGGCAACTGTTCGCTTCTTAGCAGAAACAATTCCTTGCGTTAACGAAGTTGCATAATCAGAACCTAGAGGAGAACCAATTGCTAAGGCTGTTTCACCAACTTTAATACTGTTTGAATCTCCGAAACTCGCAACTGTTGAAACCGATGAAGAATTAATCTTCAAAACAGCCAAATCAGTTACAGTATCTTTTCCAACCACTTTCGCAGATAGCTTCTTACCATTACTCATGATGATTTCTACTGCGTTAGAACCTGAAATAACATGGTTATTCGTTACAACATAGGCCGCATTGCCACTCTTCTTGTAAATGACACCAGAACCTTCAGCGTAGGTTTCTAACTTGCTGGAATCTGAACTACTGGAATTAGAACTTGAAGATGAGTCTCCAAAGATAGATCCGTAAAGACTATTACTTGAAGTAGAACTTTCCTTCTTTAAATTAATGACCGTCACAACGGCGTTTTTAATGCTGCTGTAAGCTTTTTCGGATTGGCTACTAACATTGACCTTCACATTACTGGTTTTTGTCGAACCGGTGCTGTTGGAACCACTTGGAACCGCCGTTTCCGATTCGGCCTGCCGATTACTCATGTAATTAGCCGCCCCAAATGCAATTCCTCCACCAATTAAACCAGCAACTAATGCTGTAATGATAACTGTCCATAAATTTTTATTTTTAAACATAGTTATATGCGATCAAATGATCGCGCCATCCCCCTTTGTTTAATTATTGTAACTGTTTTCATAGTATCAATAAATTGTGATGAAAATATGAACGATTTTAATATTTTTTATTAAATTACGGTCAATTTAGACGCACTTGTATGGTCTGTGTCTAATAACTGAAAGTCATGCCCCACTGCTAGGTCTTTGTTTTTCATCATGGAAGCCACCGTTAAGTGAGCTAACTCCTTCATATTATTATGTAAACTGAGATGTCCAAGAAAGATCTTCTTAGTATTATATCCCATTACATCCATTAAAGCATTGGCGCCATCTTCGTTAGATAAATGCCCATGATCACTGAGAATTCGCTGTTTTAAAGGCCAAGGATATCCACCCATTCGTAACATTTCAACATCATGATTCACTTCAAATAAGTAAGCATCTGCATTTTCAATCTGTCCTTCAACCCGCTCCGAAACATAACCGGTATCCGTTAAAATCACAAATGTTTTACCATTATGATGGAATTCATAAAACTGAGGTTCAGCAGCATCGTGTGAAACTGCAAAACTCTCTACATCGAGATCGCCAAACGATTTCGTTTTGCCAACCTCAAAAACATTTTTTTGCGCTTCTGGAATCGGACCAATCTTGGGCGTAATTGCATTCCAAGTTCCTTGGTTTGCGTAAATATCAAGGTTATACCGTCGTGCCAAGACCCCGGCGCCCTTAATATGATCAGTATGCTCATGAGTTAGAAATAAGGCATCAACATCAGAAAGATCTCGTCCAATGCTGTTCATAAGACCTTCAATTTTCTTACCACTTAAGCCCGCATCTACCAGCATCTTATGCTGTGGGGTTTCAATATAAGTCACATTACCTGTACTACCGCTTGCCAAAATACTAATCTTCATGTCATCTTCACTCATGAATTACTTTACTCCTCTTATAAAAAACTAGATTGAACTTAAATTAAGTATCTACTGAACTTCAGATGAAGTTGAACTACTTACCGATTTAGCAGCCTTTGCTGAACTGGAACTAGTCGCTGTCGCGCCAGTGCTTGAGCTTGCTGTTCCCACACTGCTGCTATTGCTATAGGTGCTACTATAGCTATTCCTGTTCGTCGTCGTTTTGACACTGGTCTCCATACTAGATTCAACCGCTTGTTTTGAGCTTGAAACAGCTTGACTTAACAAACTGCTATCATCTTCTGAACTAGACGCTGAAGAGGCCGAACTACTACTCGACGAGGATACCTGCGTATTGTACTTCATAATGACACCTGTGAAGGCATTAATACGGTAAAACTGAAGTGCTGAGCTACCTTTACCATGAATTGCAATATACCAAGTTGGCACATAAACCGATCCCTTTTCAATACTTAACAGTCTCGTATATCCTAAACGGGCCCATTTGATGACCGTATCGTTCGGCATCTCATTATACTGGTAAAGCCAAATAATTGCACGTTCCTGACTTATCGTATCCTGCTTTTCTCGAAGTGGTTGCGCATTTGTTAAATAGCCTTGTGTATACCCAACAACTTGATGAGCATCATTAACTTTAAATCGAATTTGCCCCGACTTGGAAAAAATGCGTTGACCAGATACTTCTTGCGTATAGATAATCTGAGTATCTGATGAAGTAGCCGCATCGTATTGATAATGTTTGCCATTTACAATCTGGACACTATCTTTCACAACCTTATCCAAAGTTTTATCTGGGTGTTTCGTATTTAGGCTAATGGGCGTATTAAATGTACTAATAATTTCTCCGCTTACCATTTTTGCAGATTGACCAGCCAGTTTGTTCATCTTGGTTTTAACTTTTTTGGTACCAGACGTTTGGGTTGAAATGTAATACCCCTGACCCTTTTTATTAGATGGTTTCTTAAAGGTAATCGAATCATCGCGCATTTCTTTCAAAATTGTTGCATTATGACTCGTGCCTGTTGCTGTTGAATGAACATCTGAATTATTCTGGAGAAAGGAGACAACCAAAAAGATATCTAATGCCGCAAACGCTGCTAAAAAAATCAATTCAATTCTTTTGAAATCCATGCGTTTTCATCCCCTTACTGTTGTTGATCTGAAAGTAATTGTTGATACGATACCCACTGATTTTTATAGTTTACATACCAAGTTGGTGTCAAATTGACCACTAGATCACTAGCCGGGTTAGCTGTCCATTGATAACCAATTTCAATGTTGTTAATATCAGCTGTACGATATCCACTGGCTTTCAACCGATCCAAAACTACCTGCGTTGAAGGAAGCGTCGTGCGTTCTTTTCCAGTCGGAACTGGAATTTGTAAACTATATAATGAAAAGTTAATTTTTTTAGTCCGTGGACCGGTAATCTGAACTTCGACTGCCCCATAATCGGTTTGGTTAAAAA
Organism: Pediococcus inopinatus; assembly: GCF_002982135.1. NCBI lineage: Bacteria > Bacillati > Bacillota > Bacilli > Lactobacillales > Lactobacillaceae > Pediococcus > Pediococcus inopinatus. The sequence continues at coordinate 1,977,728 of NZ_CP019981.1, read as the reverse complement.
TTGGAAAGCCTTCTACGTAACTTCGATAAACAATCGCATTATTTTTTTCATCGTACTTGTAATAACGCATGTTATCTAACGGAACTTCCATTTTCTTCAATAACGTAAAACTTTGTGACATAGCTTTACTCATATTCTCGTGATACGCCTTGTGACTCGCTAAATCTTCATAAGCTACGGTTCCTTTTTTATTGTTAACCGTCATTCTTTTTGAATTATTATCATTGTAAATTGTCTTACCAGACTGCTCTTTTGTTGTAACCGATGAGGCATTATCACTATTAATTAAGGTTGAAACAAAATAGGCCGCTGTTTGCTTATTAACAAGATAACTATATTCTGGTACCTTCACTGAATCTTCATACTCAGTCATCATATGGTGATTAACCAATGTTTGCTTAACAGTGAATTTCTGAACATTACCACTGATAATTTCTTTAATGAGGGCCAGGTTTTGTTTCCTAGTCTGGACCTTATAAATTGCATAGTTCGTGTCATTTAGTAAATACACTTGATTACACTTCTCAGTCGAAAAAACAATTCGTGAGATTTTCCCACTAAATTTAATATTTTGTTTAAAGGCATTATTCAAAATCCCGCCAGTCACACTGTCCGGATATTTTAACATCACCGTATTTTCTCGACCCATTAATTCTTCGTATTTTTTCCGATTATTGGTAGATTCTTTAGTGACCCTTGTTAAACGCCAATCTTCAATGGCACTTCTCATTGAATCAGTCAGATTAACTTTCGTATTATTGATTAAATGCGAAGTTGAATCCGCTTGAGTGTAAATCACTTGTGTTGGCAAAAAAACGTCCCCAAGTGACTTATTCGCTTGTTCACTTTGAATCACACTTGTATTTGTACCCGATTGTTGTTTCGTTTTTTCATACCGTGCCGGACTGGTCCAAATAACCCAAGACAAGCCAATGCTCAAAAGGATCGCCAAAATAAGCCCAATATGAATTAGTAGACGACTTGTACGCATTCCTCTCATTCCCACTGATCCTCCTCATCTAACGGCTCATAAGGAAGTGAAATGTAGAATATCGACCCTTTGCCTTCCTTACTATCAACCCAGATTCGACCACCATGCATAGAAATGATTTCCTTAGAAATTGCCAATCCTAAACCAGTTCCTCCTTGAGCACGAGAACGAGCTTTATCCACTCGATAGAAACGATCGAAAACATGGGTTAAGTCTTTCTTTGGAATTCCTAGTCCCTCATCAGAAACGCTCAAAATGACATGATTATGCGTTTCAAGCAAGCGACAGGTAATTTTCCCACCATCTGGAGAATACTTGATGGCATTATTCATAAGATTATCCAACACCTGCTGGAATTTATCAGTATCAACTTCTACCCACAAGTCACGGCGGGTGAATTCACGTTTAATCGTATAACTCTTATCTGGATTATCATCTGTTTTTAAAATCATATCAAAACGATCTAAAACGTGATTGAATAGTTCATTTAAGTTAATTAACTCTAGATCTAATTTAGCCGTCCCAGAATCCATGCGTGACAAACTAAGCAAGTCGTTAATCATGCGAATCATCCGATCTGTTTCATCTTGGGTGACCTTCAGAAATTGAGGAGCCACCTTCGGATCCTTCCATGCACCGTCTGTCAACGCCTCAATATAGCTCTTTAAACTCGTTAAAGGTGTTCGAAGTTCATGGGAGACATTTGAAACGAATTGTTTTCGGTCTTGATCAATTTTTTGTTGTTCGGTCACATCATGAAGTACACAAACAAGCCCACTAATGAACCCTGATTCACGCTGAATTAAGGCAAAAGAGGCATGTAAAATTAGATCTTGAGTTTTGGTTGAAAAATCAAGCACAATGTCATCTTGATTTTCTAAGAGTTCTCGTAATGTATAAGTCGTCCGAATATCCAAGACATCTAAAATGGATCTTCCGGCCGTATGCTCGCCATCAGAACTCAAAAAATCAAGCGCCATATCATTCACAATGGTGATGCGCCCCCGACGATCAGTCGCAATCACCCCATCGGTCATATGCGCTAACACACTGTCCAAACGGCGTTGTTCAGATTCAGTTGATTCTTGTGCCTCTTCAATCCGCACAGACAAGTTATTAACTGCTGAAGCTAATTGACCTAATTCATCTTTTCCGTAAACATGAACATGGCCGGAATAGTCTCCGCGGGCAATTCGCATCGTTTGTTTTTTCATTTCGTCAATTGGTCGCGTGATGGCTCGCGAGATAATGATCGCTAGCAGCAATCCCACGACAATCGCAAAGGAGGCCGCCACAAAGAAGATCAACATGATGTTGTTGACATTTTTATAGACACTCTCTAGATTAGCACGGACATATAGAGCCCCAACCACGGTATTTGTGTTGCCACTCGTATTGATTAACGGAATAATCGAAATATAATATCGATTATGATTCCCTTGATCATAATTAACTTGCTGATACGACCGTGAATTATAAATAACATTTTTAATGGCCCGGTCGGTCGTTTTTTGACCAACCAATGATTGCTCGTTTAAGTCACTTGAAGCTCGCACAGTTCCCTTGTTATCAATAACTCGAATTTCCGTAATATTAGTATTATTAACATCCGATACAATCTGTTGAATCTGTTTATTAGCCGAATTAGTGTTACTTTTCACCAGCTGGTCTGAAATGGTATTGTCCACGTACGTTCCCAGCTGGACCTGAGTTTTAAATTGACTCAAATTTCGTTGTTCCAATTGACGTACAAAAATAACCCCGACGATTTCCAATGTTATCATTAATAACAAGGCGAATACCAAGGCTATTTTAAAATTTATCGATTGGTAAAAACGGGTTTTCTTGTTCATAAGCAAACATGACTCCCATTATTTTTCATTTTCTGGATTTCTTAAGTAATATCCTACACCACGACGTGTGACAAGATAAACTGGATTACTTGGACTTTCTTCAATCTTTTCTCGTAATCTTCGGACCGTAACATCAACCGTTCGGACATCACCAAAATAGTCATATCCCCAAACAGTTTGAAGTAAATGTTCCCGGGTCATTACTTGCCCCATATGTTGGGCTAAGTAGTACAATAATTCGAATTCACGATGGGTTAAATCAAGTTGATCCCCATGTCGAGACACTGCGTATGCATCTGGGTTAATATCCAGGTCGCCTACTTTAATGTCGTTATTTTCTTGTTCGGCACTCACCAATTGATCTTGGCGACGTAAATTAGCTTTAACTCGCGCAACTAACTCACGATTTGAAAATGGCTTGGTCACATAGTCATCAGCACCTAATTCCAAACCAACTACCTTATCTAGTTCAGAATCCTTAGCCGTCACCATGATAATTGGAATACTGTGTTTGGCACGTACTCGTCGGGCAACTTCTAATCCATCAATTTTGGGAAGCATAAGATCTAGTAAAATAAGATCTGGACTGTCATCTTCGACTTTTTCCAGAGCTTCTTCCCCATCATAGGCCGTAATAACTTCATAGCCCTCTTTAGTTAAATTAAATTTTACAATATCAGATATTGGTTTTTCGTCATCGACAACTAAAATTTTTTGCATAAAGCTTTGTTCCTCCCTACAGAGTAATTCTTGTTTTAAATTATATATTCTATTTTTGGTAAAAAGCTTAAAAACATTGCGTTCTTATTATACCACACGTGTTTTAACGGTTACACGGACAGCTTTGTATTGACTAACATTATAGGTATTTAGAACCAATTTTACTTTATCTAGCTTAGATTTAAGGTGAATTTACTTCATTTAAACAAATGAATCCCTTTATTGTAACTGTGTTAATATTCAGTTGTCCCATCCCGTTTGATCGGCAACTCAAAAAACTGATAAACTAGCAATCCTAACAGTGAAACTGCGGTGAAATTTTCAAGAAACGGTTGCCACGACTGAAAATATATGATAATATATTGTAGTCGGTTAATGATATGGGTGGTTAGCTCAGCTGGCAGAGCAACGGACTCTTAATCCGTGGGTCCAGGGTTCGATCCCCTGACCACCCATAAATACCAATTAATCAGTAATCATGCAGTGTTAACAAACACCGTGGTTACTGATTTTTTTATTGTTCTTACTGTTATACAGAGTTATTACAAATTAAGCAACTAATTAATCTTATCCCCACACCGATCTAAAAAGACCACTATTCTTTGACGAAGAATAGTGGTCTTTTTAATTGTCTTCAAATAACTCATCTGAATTTAGTAAGGTTTGTGTTTGCCTTTGATTTAATAAATTATGCGTATAAGCGTGACTATACATCAAAGAAAATACAATATCCAAAATATACTCAAAAGCGATCTGAGATGCAAAAGTTCCAATTTTACTTTCATCTTCATGTTCATCTTGGGCGGCTACAATGGTTAATTTAGTTTACGCTGTCTTTTTAGACTGAAGTTTACCAGTAAGTAAGATAGTGGAAATCCGTTTGTTCTCAAGCAACGCCATCATTTGTGTATATTCCGGAACGTTGGCTCCATAAGAAATAAACAAGGCACAATCCGTTGGGTGCACATTAGCAATCACCCATTTTTCATCAACATATTCTTCAGCAATGACGGGGAAAATATCTAGTTTTATGAGCTTATTTTGAAAACTTCGTGCCCGGATTTGCGAGTCACCGCGGCCAAAAAAGAAGAGTCGTTTACCAGTTAATAGCATTTCTGCTGCGGTTTGTAGTTGCTGTGGGTCAACTTGAGCTTGGGCTCGTTTAATCGCCGTGGTCGTCAAATCAGCCATGTTTTTAGTGATTACGGTAGCCGATTCCGTTGGATTAAATGGAAAGTTTGCATCGACGGCTCCCAAAGAGACGAGTTGTTGCGCTAAACTATCGCTGGCTGCTAATTTCAAGTCACGAAACCCTTTATATCCTAATTTTTTAGACAAGCGCACAATTGCTGAATGCGACGTATAGGTAAAGGCTGCCAGTTGTTCAATTGTCATCCCCGGAATATCGGTTAGATGTCCTTTAATATAGTCTTCAATACGCTGCTCTGTCTCAGTTAAATCGGTACGCTGTTCAAACTGCTCAAGTAATGCCATTTACTTTTCACATCTCCATTGATACTAGCACAGACCATGCTTTTTCTGACCAAGATGGGGTCAAAATGTTTAACTAACTAGCCCTTTTAACTCATATATTCGATAGTTGGGTCCTGTTTCCTTAAAATTAACCCCAACTCCTGAATTGAACTTCATAATAAGCTCATAATCTTAAGGAGGTCATATTCATAATTAATGGTGCATTTATTGGAAATGGAAAAAGTGCCAATCGGTATCATCTGCCATTTGTGTTAAAGCTAAAAGATCAATTTAACGTCAAAACAATTTATTCCCCTAGTGGAAAAATCAGATGGACTCCTATCTCTGGTGTTCATTATACGACCAACCTTGACGATATCTATAAAGATTCTGAAATTCAGCTAGTTGTGGTCACAACTCCCAGCAAGTTCCATTACTCAACGGCTAAGGACGCTTTAAATCACGGGAAAAATGTTTTAGTTGAAAAACCTTTTTCTGAAACTGCAGCTGAAGCGCGCGAGTTGTTTGATTTAGCTAAACAAAAACATCTTTTTATTCAATGTTACCAAAATAGACTTTTTGATTCCGACTTTTTGACGGTTCAAAAGGTCATTAACAGTGGCCTATTAGGTGATTTACTTGAAGTAGAATCTAATTACGATTACTACCGCCCAGAAGTTCCAGAAAATACTACTGGTTTTAGTAAAATTAATAGTTTTCTCTATGGTCATGGTTGTCATACCTTGGATCAGGCCATCAGCTTTTTTGGTAAACCAGATAAGGTTCACTATGATGTGCGGCAGTTGCTGGGTAGTGGCCATATGAATGATTACTTCGATATTGACTTGTATTACGGACAAATGAAGGTCAGCGTTGCGTCAAGCTATTTTCGCATCAAGCCCGTCCAAGTTTTGTTGTTTACGGCAAAAAGGGCATGTTTATTAAGGAAAATATGGACCGTCAGGAAGAACATTTAAAGTTATTTTACATGCCTAATCACGATGACTTTGGGATTGATCACCCTTCAGACTACGGGACCTTAACCTACTATGATGATAATAATCAATACCATGAACAAAAAGTTACCTCAGTTAACGGGGACTACAGTCGCGTTTATTCCGCTATTTATGCCTCTATTGTTGAAGGCAAAAAGAAACTCATTAAAGATGAAGAAACCATTCAACAGATTAAAATGTTGGAACAAGGCATCCAAACGTGTCATTAATTTTGAAAGGAAGTTAATATAATGAAACTAGCCGTTTTAGGAGCAGGAAAAATTGTCCAGGACTTTGCTACTATGGTAAATGATTTACCAGAGATTGATATCAAGGCAATTTTTGGTCAGAAACAGGACCTCCCAGTAATGAAGACTTTACAACAAGCAGCTCATATTGATGCAATTTATACAGATCTAGACCAGTGTTTAGCATCCGATGTCAGCACTGTCTACATTGGATTACCCAATTCTCTGCACTTTCAATTTGCTAAAGCAGCGTTGCAAGCCGGTAAAAACGTTATTTGCGAAAAGCCTTTTACTTTGAACTCCGAGCAATTAAAAGAATTAGAAAGATTAGCTAAATCCAATCAGCTAATCTTGTTAGAAGCCATCACAAATCAATATTTAGTCAACTACAAACAGCTAAAAAATGACCTGCAGAAACTGGGAGATATCAAAGTTGTGACATGTAATTACTCTCAATACTCATCCAGATACGATGCATTTCGGAAGGGCACTATTTTACCAGCATTCGACCCTAAATTAGGTGGTGGCGCATTGATGGATCTGAATATCTACAATATTTATTTTGTGATTGGTCTGTTAGGTGCCCCAACCGATGTCCACTACTTAGCAAATGTGTCTCATAATATTGACACTTCTGGAATTTTAACTTTAAATTATCCGCAAACAAAGATCGTCAGCATTGGTGCGAAGGATGTTGATGCGCCCGTAACAACAGCAATTGAAGGAACTTTGTAAGTGGTCCGACAAACGTCTTAGATCACTATGCAGTTAGTATAAGGGGACAACAGCCTCAAACAATTGATGTTAAAGTCCATGCTCACCGCATGTTCCAAGAATTCCAACAATTTACGAAAGTTATCGACAGCCATGACTTGGAATTTACTAATAAACAGCTCCAACGTGATGAAATTGTAATGCATGTGGTTGATCAAGCTTTAGCTGACAGTCAAATTAAATTAGGTTAAATTAAATACGACAAGCCTCTATCTTGATATAAACGATAGAGGCTTTTTTAATCATTTTGTACACAAAAAGCTGCCCGTAAAAGGGGGTCTACACTTTCTGGTATTGGTGAATAACTGATACCAGTTTTTATTTTGAAAATTAAAAGGACATCTGTCCTCTTTGTGCTACGATTTAATCACCAAACAAAATCGAAAAGAGGAAAAACAGATGTCCCTAACTAATTCTATCTTAAGCTTGTTTGAAATGACAGACCCAAATATAACCGTAACTGGTGTTACCAAGAAACGTTGCCCGAATGGACAACGAATTCATGTCGTTCACGCCAACCTTTCTTATCAGCTTGTGAAATGTCCCCATTGTGGCCATAAAAGTCTAATTAAAAACGGTACCCACGTTAGTCATCTAAGGTTGGGAACCTTATCAGGCGGACGTTATGAAATGCAGCTAAGAAGACAAAGATATCAATGCCAACATTGTTTAAAAACCTGTGGAGCTAAAACTAACCTCGTTAGACGTAATGAAACTTTTACCCACAATGTTAAACATCAGGTCATTGTGCTAGCTCGTGACATGCTGACCAGTAAAGAAATCGCTAAAATTTGTGGCATTTCACCAAGTAGTGTGCAACGTATTTTAAATGCAAATATTCACTTGGCTTACCGTGTTAAGCAACTTCCACCAAATCTTTGTTTCGATGAATTTCGTTCCTGTAATCATCTAATGTCCTTTAACTGTTGCGATGCCGTTAGTCATCGCCGCATTGTGACCCTCGAAGATCGTCTCAGTAAGGATATCATTGATTACTTTGAAGCTCGTTATTCAGTTCAAGAACGTGCGAAAGTTCAAACAATTACTATTGATATGAACGCCGAATATGCCAGCTTTATTCATCGTTTATTCCCGAACGCTGTCACGATTATTGACCGTTTCCACATTATTCAGCTTGCTGGTCGTGCACTAGACAATGTACGTACACGCATTATCCGTACTTTTCAAGATAAGCATTCACGCATTTACCGCATCCTTAAATCTCAATGGCGTTTATTTCATTTGGCAGAAGAGAAAATCAATGACACTAAGCTTATCTATTTACGAGGCATTAACGAGTATATGACCCAACAGAACGCCATCGACCTTGCCTTAGATGAATTTCCAGAATTCAAAACTGTGTATCAAACTTATCAAGGCATTCTAACTGCTATCCACCAAAAGAATGCCACGGGATTTAAAAATTTGATTACCAACTACCAAGTAGCTGGTAATCAAATGGACGTCACCATTTCAACCTTCGTTAAGAACGGCTCAGCAGTGCTCAACAGTTGTCGTTATCCGTATTCTAACGGTCCTATTGAAGGACTTAATCGCAAAATCAAGGTATTAAAGCGTAGCTGTTTTGGTTTTCGAAATATTCATAACTTCTTCATTCGTATCAGTTTAATTCATGAGTAAACAAAAAGCACATTCACCGAAGTGAACATGCCTTCAAAAATCTCTACCAATACAGTTTGACAGAGACCCGTAAAAGGCAGCTTCAATGAATCTTATTTAGTTTGCTGGCTTTAGTGCCAGCTGTTTATTTTAATAAAATATTTTGATCCTTAATCTGACTTTTCTAGTTGCTTTGCAAAAAAACAGTGCGAAATTCTGCAATTCAGAGTTGCACACCGTTTTTTGTTAGAAACTATCAACAACCGCTATAATTCCTAACAACTTTTAAATTAAAGTGCCCAAGCAGCCATGCCTTGCGCGTTGTACAAACTAACAGCAGCGTTGACTTGTTGTTCAACTGATCCACCACTAATGTGCATATTTTGGAATAAACCATAAGCACCACTAGTACTATTACGAACAGATGGCTCCCAGTTTGATTCTCGTGTAATAATCATGTTCCAAGTAGCAGAAGAAACACCAGTCCGTGATTCCATTTGGCTTAAAACATAACTCTTCAAATTGCTACCAGTGTAACTCGTTGAAGTTGATGTGCTTGTTTATTTTGTTGTGTTTGAACTTTGCGTATTTGTAGATGTAGTATTTGAGCTTTGTTTGTTTGTTGAGCTAGTATTTGTCTTTGGCGTTACACTCTTAACAGCTGGTGTTGATTTCACTTCGCTCTTCGTAGCAACTTTAACTTCGCCATCACTCTTAAGTAATAACTTTTGACCAACATAGATCAAGTTTACATTTTTAATTTTGTTCGTTGTTGCTAATTTTTGATAGCTGGTCCCGTTATTGAGGTTATATGCAATTTCTGAAAGTGTATCGCCTGATTTGACTGTGTAAATTTCATCAGCATGAGAAACTGTTACCAATAATGTGAGACCCATAAATAATGCAGCCATCATAGCCACCATAAATTTTGTAACGTTTGTTCTTAATGTCCTATTATATATACTCTCCTTGTTTTTATAAGCTACCTAGAAGAATACACTTTGAATATTGCAGTTATGTTTCAATGAGGTTTATATTCATTGACCTTCACTTACGTTCATGTCACAATTCTGTAATATAAGCTTCGTTTTCCCCTTAATTTAACTGAAGTTAATCGCACTTAACCCCTTTATTGATGGGACATGATGCAATTCGTTAGGATCGTTGGTATAGCTCTATTCTTCTGGGAAAAATCACTCGAAATTTTTCCAATTTAACCAATAAATCAAATTGACAGTAAAATTTTTTTATAAATGAATGACTTTGCTCTCGTTAGGTATTATTGAAGTTCATTCCCCTTTTGGACTTGTTATAGGATATGTTTGTTATTCAATTTAAGTACAGAATTACAAATTAACCCATAATATCCTAATTTTCTTATAGAGTTTTCATGACACGACCTGTTAACTTATTTATAATCTACTTATGTTGTACTTTTATTAAAGGGGGCTTTTTCTTTTATGTTATTGACCATCACTGTCTTAATTAGTCTGCTCATTGCTTTAGAGCATATTTACTTCTTGTATATCGAACTTTTCGCGCCGTACGAAAAAGTTGCCACATTCTTCAGCTTGCCTGAAAAAATCATTGAAAATCCAATTGTTCAAAAATTCATTCAAAATTTAGGGTTGTTCAGTGGGTTTGTTGGACTGGTGCTTATTCTAACCATCGTGATTGTCCCAAATGACCCCATGAAATACGTCCTAATCTTTCTAAATTTGTTTGTCTTTCTTAATGGAATTTATGCAGGGTTTGTATTTTCACGAAAATTCTTCTTATTAGAAGCACTGCCGGGTTTACTGGCTATGATTTTAGCAATCCTAATTTAGACTTCACTATCTTAGACAATTTAAAAACGGGTGACCAAATTGGCCATCCGTTTTTTGCTTAATTTAATTTAACCATTTACGTGGCCTGATAAACTTGGCATAAACGCACCGCTAACTGTTTGAACGGATACATTTTGACCAGGTGCAGGGGCTGCAACGTATTTTCCACTACCTATGTATATTCCAACATGGTAACTTGCTCCTTGTGATCCCCAAAATAATAGATCGCCAGGTTGGGCCTCTGCAACAGTATGTTTAGTCACATGACCTTCTTGGACCACTGTATTATGTCCCAAGCTGATGCCTGTAGTGTGTGCATAAACCCATTCAGTGAAACCTGAGCAATCCATTCCACTCATTGATTCACCAGCCCAAACGTAAGGGATATTCATTTGTGCTAAGCTTAAAGCCTCAGAAACGACTGAACTATCACTTGTCGAGGTGCTTGTTGTCATTGCTTGAGCTGTCGCGTTATTTGCTGTTGTTTGTGCAGCCGTATATTGTTGATTTCCTCCAGCACTTGCATCAGCGCTCGCAACATTTGTTGCACCAAAAGTAATCCCGACTACCCCAACTGTAAGAACAAGCACCTGTTTGAAATTCATTTTTATCATAAGACTTCCTTCCATATTAACTTATTTCTTATCATTCTAACAAGAATAACCTTAACATGCACGTAATACGCTAGCATATAAATCCGTTTACGAAATCATCTCAAAATATGACAAAAAATTACAGAGCTAGCAAGTATTCAAAAAGTTCACCTTCACTTAACTACATATTGAGCAACTTTTAAACTTCATATTAAGCTACAAACACCTTTCTAATAGTATTTGTATTCATAAGCACAAAAATAACCAACTCTGAATTCTCAGGATTGGTTTTTATCTGACTCTATTTATATTCTGTTAATTCGTTCTTATCTCGTTCAATCAGCACAATGTTTACAAATAAAATTAATGCGATGGCAACGGAAGCGACAACGAATAAGGAAACGAAAGAGAACGTATCAATAATTAAACTACCAACAAGTGGACCAACTGCACGCCCCGCTGACGGAAAGGAGCTTGCCAATCCTTGATATCGTCCCTTCATCCCATATGGAGAAAGAAGGTTTGCGATTGCCGGAATCTGCGGAAATGTGATTGCCTCCCCGATCGTTAAGATGATCATTGCCAAGACAAAGGCAATGTACTGGGTTGCAAACACCAAAATTACAAATGAAGCAATTATAAAAATCATTCCAAAATAAACTTGATGGAAAGGATCTTTAAACATCTTGCCACCCTTCCAACTTAAGAAAGCTTGAACGATTACGATAAAAAGACCATTAACCGTCCATAAAAAGCTGTAATCTTTAAGTGGAATATGCAAACTCAACATATAGACCGAAATATTACTGTTCCATTGCTGATAAAAAATCCAAATAACAAACAAACTAATGAATAACGTATACATAATAACCACATTCACATGTGGCATTCTTTGCGTTTTTGAAGCGGGTTGCGCATCTTGATCCATTTGCTGTAAACTCTCTGGTCGCTCTCGTTTGACGTGATAGTTCATCGCTGCCACTACAAAGAAGACAACATACAAAGCAGTTGAAATCGCAAATAAGGGCGCTACATCATCCTTAAACATCAAACCCACAACTGCCGTTCCAATCATCACACCTAAATTTTGGACAAAGTACAACATATTGAATACAAAACGCCCATCCTTACTATGCACGGTTGTCCCTAACGCATTAACAAATGCTAGAATCCAACCAGTCCCCAATCCAATGCAAACTAACATAATCGGATAGATCGGCCAATCATTAACAAACACCAAAACTAACATGCTTAAAGCCGTAAAGGCAATTCCTCCAAGCAATAGATAATAGCCATCATGTTTGTCGAACAAACGGCCGGCAACAAATGATCCCACAATACTAGCCACTGAGTTTAGCATTAACACAATTCCCACAACTGTGAGTGAGTGTCCAAGAATGTTGTGCATATACACGGTTGTTAATGGCCACACAAAGCTCATCCCAATGCTATCCATCCATGAACCAAGCAACAAATAACGTAATTTAAGTTCTTTCATCGTCCCCTCCATCTAAACTTCATTTAACTAAAAAACTGCATAATATAACAGTTTCACATTAAAGCTTACCCAATAATCGGCCAACTTCTTCATGCAAAACTGCTAATTTTGGAGCTAGTTATCAGGTACGTACGCAATGGGCGCAAATTTGTTGTAAGACTTTACAAACAACAGCTTCACAGTTCCCCGCGCACCACTTCGGTTTTTCTCAATAATAACTTCAACCGGCCCTACATCCGGATCTTCACTCTGACGTGGATCTGAATCGTTCCCATCCCCGTCTTCGCCATCTTCTCGATCGTAGTAGTCTTCACGATACAAGAAAGCTACGATATCAGCATCTTGTTCAATTGATCCAGATTCACGAATATCTGACAATACTGGTCGTTTGTCCTGACGCTGCTCAACCCCACGAGAAAGCTGGGAAAGTGCCAAAACTGGTACTCTGAGTTCTTTTGCTAGCTTCTTTAGCTGACGTGAAATTGCAGAAACCTCTTGTTGTCGGTTTTCTTGGCCAGAACCTTCAATTAGTTGTAAATAATCCACCACAACTAATCCCAAATTGCCTTGTTCTTTAGCTAATCGGCGACATTTGGCCCGAATTTCAGCCATCTTAACTCCCGGCGTATCATCGATATAAATATTAGCCTTTGCTAAACTTCCCATGGCAATCACTAAATTTTGCCACTCTTCTTCATCTAATTGACCCGTTCGTAAGTGATTGGCATCAATACTGCCTTCCGCACACAACATCCGATTAACTAGTTGATCAGCACCCATTTCCAAACTAAAAATGGCCACTGTTTTATCCGTTTTGGTTCCCACATTTTGCGCAATGTTTAATGCAAACGCAGTTTTACCAACAGCTGGTCGGGCAGCTAGAATGAAGAGCTCATCCGGATGAAGGCCTGCCGTAATTTTGTCTAACTCACTGTAACCAGTAGACAATCCGGTAATTTCATCGCCGTTTTGATACAATTTATTAATTTCAGTCATTGAATCGGTCAATACATCAGAAATCTTCTTGAATCCTGATTGATTACGATCTTCTGAAACTTCGCTGATTTCTCGTTCCGCTTCATCTAAAACATCCCCAACGCTCTCATCTTGCTGATAGCTTTTGGTAACAATCTTAGTGGCAGCTTTGATCAAACGCCGTAAAATAGCCTTTTCTTGAACGATTTTTGCGTAGTAGACAACGTTGGCCGCAGTTGGAACGGAAGCTGCCAACTCGGCAATATAACTGATACCGCCTACATTGTCTAACTGATTTTGCGCTGTCAAACGGTTATTCATTGTGACAACATCAATCGCTTCATCCTCATCATTTAACGTGACCATGGTTTGGAAAATAATTTGATGAGCTCGTTGATAGAAATCTTCAGGTGTCAGATATTCCATGGCTTCCACAAGAACTTCGGAATCCAAGAAAATGGCTCCTAAAACGGCTTTTTCCGCCTCACTATTTTGTGGCGGTGTTTGATTTTCTAAACTATCATTATTCATGTTTCTACCTCTGATGACTCGGAAAGTTTCTAAAATATTTTTTTTATAACTGCCCTTTATCGGTACCTTAAAACAGCCATTTCACCACAAAATAAACTGGATTTAGTTACTTTTCTGCAACGTGAACGCGAATTTTAGCTGTTACCCCTGGGTGTAATTTAACGGGTACATTTGTATAGCCCAACACACGAATTGGGTCGGTCAATTCGATCTTTCGTTTGTCTAATTTAAGTCCAAACTGCTTTTCAAGTGCTTGCGCAATTTGTTTACTGGGAATCGATCCAAACAACCGGCCGTCAGTACCAGCCTTAGCGGTTAATTCAACCACTGTCTTATCGGCTTCTAGAGTAGTTTTTAACTGCTTAGCTGTCTCCAAAACTTCTTCTTCATGTTTTTCTTCAGCACGTTGTTGCCCTTTTAAACTGCTCATGGCACCCTTTGTGGCTAGCTCGGCTTTACCATTTTTAATCAAGAAATTTTGTCCATAGCCATCTGGGACATTCTTAACCTCGCCACGTTTACCTTTGCCTTTAACATCTTCTAAAAAAATAACTTTCATGAAGTTCACTCCTCGTCGTCTTTATTTTCTTTATCATTTTCTTTTTCTAAAATGATGGTTAACTGCGCTTTAACTTCAGCAACGGTTTGATCTTCAATTTGTGTAGCGGCACTACCCAAATGACCACCACCACCCATTTGTTCCATAATTAGCTGAACATTAACATCACCAGCACTTCGCGCGGAAATTCCGACTACTTTTTCAGAACGCCGGGTAATAACAAATGATGCTTCAATTCCAGAAATTGAAAGTAAGGAATCAGCCGCCTGGGCAGCCGTAACCGGATCGTATGTCCGCTCTTCTTCACCCACACAAACTGCTAAGTTTTTATTTATAAACGCCACAGATTCAATGAGATGATTACGTTGTAAGTAACTATCCACATTTTCCTTCATAAAGTGACGAATTAATCCTTCATCTGCCCCAACTGACCTTAAATAGCTGGCGGCATCAAAAGTTCGGGTTCCCGTTTTTGTTGTAAAGGATTTTGTATCAATTTCAATCCCCGCCAGCATCCCGGTTGCCTCAATTTCATTGATCGGTTCACTATCTTTAGATTGGTACTCAAACATTTCAGTAATTAATTCACAAGTTGAAGATGCATAAGGTTCAATATAAACCAAAACCGGATTTTCAGGAAATTCTGTGCCTCGTCGGTGATGATCAATAATCATAACACGATTTTCAAGCTTTTTATACAGCTCAGGTGCGGTTGTTAAAGAGGGTTTCGAATGATCCACCATAACAAGTAAGCTCTGACTATTCGCATTCTCTAAAGCTGCTTCTGGCGTGATAATTGACTCTTTAATAGCAGGATAATCCTCTAATGAAGTTAACAACCGTTTAACGTCTGAATGTAAATGTTCTTCGTCCAATACAATCCAGCACTGCCGGTTATTCATTTGTGCAATTCGCCGAATACCTAAACATGCACCAAGTGAATCCATATCGGATTGCTGATGACCCATGACAAAAATTTGATCGGCCTGTGACATCAATTCAGTCACGGCCTGACTAATCATCCTAGCTCTTACCCGCGTCCGTTTTTCCATCGGATTAGTTTTACCACCATAAAAACGGGCCTGATCATCTGGCGCTTTTACAACAACCTGATCGCCACCACGTCCCAAGGCCAAATCAAGATTACTCTGCGATAAATCTGCCAAATTATTTAGGTCTTGATCCCCATAGGCAATCCCAATACTTAATGTGATTGGAAAGTTCTGTTTGGAAGTAGCTTCTCGAATGGTATCCAACAATTTAAAGTTATCAGCTTCAACTTTTTGTAAAACTTCAGCATACATTAACACAAAAAAGTGATCATCATCGACACGTTTGAGATACATCCCAAATTCCTGTGCCCAACTTGAAATCTGATTTGTGACAAAACTGCTTAGACTTGAGACATCTGAATCCGCCATTGACTGGGTAACCTCATCGTAGTTATCCAAGAAAACCTGCCCAATTACTACTTGTGAATCATCATAAGCTTCTTCAATTTTGGCATATTTGGTGATATCCATCATGTATAAAACATGACTGTCCTGCTCAGTTAATAACGTGAATTGCCGATCACCCCAAGAAACAGTGACTGTTCCTTTTTCTTCACGATGATCCTCCAAAAGTTTTGCAAGATCTTTATCGACATCGACAATTTTTTTACCTAAGACATCTTTATCGCCCATGTAGCCTTGCATATAAGGATTAATCCACTGGATTTGATCTTCATCCCCATAAATCAAGATTCCAAGTGGCATTCGTAAAAGCGAATCCTGTTCGCTACGTTTAATTCGAAACGAAAGATCCGAAATGTATTTTGTTGTTTCTTCATTAACTCGGTGAAGTGTGTCGTTAATAAAGACACTTCCCAAGATAAGAAGGATCAATAAGACAACTCCCAATATCCAGTTGTAATAAAACGCAACACCTGCGCCAACGAGTGATAACAAAATAATATAAATTGCTAACAACCGTAAACGAGGGTTCCGCATAAATACTGGAATCCTTTCTGCTAAACGTAATTTTTTCATAGTTTCTCCTCGAATTGTAGACTAGTTTCATTTTATCACAAAGACCCATGACAAAGAACCGTGAGTAACTTATGTACGGACAACAAAATAAGCTAAACTAATTTTTTGAGTTACGTTCCACGTGAAACATTTTATGCACAAAATAACAAAAAATGTTTTTACCATTGAAGTTCACCAACCTTATCCGACCTTTACGAAACTCCTTTTTTTGTTTAAACTAAGCTAGTTATGGAGGTATTGCTATGTTAAATAATCGCTTTTTTCACTGGCTAATTATGCGCATTGAAAATCCTTTTTCGCTGCTAAATAAAATCTGAGCCTGCTACTTAATTTTTTAGAGAAGAAGGAAAAAATTTGGAATCACAAAAGGAATTATCCGGAAAAACTGTTTTACTCATGGCAATTGCTACTGGAATTATTGTAGCTAATTTAAATTATATCCAACCGATTGAAGGCTTGATCGCAACTAGCTTTCAAGTTTCCAAAGCCGCTGTCGGTGTTGTCGCCATGCTCACCCAATTGGGATACGCGTTTGGCCTTTTATTCATTGTGCCATTAGGGGATATCTTCAATCGTTATCATCTCATTCAAATCATGTTAAGTTTATCAATTTTAGCATTGTTACTGGCCTTCTGGGCACCATCCCTTATCATATTTGGCACAGCATCTTTACTAGTTGGAATTACTTCCGTGGCTCCCCAAATAATCATTCCCTACGCGGCTTATTTAGCCCCTAGTCTCCATCAGGGAAAAGTTTTAGGAAACGTCCTCAGCGGATTATTAACTGGGATCCTATTATCTCGCTCAGTCAGCGGTTTATTAGGAAGCTTTCTCAGTTGGCAATATGTCTATTTAATCGCCGCGATCATTTGCACAATCTTATTAGGTGTCTTACATGCCTTCTTACCAAGAGATCCACGTTCACATCAGACTATGCACTACGGCAAAGTTTTGGCATCTCTGCCGAAACTATTAGCTAAAGAAAAACACTTACAAGGATCTGCCATTAATGGCTTTTGTTTGTTTGGCGTGTCAAACGTTTTGTGGTCCACTTTGGCATTTTATTTAGCTCATCAGTATCATTATGGTAGCGACGTTGCTGGCTTGTTGGGCCTGTTAGGAATTACGGGCGTTTTATTTGCCTCAATCATTGGTCGTTTGGTTGATGCCTATTCACCAAGAATCACAATTGGTCTTGGCATTCTTTTTTCAACCTTGGCATTTATTATTTTTGCTGGCCTTGGGCATTTCTTTATCGGCTTAATCGTGGGAATTATCCTCTTAGACTTAGGAACCCAATTTGGGCAGGTTTCAAACCAAGCCATTGTTCAATCATTGAGTTTACAGGCGAGCAGCCGTAACAATTCCATTTTCATGTTTAGTTACTTTTTAGGTGGCTCCTTAGGAACTTTCTTTGGGACATTTGCCTGGAGTAACTATGGCTGGATTGGTGTTTGTATTGTCGCCGCCGTTTTCTTAGTTTTAGCTCTCCTTGGACATTTATTTTTAAAAGAACCGCAAAAATTAAGTTAAACTAAAACACCTATCAATCAGCGTAATCGTGGATTGATAGGTGTTTTTTACTCTAATTAACTTGTTTTGTTTGTCGTTCTTGTTCAATTGCTAATTGGGCTACCAAATTTAAGTAATTAAACGGTTCATCATAATGAGGTTGAAAAAGCATGTCTACAAAGGCTAGATCATCAATTGTATTCTTATTTTGAATACAAATCGAAATTGCATTCGCCGATTGCGCAACCTCATGCTTACTAAATAATTGCGCACCTAAAATTTGCCGATTTTTTCGATCATAAACAAGTTCAATCGTTAATAAATCCGTGGTTGGCATGTAGCTTGGTCGATAGTTCCCCTCATAAACCACAGAGGCTGCATCTAAGCCTTCTCTTTTAGCAGAATTAAGTGTTAACCCACTGCTAGCTAAAGTTTACCCAAACAACTCCATAGCTGAAGTTGCTTGCGTTCCCATGTTCTTTTGGATTTTACCAAAAATATTTATCCCCGCTAAGGCCCCCTGACGAACAGCATTCGTTGCTAGGGGAATGTATGCATTATTGCCTGCTGGATTGAAATACGAAACACACGCATCTCCTGCTGCATAGACATCAGGATTTGAAGTCTGCTCGTATCTATCAACTAGAATCGCACCGTGGCGGTCCATATCAACCTGCCCGCGTAACAGCTCCGTATTAGCCATAAAACCAGTGCTGACGATTGCCAAATCAGCTTTAAGTTCACCTTTATCGGTTTTAAGGACGATTTGATCATCCTTATCAGTGCCATGAAAGGCCTGGACTTTTTCGTCTAAATGAACATGAACGCCATGATCTTTGAGTAACTTAGTAACTTTCCCGGAAAGTAACGGATCAACATAGTTGTTCAATACTTGATCATGCGATTGAACCAGTGTAACTTCATGATCGGTATCCGCATAGGCTTCTGCTAGCTCAACACCCACGTATCCACCGCCAACAATCGCAATATGTTTATGATTTTTAGCCGATTCATAAATATTTTTAGCTTGTTCATAGCTTTTACACAACAAAACTCTTGAATCATCAATTCCCATCAGAGGAGGGACGACCACATAGGAGCCAGTGGTCATAATCAGCTTGTCATAGGTATCCGTGAAAACTTCTTTGGTCAGCATATTTTGAGCAGTAAGCTGGTGCGTTTTGGTATCAACGCTTAAAACATCGTGTTGTGTTCTAACAGTCGCTCCCTGCTTTTCTAGATCTTCAGGACTCGCATAAAACATATCTTCCAATCGCTTGACGTCACCATTTAAATATAAAGAAATCCCACACGATAAGAATGACACGTTATCATTTCTCTCATAAATTGTGACTTCTGTGTCGGGATGAGCCTTAAAAATTTGGGTGACAGCTGCAATTCCGGCGTGTGTACAACCAATTACAACGACTTTCACAATGATTTCCCTCTTCCTCACTACAATCCAAACTAATCAGGATCGTCAGCATTAATTTTAAGTAAATGTGGTTTTCCGTAATAATAGCCTTGGCGCAAATCAATCTCCAAATCATCAGCTAGCTGATCATCAGCATCATCTTCAATTCCCTCAAGAATAAAACGTAAATTTTCTTTCCGCGCAATATCACGCCAATAAACGACTTTAGCTTGAATTTTGGGATCCTGAAAACTTTCCTTAAAGTTCTGTAAAGCAAATTTGATTTCACTCACGTACGGAAATAATGCTTCTATCTCGTTAATCTGATTATCCCCTGTGCCCACATCATCCAAACAAATTTCCATTCCACGCTGAATGAACCGCTTAAACATGGGCTCCAGATCAGCATTAGTAATTGCTTCATCCCCTGGCTCCTCGGTTAATTCAACGTTTAACTTCAGTGGTCGTAATTGATCTTGCGCCTTGATTAGTGCCGCATTAATTTGCTTATTCATCATTTGTGTTCGATTTAAATTAACCGAAACGGATCCAATTTTTAAAACTAATTTGGCTGTTGTTTCTGCTAACATATCTGCAATAACTGGGGCAGGAATTTCTGAAAACAGCTTTGGCACTTGCCAACCATTATCCGAATGTTTCCGAATTAATAGTTCGTATCCAATTAATGAATTATTCATCTTATTTAATTGTGGTTGAATAAAATAACGATACATTTAATTCCCCTTTTAATTGTATTAGTTACTACTCATTATAAAACACTTTTTAATAAAATGTTTCTAAACCCACTATCTTTAAACCAGGTAGGCATGATATTCTGCTAAAAATCCATTAACCGATTTTATACCTATTTACTTTATCATAAATAATTATAAATCTCTAAAAATAGATTGCTTATGTATATTTAATCAAAAAAAGGCCTATCAAATCAATTTATTGATTTGATAGGTCCTCATTTGAATGGGTCTACACTTTCTGGTATTGGTGAATAACTGATACC
Organism: Pediococcus inopinatus; assembly: GCF_002982135.1. Lineage (NCBI taxonomy): Bacteria > Bacillati > Bacillota > Bacilli > Lactobacillales > Lactobacillaceae > Pediococcus > Pediococcus inopinatus. Next base: position 1,957,095 of record NZ_CP019981.1, on the reverse strand, counting down.
AGTTTTTATTTTGAAAATTAAAAGGACATCTGTCCTCTTTGTGCTACGATTTAATCGCCAAACAAAATCGAAAAGAGGAAAAACAGATGTCCCTAACTAATTCTATTTTAAGCTTGTTTGAAATGACAGACCCAAATATAACCGTAACTGGTGTTACCAAGAAACGTTGCCCGAATGGACAACGAATTCATGTCGTTCACGCCAACCTTTCTTATCAGCTTGTGAAATGTCCCCATTGTGGCCATAAAAGTCTAATTAAAAACGGTACCCACGTTAGTCATCTAAGGTTGGGAACCTTATCAGGCGGACGTTATGAAATGCAGCTAAGAAGACAAAGATATCAATGCCAACATTGTTTAAAAACCTGTGGAGCTAAAACTAACCTCGTTAGACGTAATGAAACTTTTACCCACAATGTTAAACATCAGGTCATTGTGCTAGCTCGTGACATGCTGACCAGTAAAGAAATCGCTAAAATTTGTGGCATTTCACCAAGTAGTGTGCAACGTATTTTAAATGCAAATATTCACTTGGCTTACCGTGTTAAGCAACTTCCACCAAATCTTTGTTTCGATGAATTTCGTTCCTGTAATCATCTAATGTCCTTTAACTGTTGCGATGCCGTTAGTCATCGCCGCATTGTGACCCTCGAAGATCGTCTCAGTAAGGATATCATTGATTACTTTGAAGCTCGTTATTCAGTTCAAGAACGTGCGAAAGTTCAAACAATTACTATTGATATGAACGCCGAATATGCCAGCTTTATTCATCGTTTATTCCCGAACGCTGTCACGATTATTGACCGTTTCCACATTATTCAGCTTGCTGGTCGTGCACTAGACAATGTACGTACACGCATTATCCGTACTTTTCAAGATAAGCATTCACGCATTTACCGCATCCTTAAATCTCAATGGCGTTTATTTCATTTGGCAGAAGAGAAAATCAATGACACTAAGCTTATCTATTTACGAGGCATTAACGAGTATATGACCCAACAGAACGCCATCGACCTTGCCTTAGATGAATTTCCAGAATTCAAAACTGTGTATCAAACTTATCAAGGCATTCTAACTGCTATCCACCAAAAGAATGCCACGGGATTTAAAAATTTGATTACCAACTACCAAGTAGCTGGTAATCAAATGGACGTCACCATTTCAACCTTCGTTAAGAACGGCTCAGCAGTGCTCAACAGTTGTCGTTATCCGTATTCTAACGGTCCTATTGAAGGACTTAATCGCAAAATCAAGGTATTAAAGCGTAGCTGTTTTGGTTTTCGAAATATTCATAACTTCTTCATTCGTATCAGTTTAATTCATGAGTAAACAAAAAGCACATTCACCGAAGTGAACATGCCTTCAAAAATCTCTACCAATACAGTTTGACAGAGACCCATTTGAATTATTCTTCGGAAACGAATGGAAGTAAGCCCATGATCCGTGATCGTTTGATTGCAATTGTCAAACGACGTTGGTTCTTAGCACTTGTTCCGGTAACACGACGTGGCAAAACCTTGCCTCGTTCTGAAATGAAACGTTTCAGTAAGTCTGTATCTTTGTAATCGATATAATCGATATGGTTAGCTGCGATAAAGTCGACTTTACGACGTCGACGATTTCCGCCTCTTCTTTGTTGTTGAGCCATTGAATATCCCTCCTCTAATAGTTATTAGAATGGTAAATCATCGTCGGAAATATCAATTTGTTCGCCGTTATTTGCAAACGGATCGTTCGGGTTCGTACTGGCACTTGAAGCAGGACCATTGCTATTGCTCTGGTTATTACTGCTATTAGTGTTTCCTTGCCCGGCATCAAACGGATTGGTATTTTCGGATGATTGCGGAGCATTGCTTTGAAATCCCGAGTTGTTCTCCTGCCGTTGACGCTGTTCGGATTGAGAACGGGATTCCAACAATGAAAAGTTTTCAACGACAACTTCCGTAACATATACCCGCTGATTCTGTTGATTTTCATATGACCGGGTTTGAATCCGCCCATCAACTCCAATCAATGAACCTTTATGGGTAAAGTTAGCGAAATTTTCTGCGGCTTTTCGCCAAATAACACAGTTAATAAAATCAGCTTCACGTTCTCCTTGTGAGTTCGTAAATTGCCGATTAACTGCAACTGTAAAGGTTGCAACTGCAGCACCGCTGTTGGTGTATCGTAAATCAGGGTCTCTGGTTAAGCGTCCAACAAGAACTGTTCGGTTTATCATAAACAATGACTCCTTCCTGAATTAATTAAGTTTATTGTTTAACGTACAACGATCATGTGACGTAAGATACCATCAGTAATCTTAGCGATTCGGTCAAATTCATTTAAGGCCTTGTCATCGTTTGTTTTGGCGTTTATAACATGATAGATACCTTCATTGTATCCACCGATCTCATAAGCAAAACGACGCTTGGACCAATCTTTTGAATCAACCACTTCTGCACCATTGTCTGTCAAGATCTTGTCGAAACGTTCTACTAAGGCTGCCTTAGCTGCTTCGTCAACATCTGGCGCAATGATATAAGTAATTTCGTATGATTTTTGTGCCATGTGTTTTACACCTCCTTATGGACTAAGTGGCTTTCTCAACAATTTTAAGAAAGCAAGGAGAGCTTCTAAATTAATAGTTACTCACGAACTTAAATTATAGCATTCATACTTGTTCAACGCAATAAACAAAAAATCCCAATAAACGATACATAATTAAATTACGTCGTTTATCGGGATTCTATTTATTTATTTTTCTTGATCGTCAGTATTTTCTTCAGTAACTGTTTTTTCAGTTGTCTCGCTATTGTCAGATTGATCAGATGAATCTTTATTTTCCTCATCTGGTTGATCTTCATCTTCATGATCAACTTTAGCCATTGTTGCAACTTTAGAATCTTCATCAATTCTAATTAGATGAACCCCCATTGTTGCACGACCAGTTTCTGGAACTGAATCTACATCAAATCGAATCATAACGCCTCGATTGGTAATTAGCATGATATCCTCATCACCAAGCACGGTTGTCATCCCAGCTATCTGACCGTTTTTAGCAGTCACATTGGCTGTCTTGATTCCTTTACCGCCACGGCCCTTAATTGGATATTCTTTAGCTAATGTTTGTTTCCCATAACCTTTTTCAGTAATAATCAAAACTTTACTTTCAGGTTGTAGGATATCAACACCAACCACGTAGTCTTCATCACGTAATCGAATGCCACGAACACCGGTTGCCGAACGACCCATTGAACGAACTGATGCTTCTGCAAAACTAACTGCATAGCCATTGTGCGTTCCAATAATGATGTTTTGCTTGCCGTCCGTAATTGCAACGTTAATTAATTCATCATCATCTTTCAAATTAATCGCTTTAAGCCCATTGCTCCGGATATTTAAGAATTCAGCTAATGGCGTCCGTTTGGCAACACCCTTCAAGGTCGTGAAAAATAGATAACGTTCTTCTGAATCATCGCGATCCTGACCAGCATTGATGACAGCTTGAATACTTTCACCAGCGCTAATGCCGAGTAAATTAATTACAGGAATTCCCTTAGCTGTTCGGCCGTATTCAGGAATTTCGTAACCTTTCATCCGGTATACTTTACCAGCATTGGTAAAGAACAATAACACATCATGCGTAGAACTAGAAACAAGATGTTCGATGAAATCATCATCATGGACACCCATCCCTTGAACACCACGACCACCACGGCGTTGCGACTTGAATTCGGAAGTTGGCATCCGTTTCACATAACCATTATGCGTTAACGTAACCATAACGTCTTCTTCATCAATCAAATCTTCATCTTCAAGACTTAAGACTTCACCAATTAATAACTCTGTTCGCCGTTTATCGCCAAATTTTTCTTGAATATCAAGTAATTCTTGATAAATAATTTGATTCAAACGTTCAGTATGAGCTAGGATATCGCGGTAATCCTCAATATCTGCCATTAATTTAGTATATTCGTTTTCAACCTTCTCGCGTTCCAATCCAGTTAAACGAACGAGTCGCATATCCAAAATAGCTTGTGATTGTTTATCAGATAATGAGTAATTATTCATCAACTGATCTTTGGCAATCTCAGCCGTTTCAGAATTACGAATAATCGCTATGATTGCATCGATATGGTCCAAAGCAATCCGTAATCCTTCAAGAATGTGAGCCCGAGCTTGCGCCTTTTTAAGGTCAAATTCCGTCCGACGACGAACGACTTCTTCTTGATGTTTGAGATAATACGTCAAGATTTGTTTTAAACTCAAAACTTTTGGCGCACCATCTACAATTGCCAGCATATTGAACCCAAAGGTTGTTTGCATTAAAGTCATTTTGTATAAGTTATTCAAAACAACTGATGCACTCATATCACGGCGCACATCAACGACAACCCGCATTCCTTCACGGTCACTTTCATCGTTTACATCCGTAATACCTTCAATTCGTTTGTCACGAGCTAATTCAGCAATTCTTTCAATCAATTTAGCCTTGTTTACCATGTAAGGAAGTTCCGTAACGATAATTCGTTCACGGCCACTCTTCTCTTGCTCAATATCAACTTTGGCACGAATTATAATCGTACCTTTACCAGTTTCATAGGCTTTACGAATCCCGGATTTACCCATCACTACACCACCGGTTGGGAAGTCAGGTCCAGGGACCGCCTCCATCAAATCGGCAGTAGTTGCTTCGGGATTGTCCATCAAAATATGAATTGCACTAACAATTTCTGACAAATTATGAGGGGGAATATTTGTGGTCATCCCGACCGCAATCCCAGTTGCCCCATTTACCAGTAAATTTGGAAAACGAGCTGGTAATACCTTAGGTTCCCGTTCTGTGCCATCATAATTTTCCTGAAAATCAACCGTATTTTTGTTGATATCACGTAACATTTCAACGGCAATTTTACTCATTCGGGCTTCTGTATACCGCATTGCGGCAGCCCCATCACCATCAACTGAACCAAAGTTACCATGACCATCAACTAACATATAACGATAACTAAAATCTTGTGCCATTCGAACCATGGATTCATAAATTGCTGAATCACCATGGGGATGATATTTACCCATGACATCCCCAACAATTCTGGCAGATTTTTTATAAGGTTTATCAGGAGTAACTCCTAATTCGCTCATCCCGTATAAAATTCGGCGATGCACTGGCTTCAAACCATCACGTACATCAGGTAAAGCTCGCGCCACAATAACACTCATCGCATAATCTAGGAAGGACGTTCGCATTTCTTTACTCAGATTGACATCCGTTACACGTGTGCCAATATTCTCTTCATCAGCCAAGTTATTTAACCTCCAATCCTAAATTAAACATCTAAGTTTTCTACATAAACTGCATTATCTTCAATAAATTTCCGTCGGGGTTCAACACGATCACCCATTAACATGTCAAAATCACCACTAGCTTCATCCGCATCTTCAGCAGAAACTCGTAATAGACGACGGTTATCTGGATTCATCGTTGTTTCCCACAATTGTTCAGCATCCATTTCACCTAAACCTTTGTATCGTTGGATAGCGGGTTTAGGACTAGGTGGCAATTGACTCAATGTTTCTTGCAACTCCTCGTCCGAATCAATATATTTAATCATTTTTCCTTGGCGAATTTGATACAACGGTGGCTGGGCAATATATACATAGCCTGAGTCAATCATAGGACGCATGTACCGATAAAATAGTGTTAATAGCAATGTTCGAATATGAGCACCATCGACATCGGCATCGGTCATAATAATCAATTTATGATAATTAGCTTTGGTTACATCGAATTCCTCACCAAAACCCGTGCCAAGCGCCGTAAATAGTGAACGAATTTCCTCATTTGCCAATACCCGATCTAAAGTCGCTTTTTCAACGTTAAGGATCTTACCTCGAATCGGTAAAATTGCTTGTGTTAAACGAGAACGACCTTGTTTAGCACTCCCGCCGGCGGAATCTCCTTCGACAATAAATAACTCACTAATTGCAGGATCTTTCGACGTATTATCCGCCAATTTTCCTGGTAAGTTATTAATCTCAAGACCACTCTTTTTCCGAGTAACTTCACGAGCTCGTTTTGCAGCAATTCGTGCTTTAGATGCTAACAGCCCCTTGTCAATTACTTTACGGCCAGTATCAGGATTTTCCATTAAGAACTTATTGAAATGTTCTCCAAACACGTCATTAACGGCGGTTCGCGCATCAGAGTTTCCTAATTTAGTCTTCGTCTGACCTTCAAATTGAGGATCAGGATGCTTTACACTGACAACGGCGGTTAAACCTTCTCGAACATCATCACCGGATAAGTTATCTTCAGTATCTTTTAGTAAACCAGTTTTATGTGCGTAATCGTTAACAACCCTTGTTAAGGCCCGCTTAAAGCCTTCTTCATGAGTCCCACCTTCATACGTATGAATATTATTCGTAAAAGTGAGCAGCTTACTTTGGTAGCCTTCTGTATATTGCATGGCTACTTCGACCGTAATGCCTTTTTCGACCCCTTCCACATAAATTGGTTCAGGGAACAAAACATCCTTACCTTCATTCAGATAATCGACATAATGGCGAATTCCACCTTCATAAAGAAAATCATCTTCAGTAGATTTTTCCGGACGTAAATCTTTAAGCGTAATTCGTAATCCTTTATTTAAAAAGGCCAGTTCACGAATTCGGGTCCGCAAAGTTTTAATGTCAAATGTGGTTGTTTCTTGAAAAATATCTGCATCTGGTAGGAAGTGGACTATTGTGCCATGGGCATGGGGTTCAGAATCACCAATGACTTTCATAGGTGTCTTAACTTTACCGCGGGTGAAATCCATATAGTAGATCTTACCATTGTGCATGACTCTGACGTCTAATTCTTCTGATAAAGCATTAACCACCGAAGCACCAACACCATGTAAACCACCGGAAACTTTATAACCGCCGCCGCCAAATTTACCACCGGCATGTAAAATTGTGAAAACTGTTTCCAAGGCAGACTTACCCGTCTTAGCTTGAGTACCAACTGGGATACCCCGACCATTATCAAAGACTGTGATGCTGTTATCTTTTTCGACTGTTACATCGATTTTATCAGCGAATCCAGCTAATGCTTCATCAATTCCGTTATCAATAATTTCCCAAACCAAATGATGAAGACCTTGGGCGCTGGTTGAGCCAATGTACATTCCGGGACGTTTGCGAACTGCTTCTAGCCCTTCAAGAACTTGAATTTGACTCGCATCATATTCTTGGGCTTTTTCTTCTTTGCGTTCCCGAGCAGCTTCAATTTCTTCTGCTGATTTTGTTTTATCGTCTGCCAAAATTATTCCTCCTTATGCAAAGTCCCGTTACTAATCGTAAATATTCGGGGCTCATCAATTAACTGCCGTGCAACCCCACTCAAACTCGTTGTTGTCAAAAAGGTTTGCACCTTATTTTGAATCGTTTTTAGTAAGTGTGTCTGGCGATCATCATCCAACTCCGACAAAACGTCATCCAAAAGTAAGATTGGGTATTCTCCCGTTTCTTCTTTCATAAGATCAATTTCCGCAAGTTTCACACTTAGAGCCGTTGTCCGTTGCTGTCCTTGAGAACCAAATGTCTGCACATTTTTTCCATTAACCAAAAAACGCACGTCATCTCGTTGGGGCCCGACTAATGTGGTTCCCTGCTGTAACTCACGTTCTTGATGTTCTACAAAAGCTTCTTGAAGTTTTGTATACAGCTGATCAACGGTTAATTCTTTGCCTTGATCGACCTGAGAAACATACTCAAAGGTCAGATGTTCTTTACCTAATGATATCTGGGTATGCAGCTGTTGAGCCCATTTTTCTAGTTTTTTTAAAAATTGACGGCGCTGAAATATTATTTCAGCACCGTAAGCAGCTAATTGGTCGGACAGGACTCCTAAAAAGACTTTGTCACTATGCACTTTGAACTTTAACTGCTTTAAATATTGATTTCTTTGCTTCAAAATAGTCCGATATTGCGCTGAATTATAGAGATACTTGCTACTCATCTGGCCAAATTCCATATCGATAAACCGTCGGCGAATAGCTGGCGATCCTTTTACTAACGACAAATCCTCTGGCGCAAACAAAATCACGTTTAATTGACCAATATATTGGGATAATTTACTTTGCTCGATGTGATTTACTCTAGCTCGTTTTCCTTTGGCACTTAATTCTAATTCCAAAGGCATTGAACTCATCGTTTTTTTTACCCGTGTGGCCAACTGTGCCGTATCCGCATCCCAATTAATTAGGTCGCGATCATTCGACGTCCGGTGACTACGAGTTAAAGCTAAAACATAAATAGATTCCAATAAATTAGTTTTTCCTTGCGCATTTGCACCTAAAAGCACATTTACGCCTGGAATAAATTCAGTCTTTAAGTCAGTGTAATTTCGAAAATTATGAAGACTAAGATTCTCCAAGTACATGCTTATTCCTCACGTCTTGAACGAATGAGAAATAACCCTTCACCTGGAATATTAACCGTATCATTCGGATATAGCTTTTTTCCTCGCCGATCCTCGGGCTCATCGTTAACTTCTAAAGAATGTTCACGAAGATACCATTTTGCCTGACCACCAGACCCAATAATGTCTTCCATTTTCAGAAGCTGACCAAGCGTAATGAATGGTGTTGTTATTAAAACTTTATGTTCTTCCAAATTTACAACCACCTTTACTCTTCCAAATTTCTAATGCCATTCCGTTTTTGTTTTTATGGTCAAAATATCCGATCATCAGAATTAAATAACGAAATTTATTTTTAAATAAAACTTTATTAAATACTTATCTATTATACCTTTAAAAAGGGAAAAAAACAAACACAGAGGCCGTGTTTTGCGTTTTAAGCCGTTTTAAACATATTTAGCTACTTTTGACTTTTTTTGCGTATTTTTCTCAAATCCTCAAAATTTAATTTTCAGATAAAAAAAGATCAAAACGCGTTGTTCGCATTTTGACCCGTTATTTTAAATTTTTAGAATGTTCGTACTGGCGTAATTAACTGAATAAAGTTTTCTTTATCTTCCGTTGGTACTAACGTAAATGGACGTAATGCTGAAGTAAACGAAACTAAAATTTCAGTTTGTCCAAAAGAACGTAAAGCATCTTTCATGTAATCTGGGTTAAATGAAATTTCTAAATCATCACCATCAACAGCCTTGGCGTCTAATTGTTCTTCGACGTTTCCGACATCAGGAGAATTTCCAGAAATTACAATTTGATTGTCCTCGGTAGCAATTGCTAATTTAACAACATTATTACGACTTTCATGTGAAAGTAGAGATGCCCGTTCAATTGCAGCCAATAATGCTGGTGCATTAAATTCCAAGGTTGTAGTTGACTCCTTTGGAATTAAACGGGATGTGTCAGGATAGTTTCCTTCCAACAAACGTGAATAAAACGCTGTGTCACCTAAAGTAAACAACACTTGGTTTTCGGAGATCCGCATAATGACATCCGGATTTTCTTCACCAATCATCCGAGACAACTCAACGAGACTTTTCCCAGGGATGATCACATCATATTTACCTGAATTAGCTTGGGGTAATTTAATTTTACGTTGACTTAAGCGATGACTATCTGTGGCCACTGCCATAAACTGGTCACCATCAATGCTGAAATGAACACCAGTTAAAATTGGACGACTTTCCTGAGAAGAAACGGCAATTACGGTCTGGCTAATAAGTTGCTTAAAGACGTTTCCAGAAAGTTGAATTTGATCATTGCCATCTAATTCTGGTAAATGAGGATAATTATTAGCATCTAAACCATTAATTGTGAACTCTGCGGCCCCAGAAGAAATCTTTGTTTGAAAACCATCCGTAATTTCAACTGTCATTGATTCTTCAGGAAGTCGTTTGACAATATCACTGAAAAAGTGAGCTGGTAAAACAATTTTTCCTGGATCTGCAATTGTTAGACCGTTGTCTTCTTTTTTTGCGTCTAGCACAGTTTCAATAGAAATATCAGCGTCACTACCTGTTAGGATGATCTGATCCGATGTGACGTCTAATTTTAAACCAGTTAATATCGGAATTGTGGTTTTTGATGAAATAGCTCGTTGCACATCATTTAGTTTTTGAATGAAGGTATTTCTTTTGATTGTGAATTTCATTAGGGACTCTCCTTTTTAGCAAATGTATTTATATATAATTATATAGTAAAAGTAGCAGTAGTAATAGGGCCTGTTGATATTGTGTAAATGTAACCTAACGCTTAGATAGGTCTTTGATCTACCATGTTGATAGAATGTGGATAACTATTCCGGTAATTCACAGTTGTCCACAGCCTAAGGTTTGAGCTCACTTTTTAGATCGCCGATTTGACGTTGCAAATCATCATCTTTTTTCAGAGCCGCTGCAATTTTTTCGTGCGCGTGAATAACTGTCGTATGATCTTTACCACCAAATTCCATCCCGATTTTTGGTAAGGAGGAATTAGTTAGCTCACGAGAAAGATACATCGCGATTTGGCGGGGCATTACAATGGATTTCATCCGTTTTTTGCCTTTTAGATCAGAAATAGATGTGTGATAATACTTGGCAACTTTGTCTTGAATAAGCGAAATAGAAACTTCACTAAACTTGGTTCCGAAATTTAGACTGCGCATGGCTTCGGATGCTAAATCGGTAGTAATACTGGTACTTTGTAAGTTTGCATAAGCTTGTACTCGAGCTAATGCGCCCTCTAACTCTCGAACATTAGAATCAACCTGTGTGGCAATATAGTTTAAGGCTTCGTCAGGAATTTCAATGTTATCTGCCATGGCTTTTTCGCGCAAAATAGCAATTCGTGTTTCTAAATCAGGCGGTGTAATATCAACTGATAATCCCCATTTGAAACGGGAAACTAGACGTTCTTGCAACTTAGGAATTTCGTTTGGTAATCGATCAGAAGTGAGAACAATTTGTTTTTGATTACCATATAATGCTTCGAAAGTATGGAAGAATTCTTCTTGGGTCGCCTCTTTGTCGGCGAAAAATTGAACATCATCTACTAAAAGAAGGTCCACATTCCGATAAATTTCGCGGAATTCTTCTTGATGTTTTGACTGAATAGCATTGATAAAATCGTTAGTAAAAGCTTCACTAGTAACGTATTTAATGTTGGTATTGGGGTTATTTTTTAAGATTTGATGACCAATTGCGTGCATCAAATGGGTTTTACCTAAACCAACACCACCATAGAAAAACAAGGGATTATACATAGTTCCTGGTTCCTCGGAAACGACTAAAGCGGCCGCATGGGCCATTTGATTACCTTTACCTGTAACAAAGGTGTCAAACGTGTACTTATCGTTTAAAGTGGTTTTCTCCATGAAATCAGGAGTTTCTCTTGGTTTTTCTGCAGCCGGTTTTTCTTTTTCAGCTTTTTCAGTCTGCTCACCTTCTAAAACAAAGTCAGGTGTAATGTCGGCCTGCGTAATTAAATAAGCATATTCAACAAATTTAGGTGCCAAATGTTGTTTCCAGTAGTCTCGGTGTAACGGAGAAGGCAATTGGATGGTCATGACACGATCCTTTAAATCAATAGGTTTGGCAACATCGATCCAAGTAGAAAAACCGAGCGATGAGATATCGTTATCTTTTTTAAAATCGGCTTTAATTTGGTCCCAGAGTTCATTTTTACTTAGCACAAAAACCCCTCCAAAGTGGCGTATAATTTATTTTTTGTGTTTTCAGTCGTTAATCGAAGGAAACAATGAATTAAGTTTAGCATGAAAAAAAAAAGTTTTCCACAGGATGTGGACAACTTTTTAAAATAAATAACAGCCAGTGAAGAAAATTGTTAACAGGTTGTTGAAAAAGTCTGAAAATTTCACGTTTTTTCAGGTTATTCACATCAAACTGTGGACAACTATAGTCCGGTAAATCTAGCTTTCTGATGGTTATCCACTGAAAATCACAAAAATGTGGATAACTCAATCACAGGGGGTGAATATCCGGATAAGTTTGGGACAGACGGTGGAAAAACAAGAATTAAAAAATTTTTTATCCACAATGTTATAACCAGCAGAATTTTATTTTGTGGACAAAACTAAAGTTTAAACATAATCTTTTTTAATTAAGACCTTTGCATGACGGTTAATATGTGATACTATATTATGGTAATTGTAATTAGATACTGAGTTGATTTCATTAATATAAATGAAACTATAAAAATTTCAGTGTTGTTATGGGAGGTGTACGAATTGAAAAGAACATTTCAACCAAAAAAACGTCATCGTTCACGTGTTCATGGTTTTCGTAAACGTATGAGTACAAGCAACGGCCGTAGAGTTTTAGCACGTCGACGTCTCAAAGGCAGAAGAGTATTATCTGCATAAGGCCACTGATCCCAGTGGTCTTTTATTTTTGAAGAGATTTTCAAAAACAACAGACAAGGACTCTTTTGTTCTATATAATATGTAGAAACTTGATAATACGATATATTTTGGAGAGAGATCATGCGTAAGTCATACCGTGTAAAAAGAGAAACAGAATTTCAAAAGGTCTTTGAAACCCATAATTCATTCGCAAACCGTAAGTTTGTTGTGTATGTTATGGAAAAGCCCGGGCAGCCTCATTTTCGTGTGGGAATTTCTGTTGGTAAAAAAATCGGTAATGCGGTAATGCGGAATTTTATGAAACGGCGCATTAACCAAAGTGTTCTCGAGTTTAAACCTCAATTGCGTCAAGATATTGATTTTTTGGTCATTGCACGACCGCAAGCTTCTGGTCTTTCAATGAAAGAAACCAAACAGCAATTGAAACATGTATTCACGTTAGCTAATATCTTAACTACTGATCAAAGTGAGGAAAAATAAGTGAAACACAGCAAAAGAAATATGGTGATGATGGCAGTCGCCAGTTTAACGCTTCTGTTAGCGGGTTGTAGCACGTCTCCAATCACAAATCATAGTACTGGTATCTGGGATCATTGGATTGTTTACAATTTCTCACGAGCAATTATTTGGTTATCTAATTTATTTGGTAATAATTTTGGCTGGGGAATTATTGTCTTTACCATTATTATTCGGATCATTATTTTACCTTTAATGATTTACCAAACTAAATCTTCTATGAAGACGGCTGAAATTCAGCCTAAGGTTCAGGCACTGCAGAAGAAATATTCTTCTAAAGATGTCGAGACTCAACAAAAGCTTCGTGAAGAGCAACAAAAATTGTATGCTGAGGCCGGTGTTAATCCGGTTGCGGGGTGTTTACCATTAATTGTCCAGTTGCCAATTCTGTACGCATTGTATGCGGCTGTTAGTCGGACAGAGGTATTAAAGGCCGGGACATTTTTATGGCTTCAATTAGGTGATAAAGATCCTTACTTCATTTTGCCCGTCATTGCCGCAGTTTTCACTTATATTAGTTCATGGCTCAGTATGAAGTCACAACCTACTCAAAATGGTATGACAACGATGATGACAATCGGAATGCCCGTAATTATCTTCTTTACGGCTCTGAGTGTGCCATCTGCTGTTTCTCTTTACTGGGTTGTTACAAATATTTTCCAAGCTGGTCAAACGATGCTTCTTCAAAATCCCTTCAAGATTAATCGGGAACGTGAAGCAAAAGCTAAAGCAGAACAAGATAAGAAACGCGCGATTGAAAAAGCTAAACGTAAAGCCTACAAAGGTCGAAATAGAAAATAACAAGACTGGAGATTGGAATTTAGGTTCTGGTCTTCTTTTTTAATACATAACGATAATTGTGTAAGGGTAAAGGAGGGAAAATATGGCAACTTATAAAGGTGAAACGATTGAAAAAGCTGTTCAAAGTGGTTTAGCCGATTTAGATGTTAGTCGCAGCGAGGTTTCTATCAAAACACTTGTTGAACCAAGACGGGGATTCTTAGGAATTGGGAAGCGATTAGCAGAAATAAATATATCAATCATTGAGCCTCAGAAATCAGTAGTGGCTAAAGAACCTGTTATTTCTGAGCCAAAAAAAGCAGAACATTCTGAATCCGAGGTTCACGCAAAGCTCAATGAAGTAGATGATGAAACTAAAGCTGAAGTTCATAATCAGCCTAAATCCGCGACGCGCCCTCGCTTGAATGATCAGGTTGTTGCAGAACTACAGGATTATTTATCTAAAATTGTGGCACAGCTCGGAATCAAAGCAACGGCCACCAATCATTTCCATCATCGCGATGTTCAAATAAATTTCAGTACAGAGCAAGAAGGCATGCTGATCGGAAAACATGGTCGTACGATTAATGCTTTACAAACTTTGGCTCAGGTTTTTCTTTTGCATCACGATATTGCTCATGCAAACGTCAATTTAGATGTTGAGAATTACCGTGAACGACGAACCGAAACTTTGCAGCATTTGGCAGAAAGTACTGCTCGTGAGGTTGTGGCAACTGGTGATCCTGTCTTTTTAGATGCCATGCCAGCGTTTGAACGAAAAGTGGTTCATGCAGCTTTGACAAATAACCATTTTGTGACAACTTTTTCGGAAGGTCATGAGCCACATCGGTATGTAGTCGTTGCCCTTGTTCAAGATGAACAGCTATAAAGTAAGTAAAACAAATTGACAAATCGGCAGTAAAAATTTAAGATATAAACATTAATTCTTATTTGAGATAAAGTAGTGAAAGTACTTTACCACGTTTAACCTTTTAGGGCGTGGACTAGGTGCTTTTTTTATTTGACTTGAGTTATTTGGAAAGGAAATTGAAAATGCAAGAGACAGCAACCGAATTAGATACCATTGCGGCAATTTCAACACCGGCTGGCGAAGGAGGCATTTCAATTGTCAGAGTGAGTGGCAATGATGCTTTGGATGTAGCTTCACGGATCTTTAAAGGAAAAAATCTTCATGAAGTTAAAAGCCATACGATTAACTATGGACATATCGTCAATCCCAAAACTAATGGCAAAATTGATGAAGTGATGGTTTCTGTCATGCTGGCGCCTAAAACATATACTTGTGAAGACGTCGTTGAGATTAATTGTCATGGTGGGATTGTGCCAACCAATGATATTTTGCAGTTAGTATTGAGTAATGGGGCCCGAATGGCAAAACCGGGTGAGTTTACCGAGCGAGCCTTCTTAAACGGGCGAGTGGACCTTTCTCAAGCAGAAGCGGTTATGGATCTGATCAGAGCCAAAACAGACCGTTCTATGAAGGTTGCTTTAAATCAGCTTGATGGTGATTTGTCTCATCTGATTAAGAATTTGCGGCAGGATATTTTAGATGTTTTGGCACAAGTTGAGGTTAATATTGATTACCCCGAGTATGACGATGTTGAAACAATGACTAGTAAATTGTTACGCGAGAAAGCTGTTGAAGTGAAGGCACAGATTAAACAACTGTTGCAAACGGCTCAAGAAGGTAAAATTCTTCGTGATGGTTTAGCAACAGCCATTGTTGGCCATCCTAATGTGGGTAAATCAAGTTTGTTAAATCGGATGTTACATGAAGATAAAGCGATTGTGACAGACGTTGCTGGCACTACTCGTGACGTTTTGGAAGAGTATGTAAATGTTCGTGGTGTGCCGTTGAAGTTAGTTGATACAGCTGGAATTCGCGAGACCAATGATAAAGTTGAAAAAATTGGTGTGGAACGAAGTCGTAAAGCGATCCAAACTGCTGATTTAGTATTGTTGGTCTTGGACAGTAGTCAGCCCTTATCCAAAGAAGATCGCCAACTTATTGATGTAACTAATGAAGCTAAACGGATTATTATCCTTAATAAAACGGATCTTCCCCTTCAACTAGATATGGACGAGTTATTAAAACTAGTTCCTGAAGACCAAATTATTCGAACTGCAGCTACTGAAGGAATTGGTTTGGATGATTTGAAGGAAAAAATTGCTAAACTGTTCTTTGGTGGGATTGAAAGTAATCAAAATAGCGTGATTGTGACCAATGCACGACATATTGGATTGTTAAATCAAGCAGAGGATGCACTTGATTCAGTTCTTCAAGGATTAGATGATGGTGTGCCGGTTGATTTAGTTCAAATTGATATGACTCAGTGCTGGGATCTGCTTGGTGAAATTACCGGAGATAGCTATCAAGATGAATTATTAGATCAACTATTTAGTCAATTCTGTTTAGGTAAGTAAGTAAATTAAGTTAAATGAAGTTAATTATAAAACAAATTATGAAGCTGATTGAAGCTCAAATGGTGGAGGAAAAGGCATGACAGAAGTAAAACAGTACGCAGGCCGAGACTATGATGTTATCGTGGTTGGTGCTGGACACGCTGGTTCAGAGGCAGCTTTAGCGGCAGCAAGAATGGGCAATAAAACATTATTAATGACAATTAATTTAGATATGGTTGCTTTTATGCCATGTAATCCATCTGTCGGCGGTCCCGCAAAAGGAATTGTAGTTCGGGAAATTGATGCCCTTGGCGGTGAAATGGGTAAAAACATCGATAAAACCTATGTCCAGATGAGAATGCTGAACACAGGTAAAGGTCCAGCTGTTCGTGCGTTGCGAGCACAAGCAGACAAACATGCCTATCATGCACAAATGAAAAAGACGATTGAAGATGAACCTAATTTAACCCTTCGTCAAGGCATTGTGGATGATCTGATTGTTGAGGATGGCGTATGTAAAGGAGTTATCACAAACACCGGCGCACGTTATCATGCAAAAAGTGTGGTACTAACTTTGGGAACTGCTGCTCGTGGGAAGATCATTATTGGAGAATTGATGTATTCTTCAGGTCCAAATAACTCACAACCGGCTATGGAATTAACCAAAAATTTATTAAGTTACGGATTTAACCTGGAACGGTTTAAAACGGGAACACCACCGCGTGTGGATGGTGGCACAATTCATTATGATGAAACGGAAGAGCAACCTGGTGATGAAGAACCTAATCACTTTAGTTTTACAACGCCGGATAGTGATTATATCGATGTAAAGAACCAGCTTTCATGTTGGTTAACTTATACCAATGAGTATACACACAAAATTATTCGCAAAAACTTGGATCGTGCACCAATGTTTTCAGGATTAATTGAAGGGGTTGGACCTCGTTATTGTCCTTCAATTGAAGATAAAATTGTCCGCTTTGCTGATAAGGATCATCATCAGTTGTTTCTTGAGCCTGAAGGCCGAAACACTGATGAATGGTATGTTCAAGGACTTTCAACTTCAATGCCAGAAGAAGTTCAGCAAGAAATCTTACATTCCATCAAAGGTTTAGAAGACGCTGAAATGATGCGTCCGGGCTATGCCATTGAGTACGACGTGGTTGCTCCTTACCAATTGAAACCAACTTTGGAAACCAAGATCGTTAAGAATTTGTATACCGCTGGGCAAACAAATGGGACATCCGGTTATGAAGAAGCTGCTGGTCAAGGTCTAATGGCTGGGATTAATGCTGGATTAAGCGCATTGGATAATGGTCAATTTACCTTGAAACGAAGCGATGCCTATATCGGTGTCATGATTGACGATTTAGTGACAAAGGGAACTAAAGAACCTTATCGTTTACTTACAAGTCGTGCAGAATATCGTTTGATTTTACGACATGATAATGCTGATTTACGATTAACAGAAATGGGTCATGAGCTTGGTTTGATTGACAATGATCGTTATCAAGGCTATTTGAATAAAAAAGAAGAAATCGAAAATGAACTTCATCGTTTGGATACAATTCGGATTAAGCCCAAACAAGTAAGTGAATTTCTTATTTCTAAAGGTGGACACGAATTAAAGGATGGTGTGCTAGCCTCAGAATTTTTACGTCGTCCAGAAGTTACGTATCAAGACTTGTTACAATTTATTCCGGCTCCAGATAAAGAATTGGATCGGCGGGTTGTTGAACAAGTTGAAATTGAAATTAAATATGCAGGGTACATTAAGAAAGCTAAAGAACGTGTAGAACGTTTGAAGAAAATGGAAGCTAAAAAGATTCCAGATCATATTGATTATGAAGCAATTAATGGCTTAGCTACAGAAGGTCGCCAAAAGCTGCAAAAGATTCAACCACAAACAATTGCACAAGCAAGTCGCATTAGTGGTGTGAATCCCGCGGATATCGCAATTTTAAGTGTTTATATTGAACAAGGTAGAATTGCTAAAGTTAAATAAGCTAAAAGTGTCTAGTTATCAAAAACGCCACTATCATTTAATTGATAGTGGCGTTTTTTTTAGATGTTCGACTCTTAATATTGTGTTGCCTTTAAATACCAGATAGCCGAAATTAGTAGCAGTAAGCCACAGGTGATGAAAATCCATATTAATGGTATCACATCTGCAAGCGGTCCGAGTGTCAAACTCCCTATTAGAAGCATAAGATTACCGATCATCTGATAATTGGCAAATGTGCGACCCATAAAGTCAGGAGCAGCCGTCGTTTGGATGATAACTGCTTGAGTTGTCATAATAAATGGCATACTCCAACCGGCAAGAAACATTGCGCCTAGATAAAGCCAAATATTAGGCATGAATCCCATAAGGACCATAGTTATAGCAAAAGCACCAATAGCCAGCCCTAAGACGCGTGAATTGTTTTTAAAGGCTTTGTGTTTGGCAACAATTAAACCACTCATAATTGAACCACTGGCCCATACAACCTCTTGAAGTGTTAAATAACTGACTGTAGCACCAAATTGTCGTTGAATTAATAATAAACTTAGTACGGTTGCTGGAGTCATTAGTAGAAATGAAAGGGCATTAATCGTAAAAAGGCGACGCAGAATTGAATTGCCGAAAAGATATTTAAAACCAGTCAAAAAGTCCGTTGACGGAGTCTGTTTTTTGTCTGATTTAACAGGTTTTAGTTTGATTTGGAACATACATAATAGTTCAACTATAGCGGTCACAACGTCGATCATCAAAGCCCAATATAAATCAAAATTTGCTAGAATTAACCCACCAACCATTGGTGACAATAGCGTTGATAGGGACATAAGTGTCTGATTGATTCCGTTAATTCGGGTAAGTTCTTTTTCTGGAACTAACTGTGGGTAAGCAGAACTGACTGCTGGTTGCTGAATGCCTTGCCCAACTGATCGTAAAGCAGCAAAGATCAGTAACCAAGGTAAAGAATGAAAGCCTAATTCCCAGATGATTGATAAGCCGAGTGTGAGTAATGCAATACCGCCATCGGCTCCTATAATTAACCATTTACGTGAATAACGATCAGCCCAGGAACCACTAATTAAGCTGATTAAAATTTGTGGCAGCAAGGTGCTTACAGTGGCTAATGCCAGCCACAACCCTGAGTTGGTCGTTAAACTGATGTACCAAGTAATGGCATATCCAGTGACCATTGTGCCGAATAATGAAATGTTTTGACTTGCCAAGAATAGATAACCTTGTTTTTGCCAATGTAGTTGCATAACTAATCTCCTTTAATGCAGCGATACCATTAGCATCACTGAAATTTAATTTGTTTGATTAGTTACAACTTTTACTACGAATATTTTTGTCAATTTAAAGCTCCTTTACAGACTGAGTGATTTACTATTTTAAAATAGGATACCAAAATGCTGGTAGCTAAGCAATTAATACTGATTTTCAGATATTTAAAATCTTTTTTGACCACTTAAGCATAATTTTTGGCCGTTTAAACAAAAAGTATTCCTTTATGCAAATAAATGTAGTCTAATAATAACAGGCACATTAGGAAGGAGGCGGCGTGAATGAAAGTAAGATTAGAAATTGACGAATCGTTAACCGAGCCTGAAATTATTATTAAAGCAGCAAGTGGTGATCCGAGGGCGGAACAAATCAAACGATGGCTTGAAAAACCACTTCCGGATCATGACACCATTACTTGTTATCAAGGCACCACAGAATATTTTGTGAAGTTAGATACGATTCTTTTTGTAGAGACAGCCGATCGACGATTACAAATACATACGGCAGATGATATTTATACAAGTAAATTGCATTTATATGAGTTAACAGACACGCTACCTGGTTATTTTCTCCAAGTGTCCAAATCGGCAGTTCTCAATTTATATCAGGTCAGTGCGCTAACAAAATCAATTTCAAATTGTTTGGTTTCGTTTCGGAACACGCATAAGCAGGTTTACGCATCACGCCGTTATTATAAACAACTACAAGAACGATTAAATGAAATGAGGTAAACATCAATGAATGAAAAAACAAAATGGGGCCACTGGTTTTGGGGATTATTCTTTCTAGCCTGTGCGGGCATTCTCGTGGCTAGTAAAATGGGACGATTTTCATATCATATTGGTTTCTGGATGTTAGTTTTAACGCTGATCCTAGTGGCCGCAACCATTAAAAGCATCGTCTACTTTAGTGTTTCGGGAACAGTTTTTAGTTTAGCCTTCCTTAGTTTGTTATATGCCAAGCCATTGGGGATCACGAGCTTAGTACCATGGACGATTCTAGGAGCCGCATTGTTATTGAGTATTGGTTTATCACTTGTACTCCAGCCATTTAAACGAAAACTAAGCCGGCATCACGCCCACATTACTTTTGAAAAGACGGGTAATTATACGGGTCAACATTTTTCGGATACAACTTCAACTGACTATGAATCCTACGTTGAAGTTAACGTCCGGATGGGAAGTACCATCCGCTATGTGCAGTCTGACAATTTCCAGCAGGCGGTTATCAACGTCACTATGGGCGATGTCAAAGTATATTTTGATCATGCTACGGTTGTTGAAGATCAGGTCAAAATTGAGCTTAACGGTAGCATGGGCGATGTTAGTTTGTATATTCCTAAGGAGTGGGATGTTCAAATGAATTTAAATTCGCTCATGGCAGATCTTGGCGAAAAAGGACTTACACCCACAAAAACAGGTCCGAAAGTCTTTATTACAGGGAATTTCAAGCTTGGAGATATTGAAGTTTATTACGTTTAAGGAAACTGAGGGTCATCTCAGGAGGTTGGTATCATGAATAAACCTAAATTAACAGCACAAACAGTTAAAATGTTAGTCATCAAGTTCACTGGGACATTCGGCAGTGGCATGCTGTCTTTTGCAATTGGTCTCTACATTCTCCATCGAACCGGATCAGCTCTAGGGATGGGAGTTTCCTTAATTACGGGGCCGATTGTTTCGTTAATTTTAACGCCATTTGTGGGGTATGTTGTAGACACCATGAAACATCGGCGAATTATGATTCTTGCCCAGATTGGAACTAGTATGGGTCTTCTGCTATTCGCCGTGGCCTTTAAACTCTGGCCAGTTCAGTACTATCCAGAACTAATTACTTTAATCATTGTGCTTCAGGTTACAGACAATTTTTTAAGTACAACGCTAACCGCCAGTTTGGTACAATTGTTTGATTCAGATGAATTACAAAAGGTGAATTCGTTGAACCAATCCTTTGCATCGTTAGCGACTTTCTTGGCCCCAATCATTGGTGCGTTTGTTTATACCCTTGTGTCGATTGATACTTTTGCGATCATTGAGGTGGGGTTTGAGCTCATTGCTTTAGTGGGTATTGTGTTGCTCCGCTTTAAACCCCGAGTGGTGCAACAGTCTGAAACAGAGCCGGAAGAGTCTTCGGAAACGGTTTGGCAAAATTTTAGTTCTGGGATTCGCTACCTAAGAAGTCAACGATTGATGGCAATTTTAGTCGGTTCTTCAGCTGCAATTAACCTTTTCTTTTCGGCGTTAAATGTTGGTGAACCTTATTTGTTAGTCACCACTTTAAAATTATCGAACACTCAATATGGCGTGACGGATTCCGCGTTTGCAGTTGGGATGTTTTTAGGGGGTGTCTTGTTAAGCTTTATGAAATTAAAACGGCACCCAGTCGTTACTTCTTATTTAAATTTGATGTGTTTAGCAGTTATTATTACTATCACGGGAGTGCCCGAAATTATGGGGTGGTCACAAGGATTAAACACCCTATATTTTATAGGATTAAATATGCTTAACGGGTTGGTCTTGATTTTTATCAATACACCAATTAATACCTTCATGCAGCAGTTAATTCCAGAAAATATGCAAGGACGGATTTTTTCACTTGATGGGACCATTAGCATGCTACTTATGCCGATTGGAACACTCATATTTGGTGCTTTGTTTGATCATGTTATTGCTTTTCCAATTTTTATTATCACCGGTGTTATTTTATTGGCGTTAACCATCCTAATTTTGGCTATTTTGTCTAAACAAAAATTGTTGAAACTACCTGAAAACAAAGTCAGTACACCGATGAATGAAACTAACTAATTATCAAATATCTGGATACAAAAGGAGGCCGTTGAAATGGTCTTCTTTTATTTTGTTTAAAAATGGATTGTGCAAATAATTCGGTACCGATTACCTGATATGCTAAACTAATTTTGATTAAAGAAAGCATATTTAAGAACTATCCTGAACTTAAATTAAGCTAAATTTTGCAAACGATAGGAGAGCTTCAAATTATATGAAAACGATTATGATTACAGGAGGAAACTCAGGCCTTGGCTTTGAATGTGCGAAACACATTGCCGAATACTCAGATAAATATCAAATAATTTTAGCCTGTCGAAATGAAAAGAAGGCTGATACAGCAAAAGCCATTCTTACCAAAGAAACTGGTAATCCAAATATTCTTGCGATGAAGCTGGACGTTTCTTCCTTGGCTTCGGTTCGAGGGTTTGTGGCACAATACAAAGAACAAAAGTTACCTTTATTGGATGGCCTAATCTGCAATGCCGGCATTAGCGGTAGCCATACAGGACAAACGGCAGATGGATTTGATATTGTGTTTGAAACGAATCATTTGGGTCATTTCCTGCTTACAAATTTACTTTTACCGTACATGGAAACTTCAGCAAAAATTTTGGTTGTTAGTAGTGATATGCATTGTCCACCTGGACCAAAAATTAGTTGGCCTGGGACAGCAATGCTCGCCAAGCCCGATGAGAAGCTTGCTAAAAGTTTTAAACGCTATTCATATTCTAAATTATGTAATCTTTACTTTGTCTACGAACTTTCAAAAAGATTAACACGAATTCATTCTGCAATTACAGTAAATGCCTTTAATCCAGGGTTTATGGTGGATACAAATTTTATGTCAAAAAAGCTAATGGGGATTGCAGGAGCTATTTTTGCAAAGATAGTTGATCGAGATGGATCGCTGGATCAATCATCAACAGCATTGGCGGAGCTTGCAATGAATTCAGATGATGTGCAAGTTTCAGGAAAGTATTACGATCGAAGCACTCACTTAAAAAGAACATCAGAACTTTCTTACAACACAAATTATGCCCTGGAGTTATGGAATCGAAGTGTCGTGTACACAAAATTAAGTAGTGGTGAGACACTGCCAGGATTGTTGGAAAATTAATCTAAAAATAGTTCAAGTGATGTTTCACGTGGAACAAAATAACTTAAAAGCACGTAAACCTAAATAATTGTGATGAATGATTAAGAGCCAATTAAAAGGTTGACCGCTTTAGTGATTGGAGTTGGAACATAGCGGTCATGATACAATGGGAGCGATGTAAGAATTCTGTTTTAGAGGGGGGAACCTAAAATGAATGTTTTGTATTGTGGGGATGCGAACATGGCTGATGGGCTAATTATTTCGGTACTGTCGCTTTTAAAAAATAGCGATCAACCTCTTTCAATCTATGTTTTGACTGCTCAAATAAAAGATAATAAACGAAAATTCCAAGCATTACCTGATGCTGTTGTAAATATTCTTAATAAGGAAGCTCAAACAAAGAATCCGGATAGCAGTGTGACGAGAATTGATATCACAAGGCTCTTTCAAGCACATTTACCGGTGGCTAATCTTAATACCATGTACACGCCTTACTCGATGCTGCGACTATTTTCAGATTTAATTCCAGAATTACCTGACCGGATCTTGTATCTAGATACCGATGTGGTTGCACGGCGCCCTTTTGAAGGATTTTACGAGCAATCTCTTCAAAAAACAGACTTTGTGGGGGTCTTGGACTATTACGGTCGGTGGTTTTTTCAACATGAACTCAAAATCTTTGATTATATGAATTCTGGAGTTTTATTACTAAATTTGAAAGAAATTCGTCGTGATGGTTTTTTTGAGCGTTGTCGTAAGCTATGTACAGCCAGAAAAATGATTATGCCAGACCAAGCGGCATTAAATAAACTAACGCGTAAGAAAAGAATTGAATCAAGCCGTTTTAATGAACAGCATCAAGTACAGCCAGCAACTGTTTTTCAGCATTTTACGACTAGCTTCAAGTTTTTTCCGTTAATTCATACGTTAACTGTAAAACCGTGGCAGATTAATTTGGTTCATCATGAACTGAAACTACACGAGTATGACGATCTATTCGCTCAATATAAACAAGTTTTGCGACGTGTAAAAGAAACAGCTTAATGATAAATATCCTGGAGATTTTAACTTTAAATAGTTATTTTTCCGGGATATTTTT
The DNA here is from genome assembly GCF_002982135.1 of Pediococcus inopinatus. Taxonomy (NCBI): domain Bacteria; kingdom Bacillati; phylum Bacillota; class Bacilli; order Lactobacillales; family Lactobacillaceae; genus Pediococcus; species Pediococcus inopinatus. The sequence continues at coordinate 1,932,804 of NZ_CP019981.1, read as the reverse complement.
GAGCTTCACTGAACTTTAGCATCTGAATGGACTATGGCTTATAAGTAAAACGACTACTGGCACTCCCTGTTAAGTGGTAAACTATTTCTAGCTTATAAGATGTGGATGGTAAATAAATATGAAACGAAATTCTCAATGGACCTTACTTTTAGCTACCTCAATGGTTTCATTTATGTCGACAATTGACGCTAGCATTGTTAATATTGCCGTTCCACAACTCTCTCGTGACCTTCACGCACCAATGAATGAAGCAGAATGGGTAGTTTCTGTTTATCTAGTTTTGATATGTGTGCTACTAATTTTTTTCGGAAAGTTATCGGATCAAATTGGGAGAATCAAAATTTTTCAAACTGGCACTTTAATATTTGTGGCTGGATCACTTGGTTGTGGCCTTAGTGTCAATCTACCAATGATGTTAGTCATGCGCATTGTGCAAGCAATAGGTGCTTCAATGACAATGGCAACTAATTTTGGAATTATTACGCAAATCTTTCCTAGCAATCGCCATGGTGTGGCACTGGGCGTGAACAGTTCTTTTGTCCAGGTGGGCAACATTATGGGGCCTGGCTTAGGTGGTCTGATTCTGGCAACACTTTCTTGGCATTTTATCTTCTTTATTAATGTTCCGATTGGGCTAATTGCCTTTTTCTTTGGACATAAAATTTTCCCTAAGGAAGCCCGAACAACTCAAAAAATTAGTATGGATTATCCGGGATATTTAGCTTATGTATTTGCAATTATCAGTTTCTTTGTGGCTATTTATTGGGGACAAGCTGTGGGTTTTATGAAACCAGAAATCATTATTTTATTCCTGCTAGCGGCTGCATGTACTGCGGCTTTTATCTTGCGCGAGAATCATACAGAAAAACCCCTATTAGATTTACACATTTTCAAGAATGCTGGTTTTTCAATTGGAGTAATTACGGCCATGTTAGTGTTTGCGGTTAGCTACTTTAACAACATGATTATGCCTTACTATCTTCAAGAAACGCTAAAGTATTCGTCTGCCATTGCTGGTGTGATTCTGATGGCGATTCCGTTGCTTAACATCTTTTCGGCACCAATTGGCGGAATGATTGGTGATCATATTGGAGCAGAAAAAGTTTCGTTAATTGCGCTTGTTATTTTCCTCATCCCAGAAACAATTTTTATGTTAATCCAACCTAGCTGGGGAATCGTTTGGCTAGTTTTGGGGTTAATGCTATACGGTTTGGCAAACGGAACCTTCCAAAATAATCCGATGATCATGGGAAACGCTGGCAAACAGTATCAAGGGATTGCCGGTTCAATTGCAGCGCTCGCTAGAAATCTTGGAATGTCGATAGGACTATCATTATCAACATCGTTGTTGTACTTTGGAATTAGCCAAAAAGCGGGCAGGCGCGTGACCACCTATCCCGCCCAGCACCCAGACTGGTTTATTTATGGGATGCACTTTAGCTATGGGTTTGCATTTGCGTTGATTGTCAGCGCATTGATATTGCTCATTGCGTTAGTTTGGCAAAAAAATCGTAAAAAAACCTTATCTTTGTGAAAAATTTGCTTAACTTTAGACTTTAAACGAGATTTTTAAACAACTTTGCTCTAAAATGTAGATATAAATAATTTTACGAGGAGTTTTCATGAAAACTATAAAAAGTATTTTAAGTTGGGTTGTACCGATTCTAATCGGACTAATTATTGCCTTGTTAGTACGGTCATTTATTTTTGAAATTGTCCGTGTGGATGGGACATCAATGGAACCTAATTTGGTTAACAACGAACGTGTTTTTGTTATGAAACAAGATAAGATTAAGCATTTGAGTGTGATTGTTTTTGATGCCTATGGTGCTGATCCGGAAGCGGCTCCTGGCACAGAATATGTCAAACGAGTCATCGGGATGCCTGGAGATAAGATTTCTTATAAAGATGGTAACTTGTATGTAAACAATAAATTGGTTCCTCAAAAATTTATTAATTCTTACCAAAAGACGAATGGAACGGCCATTGGCGCCGAGGCCAACGAGTGGACATTGGCGTCAGTTGCCAAAGCACGGGGCTGGGGAAACAATCCGGAAACCGTGCCAGCTGGGGAATACTTTGTGATGGGTGATCATCGAAGTGTTTCAAATGACAGTCGTTATTGGGGATTTGTGAAGAAAAGTGAAGTTATGGGTGTGGTCAAAGTCCCATTCTGGGGCAGCTCATCTGCTAAGAAGAATGTAAATAATCGAACGGGTGATTACTAAATCAAATTAAAGCTGAGGATGAACTTAAAATCCTTGGCTTTTTATATGGATAAGAAAGAGTTGCTATTTATTGTGAAAAGATTAAAATATGCTTAGATTATTCTTATTTTATAATCATAATTTTGGAGGTGCCTTATGGGAAAAGAAGTATCACAAGAAAATGTGGCAAAGTTTAAAAAGAATTTTGCTCAAGACAATCGTAATAGTGTGGTTCAACGTGCTGCCACGAAAAATGGTGTTTTAAATGCTAGTGAAGATATTGCGGCTAAAGTTCGCTTGGATCGGACATTCTCGATTGAATTAGATACTGGTAAAGTAACTAATCAGCGTCATAGCGGACGTTGCTGGTTATTTTCTCTATTAAATACACTTCGTCATCAGCTTGCAGATAAAGAAAATATGAAAGATTTTGAACTCTCTGAGTCCTATTCATTTTTCTGGGACAAAGTTGAACGTGCCAATGTTTTCTATGAAAATATTATTCGTACTGCCGCCAAACCTACAAGTGATCGAGAAGTAGCGTTTTATTTAAGCTCACCTGATGATGATGGTGGTCAGTGGGCAATGGCAGCCGGATTAGTCCAAAAGTATGGTGTCGTGCCAGCCTCTGTAATGCCAGAAAGCTTTAACACGAATGATACGAGTGGTTTTGCTAGTTCATTGAATTTAAAATTACGTAAAGATGCCGTTGAATTACGAGAGCTTAAAAATGGTGGGGCCTCTGAAGGTCAATTGGATGCGAAGCGAGACCAATTATTAGCTGAAGTTTATCAGATGACAGCTATTGCGGTTGGGACGCCACCAGATAAGTTTGATTTTGAATATCGTGATGACAAGAAAAATTATCATCGTGATGCTGATATAACCCCTAAGGATTTTTATGATAAATATATTGGGGTTGATTTGGATGATTATGTAGTTGTCACAAATTCACCTGATAAGCCTTTTGATAAATTATACAGTCTACCAGCTGAAGATAATATTGTGGGCGGCAAAAAAATCACCCTATTAAATGTGGACATGGCAGTTTTACGTAAAGCAGCTGTTGCCCAACTTAAAGATGGTGAAACGGTTTGGTTTGGTAATGATGTTTTGGAACAGATGGATCGGAATGATGGCCTGTTAGATAGTAAACTTTATCGAACAGACGCATTGTTTGATGTTGATTTGAGCATGAGCAAGGCCGAACGCTTACAGTTTGGTCAAGCCGCTGTTTCCCATGCCATGACTTTAACCGGTGTTGATGTGGTAGACGATGAAGTAACAAAATGGAAAGTAGAAAACAGTTGGGGTGATAAGAGTGGCGATAAGGGCTACTTTGCAATGACCGATGACTGGTTTGAAAACTATGTGTATCAAGTTGTGGTTCACCGCAAATATCTAACGGATGCGCAGCGTAAAATTGCTGATGCAACTCCGGAACCACTACCTGTGTGGGATCCCATGATGTAATAAATTGATTTTAGTGAAGGCCGGAATAAAATTCAGGCCTTTTTATTATGGAAACAAATAAAATTGGTGTAAAACATTAAATGAAAATAAAAGAAAAGTATTTACATTGTTTTTCAGAACGCTTATAATATCTTCTTGTATATTAAAGTGGACATTGAAAGGAGATAAACAAGTATGCACAAGTTTGTAAAAAGCCATGGCATCTCACTAATCATTTGGATTGGAATTATTTTGATTAGTGTAATTAGTTTGCCGAACATCGATCAATTGGTTAGATCGCATGCGGAAACTAAGATACCTAGTTCTGCGCAAAGCCAAATTGCGAATCGAATTCAGTCCAAGTGGGGATATGGACAAGGGAACACGACACAAGTGGTTGCCATTTTTAATAATGGTAATAAAAAGTTAAACGCGGATCAAAAAGAAAACATTGACAGCACTATCAATTATTTACAGGATAATAAGAAAAAATTCGGGATTAAGGCAGTTACCGCTCCGAACGACAACGTTTATACTCGGAAACAACTTATTTCTAAAGATAAAACAACGCAGTTAGTGCAGTTATCTGTATCAAAATCACACGGATCCTATAAAAAAATTGATAAAGAGCTAACTAAGGCGGTTAAAACACCAGGAGTGAAAGCTTACATTACTGGTGGAGATATTTTAAATGAAAAGTTCTCTGAAGCGACTCAGGAAGGCGTTAAGAAAACTGAAATTATTGCGGCAATTTTCATTTTTATTGTCTTAATTTTAGTCTTCCAGTCACCAATCGTTCCTATGATTTCGGTCTTTACCGTTGGGGTTGCGTTTATTACAACCTTATCGATTGTGACCAATTTAGTATCTCGGGTTAACTTCCCATTTTCAAACTTTACCGAAGTCTTTATCGTCGTGGTACTGTTTGGGATTGGGACCGATTATAATATTCTGTTGTATGAGCAGTTTAAAGAGGAACTAAGCAAAGGTGAAGATCGGCATACGGCTAGCCGCAAAGCAACACGGACTGCTGGGAGAACCATCTTATATAGTGGTTCTTCAGTATTTATTGGATTCTGCGCACTTACATTTGCGAAGTTCTCAATTTATAAATCAGCTTTAGGTGTGGCAATCGGGGTTGCTGTATTAGTCGCTGTATTACTGACGCTAAACCAATTCTTTATGAGCTTACTAGGCAAAAAGATGTTCTGGCCTTCTAAGAAGTTTGGTGGACACTCGAGAAGTAAGATGTGGCATGCATTGGCTAATTCGTCAATTTTGCATCCCATCATTGCTTTGGTTTTAGTTTTACTGTTAACTGTCCCATTTGTTGTGACAGGGACAGGAACGCTAGATTACAATGATTTAGATGAATTGAGCGATACGTTACCTGAAAAAGTTGGATTTAATGTTGTTAAGGATCATTTTTCTCCTGGGACAGCAGAACCTTCAACTTTATATATTCGTTCAAACAAGAAGTTAGATAATGAACAGACCTTAAAACTCGTCGACCAAATCACCCGTCAACTTCAAAATGACAAGGGTGTAAAGACCGTTGCATCAGCTACACAACCAGGTGGATCACCAATTGCGAAGTTATACGTAAAGGGTCAAGTTAAGACGGTCACAACCGGAATTGATGAGGCTCATAGTGGCCTTAATACCATTGGTAAGGGATTAACTAGTGCTTCTGATCAATTGGGTGCAACTAACATGAGTAGCGGCTTAAACAGCGTACAAAAGTTAATTGCCGGTACTGAAGTTTTACGTGATGGTTCACTTAAAGTAACAGATGGTGCAAACCAATTAGCAAGTGGGGCAACACAAATTTCTTCAGGCGTTTCTCAAATGAGTAGCAAGATGTCGCCATTGATTACTGGACTAAACCAGTATACGGGCGGTGTGAACACACTTAGTTCTGGATTAAGTACACTGAATGCTAATTCAGGTCAATTATCAGGTGGATCACAACAATTGTTAACTTCAGCACAACAGCTTTCAACGGGAGTTTCGACGTTGAACAGTGCAGCACTTAGTATTGATACTCAGTTGGATGGTTTACAACAAACACTTAACTCGGGCAATACTGCTATGAGCCAATTAAATGGCTTGGGTGATAAGGTTAAACAATTAAACACATTAGCACAATCACAAAGTGCCATTAACAGTCTTGAACAGTTAGCACCATTAAACTCAGCAAAGAAGAATTTAGCTTCTGTAAATAGTTCATTTGCAAGTTTAAGTAAGGTCTCAGATGGTCTCACTTCTGCAGCAACTGATTCAGCAAAAGCAGCTGCATCCAATACAGAGGCACTTAAAACTTTGTATGGCCCAGGAGGCCTAGATCAGAGCACAATGTCCGCAGGCGATAAGCAAAAGTTAGCAACAGCAAAATCACAAATTACTGCTGGTGCTAAGGCAGCTGGAGATACTTTAAGTGGACTTTCCAGTGTTCAAACTCAAGTTGCTAGTTTAAAAAAGGAATTGGATGCAGTTAATATCGATTCCAATACAATTAGCGAATTGAATAAGTTAACTTCTGTCATGAAACAGGCTGAAACGTTGATGAACTCAACCAATATCAGCACAGCGCAGTTAAATCAATTAACAGCGCTTGGTTCACAATTGCAGGCAGCTTCAGGGAGTATTTCGAAGTTGAAGCAATTTACAGCTGGGGTTGAACAGTTGAATACGCAAGTTAATAAAGATTCCGCATTGGTTAACGGTGTTTCTAAGTTAAACAACGGAATTAATACCTATGCTAATAGCGTTCAGTTGGCTTCCAGTGGTGCTTCCACATTAGCTGGTAAGAGCAGTGAGCTTACTGGTGGGGTTGGTCAATTAACTAGCGGCATGGGCACTCTTACAAGCAGTTTGAATCAACTTTCAACTGGTGCAAATAGTTTGGCAAGTTCAACACCTGCCTTAACTAGCGGCCTTAATCAAGAAGTTACTGGACAAAAGCAAATGTACAGTACTTTGAAGGGGTTATCTGGTAAGGTAGATACGCTTCAATCTGGTTTGAAGACTGCTGCCAAAGGAACTAAGACAATTGGTTCTGGCATGACTTCTGCAAACGACTATCTTGGTGGGATGGGTGATTCCTCAGTTGGAAAGACCTTCTACATTCCAAAAGCGCAATTGCATGGTAAAACATTCAAACCTGTGCTTAAGTCCTACTATTCAGAAGATCGCAAAGCAACTAAGCTAACAATTGTGCTTGATTCAGATCCAAGTTCAAGTGCATCGATGGCCAAAGTTAAAGATCTTCAAAAGCAGGTTAAAGATGATCTTCGTGGGACCGATTTGAAGGATGCAACAGTTGCAATTGGTGGACAAACTGCACAAACAGCTGATATCAATAAGACGGCAAGTTCAGACTTTACCCGAACAGCCGCGATTATGATCATCGGAATTTTGATTGCGTTGGTATTTGTAACTCGTTCAATCTTGATGCCATTCTACATTATCGGAACGTTGCTTTTGGCCTACTTCAGTTCATTGGGAATTACCAAGGCATTTAGTAATATTGTCTTAGGACAACCAATGCTAACTTGGAATACACCATTCTTCGGCTTCATTATGATTATTGCCTTAGGTGTGGATTATAGTATTTTCTTGATGATGAGGTATCGTGATTTCAATAAGGATCTTAAACCGAGTGCAAGAATTATAGAGGCTTCCGGAGTGATTGGAGCAGTGGTACTTTCTGCGATGATTATCCTGAGTGGAACGTTTGCTTCAATGATTCCTTCTGGAGTGCTTACGTTGATTCAAGTCGCAATGGTCGTTATTATTGGGTTGATTATTTTAATCATTATCATCCCAGTTCTGTTGCCAAGCTTGATTAAATTAACATACGAAGGTATTTCATTTAAGAAAAAAGATAAAAAGAATAATAAGCATTAATTTTTAGCAAGGTTAGTTGGTTGAAAATGAATGTAAATTAAAAGATGTCTGCGATTTTTAAATCGCGACATCTTTTTTGTTTGGGGAGAGAATATGCCAATTAAATGGCGAAACAAGCTATAATGTAAGTGTTAGGGGATGAGACAATGGATTTTGATCCGAACTGTGTATTTTGCCAAAAACAGCCAGTAGATTTTGTTATTGAAAGTAAACTATGTATTGCATTCTGGGATATTCATCCAGTTAGCAAAGGACATCTCCTTATCGTCCCCAAACGGCATGTCGCCCAAATATGGGAGGTTACCGAGGCAGAAAAGCAAGCGTTGGGACAAATGGTCGAAGATGCAAAGAAGCTGTTAGACGCGCAATTTAAGCCTGATGGGTATAACGTCTCAATTAATTCAGGAGCAGCCGCTGGCCAAAGTGTTTTTCATTGCCATATTCATCTAATTCCCCGTTACTGGAATAAAGTGACAAAAAGAGTTGGGGCAATTCCGGGACAATTTCTAGTTCCAAAGGCTCGCCCGGAGTTTAAATAGTTTTGATAGTAAGAAGATGTAAAACAAAGTATAATCATGTTAGATAAAAGAAAAATAAATGGGGTGAGTAAAATGAAACACATGAAGAAGCTATATCTGATTATCGGACTGCCACTGGTATGTTTAAGTTTACTTTTGACGGGCTGTGCAAAGACGGGGACTGACACAGGAAGAACCGTCAAAACGAGTGCGCCTAAAGTGTCTAAAGTAACGACTAGTAAGCAAATTCGTAACAATGGTGGATTATGGTATTTTGCAAAGGATTTGAAGTATAAATCTAATTCGGGAATGGAAGCTTTTACGTTTACAAAGAATGGAAAAGTGACGGCCTATAATGTTAAAAAATATTATGCATCTTATGCCGCGGCTAAAAAAGTAAAGGGCTTGGGTTCATTTGGCAAAGGAACGTACAAATTAACAAAAAACAAACAGAAGCAAACTGTTTTAACTTTGAAAATGAAACTTTCTGGGATCCCAGCGACTTATACATTTAAGCTCAAAAAAGGTCTTGCTAAAAAGTATAAAGGCCTAACGTTCCATGGCTTCAACGCAGCACGCACGGTAGATGGTGATACGGTTAATGGTGTGTTTGTCCAAGCTAAGAAATAAGGAAAAAAGATTATCCTTGTTCGTGTTTATGAACTGAACCCCGATAATTGGAGTAATCCAAATTATCGGGGTTTTGTTATGTTCTCAAAGGAAAATAAAATAAATGCAGTTTTAGAATTAACTAGTGGCCTGCCGCAAAGTATTATCATGAAAAAGTACGGTATCAAGGGCTCTGCCACTTTATATGAATGGAAACGCAGGTTAGAACAGTTCGGTGTTGAAGGTCTAAGTTTAAACCATAGGAAGACTTACTTTGATTATTCGTTTAAAATGAAAGTAATTAAATGGCGTTTAGATCAAAATGCATCCTTGCCGATAACTGCTAAGCAGTTTCGAATTAAACATCCAGCTGTAATTTGGCAATGGGAACGAGCTCTTGAACAAGGACGCCTTAATCCTAATCAAAGGCGGTCAAATACCATGTCAGATAGTAATAATGAAAAGTCTAAAAAGGAATTAGAAGAAGAAAACCGTGAATTGAGAGTTAAACTAGCTTATTTGGAAAAATTGCACGCCTTGGTTCAGAAAAAGAAAGCATTAAAAACCAGGAAAAAGCACAAATAGTTGCTGAATTAAGGCGTGATTTGAACGAAGTGCTTAGCTTTATTTTAAAAGTTGTCGGTATGTCAAGTAGTAGTTATCATGATGCACTTAACCGACAATATAAAACTAATTATTCCCAGGACTTAGTGGATGAAATTCTTCAAATTACACAAGATAATCCAGATTTCGGGTATCGTACGGTTACCGATGCATTAAGGAACAACGGTAAAATTGTTAACCATAAAGTGGTATTAAAGATTATGAAACAAAATGACGCGCTTTGTCATGCTTTTGATCGAAAAACTAGAAAATATAATTCTTATCGAGGTACTGTTGGTAAACTTGCTAAAAACAAACTGAATCGCAGATTCAATACGGATCGACCTTATCAAAAAGTAGTGACCGATGTGACTGAAGTTCGCTGGGGTTCTGGTTCGATTTCTGAGCGTGCTTATTTTACTTCATTTGTTGATCTTTACAGTAACGAGATATTGTCATGGAATATTGGTCTTAGCCCTAATGTAGCGTTTGTCACAAAACCTTTAATGGATTTAATTCGTTCAAAACCACAATTACCTTATAAGATGACAATTCATTCAGATCAAGGTTTTCAATATCAGAATTATCAGTATGTTTCCAAGCTAAAGAAAAACCACATTATGCAGAGTATGAGTCGCAAAGCGACTTGTCTGGATAATGCGGTTGCTGAGAGTTGTTTCCATATTTTAAAAGTTGGAACGGTGCATAATAACCACTATTCCTCCTACGAAGAATTAAGAATAGCCATAACTAAATACGTTAGTTATTATAATAATAAAAGAATTAGAACAAAACTGGCCGGAAAAACTCCGGTACAATACCGAAACCTATCCGACCAGTTGGTTGCTTAAAATCCACTCCAAATTATGGGGTTCAGTTCATTAGAGCAATGGGTAATCTTCTTTTTTTGTGTCTTGGAGAGTGTAATAAGCAGGGGATTTCCAGAGCGACTTTCCGATAATCTTGAATCCTTGTGCTTTATAAAAGGCCAACGCGTGGTTGTTCTGCCGAACACAGTTTAAAGTAACCAGAGCGGTGGCCGATTGGCGGATTTTGAAAAGTAACTGGGAACCAATGCCAGAATGTATATATGCAGGATCAATGAATAAAAGGTGGATAAAGTTATCTTGTTGGTAAAAACTAAGGAAACCCACAATTTTATTATTTAAAACAGCCTTCAAAATGAGTTCGTTTTTCGAATCTTGAATGAAGTCAGAAGCCTGGGGATGTTTCACCCATGGGAATGCAGCAATTCTGGATCGGAGATAGATTTGGGCTAATTCTGAATTGTCTAATGTGGATGCGCGGGAAACGATTAAGTTAGTGTTTGATTTCATAGTATATTTCCTTTTGTAGTTGGATTTTTTGAAAAAAATGCAAATGTAATTTAATTGAAACGGGAAATTCACAGAATATTCACAATTTGTGAATAGTATTGAATACATAAATAACTTTTTCATTTACTCCCCCCATAAAGTGAATGGATGGCCATTTAACGGTCATGTTACTTATTAAGCGTTGCGACGGCAGCGCTTTTTTTGTGTCTAGAAATAATTTAAGGAATGCCAGGACTAATTTTGAATTAGTTCGGACATTTTTTTGTATCCAAGCTTCAACAGTTTTAAATTATTGCTAGGAAGGGTAAAATGAAAACAACTTAACTATCGGGGGATTATCATGAACTGGGTACATATTATTATAGAACTTATTATTGCTATTAACTTAATTGCAGCCGTTATCACTGTTTTTCGTGAAAAAAGAGATATTGCGGCAACGTGGGCTTGGTTACTTGTTCTCTTTTTTCTTCCTGTTATCGGGTTTGTATTCTATTCATTCGTAGGACGTAAATTACCCAAAAATAAGATGTTTCAATTAAAAAAAGAAACCAAGTTGGAACTAGAGCGGGTTCTCGAACGGCAATCAAAAGAGCTGAACAATGACCACACAGAGGCTGATAAAGCGGTTGAGGATGCTAGTGGTATGGCAACCATGTTTATGAATGCTGATTCAGCTTTTTTGAGTCACCGAAATCGTGTGAAGCTAATTACGGATGGTAAAGAATTATTTCATGATATGTTTGTGGATATCGAAAAAGCGAAAAAACATGTTCATGTTGAATTTTACACCTTTTATGATGATCAAATTGGTCGAGATGTTTTACATTTACTAGAAAAAAAAGCCAAAGAAGGCGTTGAAGTTCGTGTGCTTTGGGATTCATGGGGTTCAATGGGGACTAAAAATAAGTTTTTTAATCATCTTCGTGAATTAGGTGGCTATGCTGCGCCTTTCTTAGGGACCCATTCAGCTGTGACTGATTTTCGCTTGAACTTTCGTGATCATCGAAAAATTGTAGTGATTGATGGTCAGGTGGCATATACTGGCGGATTTAATATTGGTGATCAATATTTAGGTCGAAGCAAAAAATTTGGATATTGGCGTGATACTCATATGCGGATTGCCGGTTCTGCAGCCTATAGTCTTCAATCTCGTTTCGTACGTGATTGGAATGCGACAGATCGTGAAAATCCAATTAATACGGTGTTTGATCCGGGTTCGGAGTACTTTCCAGTGGCAAAAGTGAATGGTAATACGAGTCTCCAAGTGGTTTCTAGTGGTCCTGATTCCGAGGTTGAAAACATTAAATTAGGTTACTTGAAACTAATCAGTTCTGCAACGCGTTCTATTTGGATTCAGAGTCCTTATTTGATCCCAGATGACAGTGTTTTAGATGCTCTTCATACGGCTGCGCTATCAGGAGTTGATGTGCGAATCATGATTCCACACATGCCGGATCACGTTTTCGTCTATCGTGCCACCCAGTATTATGCCCGTCAGTGTGCTAAATGGGGAATTCAAATCTACAACTATGATGCGGGATTTTTACATGCTAAAACAATGGTGGTAGATGGTAAACTTGGATCAGTAGGTTCAGCAAATATGGATTTCCGAAGCTTTAAGCTTAATTTCGAAGTGAATGCTTTTATTTATGATGAAAAAATTGCACAAGAATTAGAAGGAATTTTTAAAGCTGACATCCAAAAATCAACGCTTCAAACCACGGAAATGTACGATAATCAGTCTTGGTGGCTGAGATTTAAACAGGATTTTTCCCGTTTGCTTTCACCAATTCTTTAATTTGTTTTTAATTATTGGTGTCAATCGGTAAGGAAAAATGTCTCAATAATCATTGAACATCCTTGTCAAATTTAAATCTCATATGCCATATGATTTGCTCCTTTTTCGGAATACCCAATTGTACGCAAATAGTCGCGATAATTGGCTCTCCTCCATGGGTGGTTCATAGAAGCCTTGGGCTTCTTGTTCTTTGGGGCCATATTAGATGGTTTTTCAATAATAACCTCGAAAGCTGGCGAAACTAAGTCATGATCTGCAAGCGGATGTAAATCAAATATTTGATCTGCATCTGTAGTAGCGTAAAGCTTACCAGTTAAAGTTTTAACGATTAAGACCTTAGTTCGTGGTTTTAAACAAACTAGCTTATCTGATTCAAATAATTGATATTCCTGATTATTTAATTTGACAGTGTGACCAGATGAAATTGAGCGCTCTCGAGTTGTGATTAAAATCTGATCAATTTCTGAAGATGTAAGTTGTTTGTCAAAGCCACTCGTGTTAATTTTAATAGGTAAAGCAAACTTTTGATTGAATTCTTTTACAAATGGGTTGAGGAAGTCGTTAGCTTGCTCAATTGTCGTTGTATTTGCTAGTTTAAGTTCATTTAAAAGTCGGCTTTGTAGTGTTTCAAAAAGGCGTTCAATTCTGCCTTTGGTTTGCGGTATGCTAGTCACTGAGAGTTTGGTTCCCAGTGACTTACACGCATAACCGAATTGAGTGAGTGGGTTTTCCTTCGTTGGAGAATCTGCTTTTTTGTTTGAGTTAAAAACCGTTCTTCGGTCTGTTAAAATCTCATACGGGATTCCAAAAGAAGTCAATATTTGAGCCATAACTTGATAATAAGCGTTTAACGTTTCTTCGGTATCAAAGTAGGCGCCAACAATCGCACCACTATAATCATCAATCGCGGCATGTAGATAAGTCTTTGTATTGCCGAACCAGAGCTCAACCGAGGCATCCATCTGAATAAGTTCACCGGCAAATTTTTTCCTAGCGCGTGACGGATGAGCCTTTATTGCTTCCACTGGTTCAACAACTTGTAAGGTCTTTTCGTCACGTTTAGACAAAGCCTGCCGTTGTTCCTTGAGCTTTAATTCTTTGCGTATTTGTCTTTTGGTATTGTGATGAGCTTTGGGTGACAGAACCCGATGGGTTCTAAGTATTCGTCGTAAAGTTGATTCAGAAACTTGAATACCTTCTCTACTTAATAAAAACTCATAGAAATGGGAAATATTGAAGCCTTGGTAATCAGTTTCATACAGCTTAATAATTCGATTGATTTGTTTGGTTGAGATCTTATTCTGTGGCTTTTTGCCAGTATTGCCATGCACAAAGCTAGATTTACCCTTAGTTCGATATTTGATTATTAATCGATCAATTTGTCGTAATGATAGATTTAATTCAATACTAGCTCGACAACGATTCTTTCGTTCATTAACTACTTGCTGAATTACTTGATATTTGTGGTCTTCTTTCACTGTTAAAACAACCTTTCTCATGTTGTCCACCTCCATTAACTATTTTGCCGGAGGTGAAACATATTTGCGAGACATTTTTGCTGACCAATTAGTTAAGACATTATCACTGGCGAACAACAAATTCTTTAATTTGTTTTTAATTATTGGTTGACGAACCAATTCTTGCGTGGTAAGATTCATTCAACTTAATATTTAAAGCGAACTTTCATACTAAGTAGCTAGTTATCTGGGTGTCAGAAAGTCGGTGGTTGCTGCGAACCGATCAGGATAATTTAGATGAAATACCATGAAACAGTTTCGATTGAACGGATAATAACTAGAGCCGTTACCTTCTAGTGAGTGGAGAGAATTCGATTTTGGGATTCTTTCAATTTGGGTGGTACCACGGTTTCTTTATCGTCCCTGTTGTAAAAAATTACAGCAGGGACTTTTTTATTACCCAAATTTTGAAACAGAGGAGAAAAACGTTATGGATAATTGTAAATGTGGAGGCATATCTCGTTATTAGTCTTTATAACTAATTGATTGAACTAGCGAATAAAAACTAAAACGAGGTGCAATATGGAAAATAAAGTGAGTTTTAAAGAAGCAAGTATTGTGTTGTTAGGAATGTTAATTGTCATGGGATTAGGTGTAATTAGATTTGGTTTATCACCTCAAGTTCCCGTTTTACTGGTGCTCGTCCTTGTAACTTTTTGGGCAAAATTTTGTCACTTTGCCTGGGCAGATGTGGACGGTGGGATCAAAGAGGGCATTCAAACTGGTATTATCCCGATTTTTATTTTCATCTTAGTGGGCGCCTTGATTAGCACGTGGATTGCCGCTGGGATCATTCCTTCGATGATGGTACTGGGATTCCATATGATCAGTGTCAAATGGTTTGTGCCGTCCGTATTCGTGGTATGTGCGTTGGTCGGAACTTCAATTGGATCTGCATTTACGATTATTTCCACGATTGGGATTGCCTTTTTCGGAATGGGACTTACAATGGGCGTAAATCCAGCATTGGTAGCTGGAGCAATCATTTCTGGGGCCATTTTTGGAGATAAATCTTCACCACTTTCGGATTCAACCAATCTAGCTTCAGCCGTTGTTGGTGTGGATTTGTTTAAGCACATTAAGAATTTGATGTGGTCAACGATTCCAGCTTTTCTAGGATCCCTTATTTTATACGCAATTTTAGGACTTCAAGCTACTACAACTGCCAATTTAGACAAGATCAATCAAACGGTTGCCATTTTAGAAGCACATTTTAGTGTAAATGCTTGGGCAGTTATTCCAATCGCTTTAATGTTCTTTTGCGCATGGCGAAAAGTACCAGCAATTCCAACGTTGTTTATCAACATCGTGGTTTCGGTGTTGATGGTCTTTATTGAACAACCTAAAATGCAGATTAGTAAGATTGCAACAATTATTGAAAGTGGATTTGTGGCAAAAACAGGGAATGCAAGTGTAGACGCTCTCCTTACACGAGGCGGCATTGAAAGTATGATGGGTACAGTTTCCCTAATTATCTTAATTCTGTCGTTAGGTGGCTTATTAATGAAGTTTGGCTTGATTCAAGCAGTTATGGCACCCCTAGCCAAACGCTTAAACTCAGATGGTAAACTCGTTACCGCAACAATCTTTACCGGGATTGGAGTTAACATCTTTATTGGTGAACAGTACCTATCCGTTATTTTACCCGGAAAGGCATTTAAGAAAGCATACCAGGATTCAGGACTTGCCAACGAGGCGCTGAGCCGAGTTCTTGAAGATGGTGGAACAGTGATTAACTACCTTATTCCTTGGGGAGTAGCAGGTGCTTTTGCAGCAAACGCGCTTGGTGTGCCAGTTCTGCATTTCTTGCCATTTGTTTTCTTTAGCCTTTTATCCCCAGTTTTCTCCATCATCAGTGGGTTTACAGGAATTGGGTTAAAGCATCTTAAAAACACTAATGATGTTGAGGAGACGCAATCGCTTCCTGATTCTGAAGGTGGCTTGGACTAAAAAACTGTAACCCCAAAAGAGTTACAGCAAAACGAATTAGCATGTAATTTTAAAGTAGTCGGAACCGTAATGACTCAACAAAGCATTTGTAAGTTGTTTGGCGGCAATGGCTGAACCTTGTAAGTCAGGGTGCGCTTGGTCGGTAAAGGTGAGTGTCCATTGAGCAGTTTCAATTAGGAAGAAAAGTGAAGGATTTTCTTGAGCTAATTCACGTAATTCTTTGGCAAAGGATTGATTGAAGGGAATAAGAACGTTTAAAGTAGCTTCCGGAAACAAATCTTGTAATTCATGAAAAAAATTAAGAAACTGTATTTTCATTAAGCTACTATCAAAACGGCGGTCATTGGTGCCAATATTAATTACCACAACGTCGGGATGATACTGAGGGGCTGGGGTTTCAAAATCAATATATTTTATAAAACGGGGTGCGGCGGGAACACCACCGGTCCCGTATCGTAAAAGACCAGCCGCACTATAGGCAATTCTCAGATCTTGGGCATCAAGGTTGCGCGCAGTTTGGGCAGCATAGTTCTGTTCGGCAGCGTAGCCACTAGAGGGGGTTCGTTTTAAAACCCAACAGCCAGCTGTAATTGAATCACCAATGAAAGCAATGGTTTTTCCAGCTGGTTTTACAGGGATGGCCACACCAGGATTAGGCACGGATAGGTGTGTGATGGCTAGTCCTTGTGACTGTTGCCAAATCTCGTCTGAATCAGAATTACCGGCAAAGACAATCCGAATTAAATGGGGGCCTTTGAGTTTTATATGAAGTTCATCAGGCACTTCATTGACCTTAAAACGTAGTTCAGGATCATCATCAATGAAAATGGCAATTTCTGGTTGGAAACGCGCAGTTGGCGTGGTGCTGAGAAACTTTAGATTTAAGCAATCCGTGTGCTTAGTCATCAATAAAATGGCCGCTCCTAGATTCGTGGTATACATGGTGCGTTGGTTCAGAATTGTATTTTGAATCCAGCGTCCCATGAAATAAGCACCAGAAAAACAACCATTGGCAGTCGTTTCCGTGTACCTTGATTGTTTCATAACAAGTATCCTTTCTCGATTAAATTAACCAGGATTGTCCATGCAACTAATTTCATGATCATTTACGAGTCCAATTGCCTGCATAAACGAATAGGTAATGGTTGGTCCCATAAATTTAAAACCATGTTGTTTCAAATCTTTAGAAATCTTTTCTGAAAGTGGTGTTTTTGCGTGAATTTCTGCAGGAATGCGAATATGGTTATTAACTTGGCGATTATTCACAAATTGCCAAATATACTGATCAAAGCTTCCAAATTCGGCCTGAATTTTTAAGAACGACTGCGCATTTGTCATGGTATCTTGCAGTTTTAAACGATTACGAATAATTGATGCGTCAGTTAAGAGACTCTCGATGTCAGTAGTGGGCATGGCAGCAACTTGCTTAATATCAAAATTATGAAAAGCTTTTTGAAAAGCTGGTCTTTTTTTTAAAACAAGTTCCCAGTCTAACCCAGCTTGAAAAATTTCTAAACTCATCATTTCAAAAATGTATTGGTCATCATGAGATGGACGACACCACTCATTTTTGTGATAAGCTTTGATTTCAGCACCCCCATTTTTAACCCAGGTGCAGATAAAATCATCTAATGTTTGCTGCATATTTTTAACCTCCGAAAAGTCGTTAGGGTATTTCTACCTGCGATATTTAATTAAATCTATTATATCGCAGTTTCATAGATAACTTGACTTATTAAATTTTGATGATAAAATGAATTCAATTATTAAATAACGATGCAAAGACGAGAAGAGTAAATCCCTAGACTGTTTAGAGAATTCCGTTTGGTGAAAAGGAATCAGTTGTCGGATTGAAGATGAGCTCAGAGCTAATATTTAAGGTGCAAGCTTTAAATACGTGAGGATACGATATAATCCCAGACATATTTTAACGTGTCGATGAGGTGTTGTTCGTGAGAGCAACATAAATATGGGTGGTAACGCGAAGTTTTCGTCCCTAATCTTTAATTTGAAGATTTAGGGCGGAAACTTTTTTTATTCTAAAGAGAAGGTGATTGGATGACTCAAAATATCATTGATTTAAATAATATAACGGTTGATTTTAAAGACGGAGAAAATCAAGTAAAAGCAGTAACCGATGTTGATTTGCAAGTTGAAAAGGGCGACATATATGGAATCGTGGGTTATTCAGGCGCGGGAAAAAGTACCCTTGTTCGCGTGATAAACCTTTTACAGCCGCCAACGTCAGGAAAAGTTAGTGTGAATAATCAAGATTTGCTAGCTTTAAAACCAGAACAGTTGCGACAAGCTCGAACTAAAATTGGGATGATTTTTCAACACTTTAATTTAATGAAGTCTCGGACAATTCTTGGAAATGTTGAGTATCCTTTGCTTAAAACCAAGCTTTCAAAAACTGAACGTCAAAAAAAAGCTACTGAGCTATTGCGACTAGTTGGTTTAGATCAACGTAAAAATGATTATCCCCGTCAATTATCTGGTGGCCAAAAGCAACGGGTTGCGATTGCCCGGGCTCTAGCTAATGATCCCGATATTTTGATTAGCGATGAAGCGACTAGCGCTCTGGACCCCAAAACGACGCTCTCAATTTTGAACTTGTTAAAAAGTTTTAACCAAAAACTGGGGTTGACCATCGTCTTGATTACGCACGAAATGCAAGCTGTTAAGGAAATTTGTAACCATGTGGCAGTCATGCAAAAGGGTCAAATTGTTGAACGTGGCCCGATTGAAGACATTTTCTCAGCTCCCAAAAATCGTTTGACGCAAGAGTTTATAAATATTGCAACCAACGTAGGCCCGGCTGTTCAAAAGGTGACCGAAAATCCCAAATTTCATCAACTTACGTCGGAACAACAGTTAGTTCAATTGAACTTCATTGGGAAATCTACCGAAGAGCCGATTATCTCAAGTTTAGCCAAACGGTTCAATGTGGATGGAAACATTTTGTTTGCAAACGTTGAGCAGCTGCATAGTGAGACCCTTGGTTTTATGATTTTAGTATTAGCTGGAGATCAGGCGAATATTGGAAATGCGATTAGTTTTTTGAAGGCTAATCAAGTTCGGGTGAAATTATTAAATAACGTAACAGAAAGTGAGGTGACCGGCTAATGGCAAATTTGTTACCGAACGTTATTCATATGCAATCTGAGTTTGCTCAAGCAACCTGGCAGACAATTTACATGACGCTGATTTCGTCTGTTGTGGCAGGAATCTTTGGTTTGGCAACGGGTGTTTTCCTAATTGCTAGTCAGCCAGGTGGGATTTTGGAAGATAGCTTTTTATACGGATTATTAGATAAAGTTGTTAATATTTTAAGATCAATTCCATTTATTATTTTATTAGCCGTCATAGCCCCATTCACAAGGTACTTAGTGGGAACAACGATTGGCACAACAGCCGCGTTAGTCCCGCTAATTATTGGAATTTTTCCGTTTTACGCCCGCCAGATTCAAAATGCTTTGACAGAAATTGATCCAGGGGTTGTTGAAGCGGCAGAAGCCTCGGGATCGAGTCCAAGCGAAATTATTTTTCGCGTATATTTACGTGAAGGACTTCCGGATATTATCCGAGTTTCAGTCGTAACAATTATTAGTTTGATTGGATTAACCACGATGGCTGGAGCGATTGGCTCAGGTGGACTAGGCGATATTGCGATTAGTATCGGCTATGCCCGTTTCGAAAATGACGTTACTATTGTTGCCATGATTATTATTCTGGTGATGGTGTTTATCGTACAGTTTGCGGGTGATTGGTTAGCTAAACATCTGGAGCATTAAGGAGATGAGCTTAATTGAAGTTCAAAAGTAGTGCTGGAGGAAAAATTCGAATGTGTTGGGTTCGTTTTATAAAGTAAACACACGGAGGAGAAAGAGATATGCGAAAAAGTGTTTGGTGGATTTTAGGTGTTATTGTTGTACTAGTGGCGATCGTAGTGGGTGTTCACCAAATTAGTCATTCGGCCAAGGCGACAACAACTACAATTACTGTGGGCTCGATGGGATCGGATTATGATATTTGGAAACATATTGCTAAAAGTAAGGATGCTAAAGAGGCGGGATTGACGATAAAGGTTCAGCAAGTAACTGATGGTGTACAGTTGAATAACGGCACGGCGCAAGGAAACATTGATGTCAATGCGTTTCAATCGTATTCTTACTATGAAGCATATAATAAACAGCATCCAAAACAACAATTACGTGCTTTAGGGACGACGTATTTAGAGCCAATGGGAATTTATTCGAAAAAGTATCACAAAATTTCTGAGATTCCAGACGGTGCCACGATTGCGATCGCGAATAATCCGGCCAACACGGCGAGAGATTTGTTATTATTGCAAACGGCTGGGCTGATCAAACTCAAGGCTAATTTTGGTGCGTTAGGAAATGTGAGTGATATTACAAAAAATCCTCGTCATTTGAAATTTAAAGAAATAGACGACACGACTGGGCCTCGGGTGTTGAAAGATGT
The DNA here is from genome assembly GCF_002982135.1 of Pediococcus inopinatus. Classification (NCBI taxonomy): domain Bacteria; kingdom Bacillati; phylum Bacillota; class Bacilli; order Lactobacillales; family Lactobacillaceae; genus Pediococcus; species Pediococcus inopinatus. Next base: position 1,912,419 of record NZ_CP019981.1, on the reverse strand, counting down.
AGACGCGGTCTTAATTTCTAATACTGTCGCGTTAGAGGGACATTTGCATGTTTTAAAGGATTCCATTTTTCATGAAGAAATCAATCAAAGCACACGTGCCGATATTAATATTTTAGCAACCACAAAGAAGCATGCATCCAACGCTAAATACAAACAATTGGTAAAGTTATATCACAAAAAAGCAATTCAGCGTTATATTAAAGATAAGTACTATGGAACTAAGATTGAAGTTCAAAAACCAATTTCATACTTGAAATAAGTACTTGTGGATGTAGAATAGACATGAAGCAGAAAAGACAAGGAGAAGATATATAATGGCAAAAGTTGAAAGTTTCACATTGGACCACACAAAGGTAAAAGCTCCATATGTTCGTTTAATCACTGTAGAAAATGGTGCTAAAGGCGACAAAATTTCTAACTATGACTTACGTTTAGTTCAGCCTAATGAAAATGCAATTCCAACTGCAGGATTACATACAATTGAACATTTGTTAGCAGGCTTACTACGTGACCGTTTGGATGGCGTCATCGATTGCTCACCATTTGGTTGTCGGACTGGTTTTCATTTGATCACTTGGGGTGAGCATTCAACTGAAGAAGTTGCCATTGCCTTAAAGGGTGCTTTAGATGACATTGCCAACAAGATTGAGTGGAAAGATGTTCAGGGGACAGATAAGTATAGTTGCGGTAACTACCGTGATCATTCATTGTTCTCAGCTAAAGAGTGGTCAAAAGCTATTCTTGAAAAAGGTATTAGTAAAGATCCATTTGACCGTCAGGTTGTTTAAAATTTAATTTAATTAAATAAGGTGTCCAGCAATCCCTATTGATCAGGATTGTTGGACACCTTTTTGAGTACAGTTTTTTATTTTGCTTTCTGAACTTCAGTTTGCGAATCGCCATGGGTACCGTTGAAACATAAGTTAAGAACCACCGCAACGACACTGGCAACCACAATTCCATTAGTTAACAGCATGCGAGCTGCTGTTGGTAGAAATTGGAAAATTTGAGGATAAACGGTCACACCTAAGCCCATCCCGATCGAAAGTGACGTAATTAAAATATTTTTATCTTTTGAAAAATCAACTTGCTGGAGGATTTTTACACCTTGAGCACCGACAATTCCAAACATAACGATCATTGCCCCACCTAAAACTGGGTCTGGAATGATTGTGGCGATTGCGCCGGCCTTTGGTAAAAGACCAAGGAGAATCAAGAAAAATGCGGAATAATAAATTGGTTTACGAGTTTTAACACCGGATAGTTGTAAAACACCAACGTTTTCAGAGAAGGTTGAATAAGGGAAAGTGTTGAATATACCACCTAAAATAGCTGCAATACCTTCTGCGCGGTATCCACGTTTTAAGTCGTCTGCTTCAAGCTTCTTACCGGTCAAGTCGCTCAATGCGAAGAAAACCCCGGTGGATTCAATCATGGTTGTTAAGGACACCATGATCATCGTAATAATCGCAGAGGCATGGAAGGTGGGAGTTCCGAAATAAAATGGTTGAGGAAGATGAAACCAACTGGCTTGAGACACAGCCGATAAGGAAACCATTCCCAAGGCTCCTGCCAGAAAGGTCCCAGCTAAAATTCCAATAAGAATTGCAATTGAATGCATGAATCCTTTGCCAAAAATGTTGATAACAACAATAATGACGACGGTGGTGAAGCCCACAATTAGGCTTTTAGGATCACCAAAGGATTTGGAAGATATATTTCCACCACCCAAGTTCTGAAAGGCGACAGGGATCAAAGTAAAACCAATAATTGTAATTAGCGATCCGGTTACGACGGGCGGAAAGAGATTCTTGATTTTGGAGAAAAGCCCACTAATTAGGAAAACAAAAATACCAGCACAGATAATAGCCCCATACATAGCACCAATCCCTAAGGCACCACCAATATTTTCAAGTGGCTGTACAGCTTGAACTGCACAGCCTAGGACAACGGGAAGCCCGATCCCGGTTAAGGCAGTTTTCTTTAGTTGCAGCAGTGTCGCGATACCACACATGAAAATATCAATGGAAACTAAATAGGTCATTTGAGCAGCCGTAAAGTGGAGATAACCACCAATTAACAAAGGGACAAGCACATCTCCAGAGTACATAGCTAAGAGATGCTGCAGACCCAGTAAAGCCGCTTTGGGATGCGAGATAGGTTGTGTTGGTAACTTGGAACTTGCTTCAATAGACTTCATAAAATTTTCCCTTTCTAATCACTTAGGGATGCATAATTTATCATGTATGGAAACGTAAAACGGGTCACAACATTCCTGTTGTGGCCCGTATAAGTCAGTCGTCTATTGTTAGAGATAGCCAAAATAAGCATCTATCTAAAACACTATTCGCCCATAGTCCAACATTTGAGGTGTCGGGTAGAAACTTATCAACCATATTATGACATTATACAGGTAAGTGCTATTAAATTCTGTGGAGATAAGTTTAACACACGCAATTTAAGTTCACAACAGCAAAGACGGTTAGACAACTAAAACAATGTCGCTTTCACATTAATTTAAGTTAATTTAATCAACTTGTGAAACTGAATTAAGTTAGCTTCAGTAAGCCTTCGCGAATGATATTGATTCCTTGAGTTAGCTCATCTTTTGTGATAACTAAAGGTGGTTGAAAGCGCAGGATGTGGTCCATTGTGGAAATGATTATCAGACCGTGTTCGAAACAATAATTGCAAAGATCAGTAACTAGTTTTGTCTGTGATTCTTCAAATTCGATTCCGCCATTTAAACCTACCATGCGAACCTGCTTAATCACAGGAAAATCTTTTTGTAAGTTCAAGAATTGTGTTTTAGAAAATTTTCCTAATTCGTCGGATCGTTCAGTTAAATGAAGAGCTTCCAGTTCGTCAATTGTAGCTAAAGCAGCTGCACAACAAATCGGATTTGCAGCGGTGGTAGTGGCATTAGCTGGAGAGGCTAAAGTGTCCATAATAGGCGCTTTGCCGATAATGGCTGAAAGGGGCATTCCTGAAGCTAAAGACTTTCCCACAGCCATTAAATCTGGTTCTAAATTAAAATGATCAATCGACCATAACTTACCGCTTCTTCCAAACCCTTGGTTAATTTCATCTGTGCAAAACAGGATGCCATTTTCATGACAAAGCTGATATAATCCTTGCATGTATGAGTTAGGTGGCATAATGATGCCAGCGTCGCCTTGAATGGGCTCAATCAGGATGGCAGCTACTTGATCTGCTGGAATATCGTGTTCAAACAAATCTGTGAAGTCTTTCAAATATCTAGAGGAGAAATCTGTTATAGATTCACCAGGAAAACGTTTGTTTGGATCTGGAAAAGGCAGATGATGGATATCAGGAATCAAAGGCCCAATATCACGATGCATATTTCCATCGATAGCGGACAAACTCGCAGCTCCCAAAGTTGTTCCATGCCATGAATTTTGAAAAGTTAAAATAACAGACCTTTTGGTATAGCTACGGGCAAATTTTACAACCGCTTCTGCAGCTTCTGAACCAGAAGTACTAAATGAAACTTTTTTGGGTGTTTTACCGGGAGCCAAAAGAGCTAATCGTTTGGCTAGTTTGATGGCAGGTCCGTGATAAAAGTAACCAGAAATATAGTGAATTAATTTATCAGTTTGTTGATGAATGGCGGCCACAACTTTTGCGTTGCCGTGACCAACATTTACTGCTGAAGCACTTGCTAAGAAATCAATATAGGCATTACCGTCGACGTCCCAAATTTTTGCTCCTAGGCCATGGTCTACAACAAGGTCAAATTTTGATACTCGTCCGGCTGGGGCAACATATTGATGATCCATGGCAATTAATCGCTGTCGTTTTGGATTTTTTTGTTGAGTCACGCTAAACACATCCTATGTAAATAAAGTTGCATTGATTATAGCACAGCAATTTCTGTCCGTTCGTTTTATAATGAAAGTATGAATAAAATGTAGGGAGAAAAGTATGAAGAATATTTTAGTGATGGGCACAAATAATCAGGTGGGGCAGGTTTTACTAAAGCAGAGTCAAGATGTTACAAATTCTGAACTTAAATTTACATTCATTGATAATGACAAAGTTGATTTTGAATCAGCAGATCAACTAGCACCAAAACTTCAATCAGCCGATATTTTGGTGATTAACACAGTAGGCTGGGATGCGGATTACATGCTAGATGCGGTTATGGATGCAATTGAGATGCAATCAATAAAATTAGAACGCATAATTTTTCGATCTGTTGCTGGAGTTGATGATGAATATCCGCTGGATAAAATTCAGGTAGTGGCAAAAAATCAGCCTGAATTTATCAAGCAACAACAATATGCTGGAAAGTTAGTGGATGAATCAGAAATTCCCTATACAATTTTACGACCCACCAATATCGAGGAAACAGCTAATCAGCAATATCAATTAATTAAAGAAGGCCAGCCAATGCAGACAGCCAAAAACGTTAGTGCTGTGGCGGTGGCACAAGTGATAATAAAAGCAGTTTTAACGGATGATTTGGTTAATCAATCAATTGGAATTTGTGGCTGAAAAAAGAATAGAAAATCGGTATAATAAAAGTGAGTATCGAACGTATGTGCGTATTTATTAAAAGAGGAGGTTCTCATGACATTAAAATTTATTCTGGGGAAAGCCAGTCGTAATCAACGGAAAACCATGATTGAACAAGTGGATCAAGTTTTAAGCAAGGGTTTACAAACACAAGTTTATTATATTGTTCCTAATCATATTAAATTTCAATCTGAATTAACTGTTTTAAACACTTTGCGAAAACGAAATAGCGAGAATAAAAGTACCTATGCACAAAGTCAACTACAAGTATTTTCGTTTTCACGGTTAGCTTGGTATTTTATGAAAAATGAACCGATTTATCAAGTGCCACGTTTATCCAAAGCAGGCGTGGGGATGCTGATTGATCGCATTATCTTGGAACATCAAGATGAGTTAACTGTATTTAATGGGGAGCAAACGCAGCCGGGATTTATCCAACAGTTAGCTAGCCAATTTGATGAACTTCAGAAGGGGCGAATTTCAGCAGAAGATCTGGCCAAATTAACGGATGAGGTTAATGGGGATGAAAATTCTACTGTTGATTTAACAGCTAAAATGCATGATCTGTCCATTATTTATACGGCGTTTGAAGAAGAAATGCTTGGAAATTATGTGGACAGCAACACACTTATGCAGGCTTTGTGCGAATACTTAGCTACCCAGGATTTAAGCCATATGGTGTTTTTCTTCGAGAGTTTTTCGTCCCTCTCAGCACAAGAAATGAAATTAGTTCAAGTGCTAGTGGAAAAATCACAGGCTGTTGTGGTGGGATTGATTCTGGATCGGCCTTATTATGACCAGCTTCCGGAAACAAATAATTTGTTTTATGAAGCCGGTAAAACGTATTTTCAACTCTATCAATTTTCCCAAAAGAACCATTTCCAAGTACAAACTGACTCATATGCACAAGAAACACGAGTTACACCAGATTTAAATCAATTAGAGACCTTTTGGTTGAAGGCGACTAATTTAGAATCAACCGAAACGACGGTGTTAGCTAATCCAGAGGCGATCCAATTTTTCCGAGCGGATAGTCGGCAAACCGAAATAGAACAAGTGGCTCGAAAAATAAGACAGGCTGTGGCTGCTGATCCGCAAGTTCATTATCATGATTTTTCAATTTTGACGCGTCATTTAGATACATACGCCACAGTGCTAGATCCAATTTTTGATGAATATGAAATTCCTCGTTTTAACGATTTACAGATTTCAATGAAAGATCATCCTTTTGTGTCACTGATTGACGCGTTATTTGCGGTAAAGGACCATTATTATCGCTACCAAGACGTCATGAGATTATTGAAAACGGAGTTATTGATCCCAAAGGTGAATGATCAGCCAATGTCGACAGAAGCATTTAGGCAGGCCAAGGATTTAACCGAGAATCTTGTTTTAAAGAATGGATATGAAGGCGGCCGCTGGTTACAAAAAGAAGATTGGCAATATTTACGTTTTAATTCAAGCGATTTTGGAACGCAGACTGATCATGATCTAGCAATAACGAAACAGGTTAATCTAATTAGAAATTATATTCGTCATGTTCTACCACCATTTTTTAAAGCATTGGATAACGCAAAAACCGGAAAAGAAGGGGTCACGGTTTTATATCAATTCCTAGTCGATCAAGGAGTTGCTGATCAGCTTAAAAATTGGCGGGATGTGGCGGTTGAGCGAGGAGATTTATCTAAGGCTGCTCAACCAGAACAAACTTGGCAGACTTTTTGTGACATGCTGGATGAATACGTGGCGATTCTTGGTGATCGCGAGTTTACGATTGATAATTTTTCTGCATTATTGAAGGCCGGTTTTGAAGGTGCCTCTTATTCACTAATTCCATCTACTTTGGATCAAGTCATGATTTCTGAAACTGGAATGGCGCAAATGAATGATCGTAAATATACCTTCATTATTGGGGCAACTGATGCTGTAATGCCGGAACAATTTAATGATCAAGGAATTTTGACTGATGATGATTGTGACAAATTACAAGATCGTTTAACTGACGACCAGTTTTTTGCCAGCAATAACAATGAACAAGCCCATTTTGAACGTTACTTAAACTATGTGGCTTTCCTTTCAGGATGTGAAAGACTGACACTGTCGTATGCTAGCAAAGATGGGGATGGTGGTGAACAACATGTGTCACCGTACGTAAAAGAAGTTCAGAATCATTTTCAGATTAAAGATTCGCAAGTTAAAAAATATTTTGATCGGCCTACAGTTGATGAACCAAAAATTCACAAATTTTTGGGATCGAAACGTAGTACATTAACTCACCTTTTGCAAGTAAGTCGTGATAGTAAAAGTATCCAGAAAATGGTTAAGCCACATTGGCAGTATGTCTATCGGGTTTTAAAGAATGATCAGCAATTGGGCGACCTTACGAGCCGGGTTTTTGAGAGTTTAACTTATAAAAACGAACCAGTAAAATTGTATCCAGAAATTGTGCAGGACCTATATGGGGACACAATTAACACGTCAATCTCAAAATTAGAAGAATTTTATCAAAATGAGTATGCCTACTTTTTGAAATATGGGTTAAAACTGCAAGAACGGGATGTTTTTGAGCTTTCACCCGCCAGTACGGGAGAATACTTCCATATGGCTTTAGATCACTTTGTGAAGTTAATTAGACAGGAAAAATTAGATATTGGTCGCCTGTCTGGTTCTGAACTCGACAATCTTTTAAACGAAGTCGTAAAACAAGTGAAAAAACAACCTCAATTTGAAATTCTGAATAGTTCAAATCGAATGCATTACATTAACGACCAATTAAATGAAACAATTAAACAAATGCTGAAGATCTTTATTCTTCAAAGCGCAGGGTCTAAAATGAGACCCATCCAAACGGAAGTATTGTTTGGACATGTCGGATCAGAAGTGGGGCTGCAATCCCTCGATTTTGACGTATCACCAGCTCATAAAGTACGTGTTCGTGGGAAAATAGACCGGATTGATGAACTTGATTTAACTTCAGAAAGCGGTCACTCCCAAAAATATTTTGGAATTGTAGACTATAAATCAAGCGAGCATGATTTTAATTTTCGGGATGTTTATTATGGGTTAGCGATGCAGATGCTGACGTATATTGATGCTTTGAAACGAAATATTAACTTGATTGATCAAAATGATGACTCACCGTTGCTTTCGGGGGCATTGTATATGCACCTTCAAAATCCTGCAGTTAATGTCAATAAATTGGCCGACACCGACGAAGAGACTATTCAAAAAGAGCTGTTAAAGCAGACTAAATACAAGGGAATTATATTGAGTGATGAAGATTTGCTAGAAAATTTAGATGTCAATTTAGATTCGGGTAGTTCTTTAATTTATCCTTTCAAGAAAACAAAGGCTGGGAAATATTCTTCTTATGGTAATCACATTGTGACCCAAGAGGAATTGACTAGATTGATTGACCATGCTGAGAAAAAAATTGTAGAAGCTAGCAAAAAGATCTTTGCCGGTGAGTTGAAGTTGAATCCGGCACGATGGCCCGATACGCATACTGCTCTTCAATATTCGCCATATAAGGCGATTATGCAATTTGATGAAATGCTGCCAGAGAACAATTATCATAAGCTTGAAAATTTGAGCGGTAAAGAAGTGTTGGAAAAGCTGAAAGAGGAGCGTGATAACCATGGGAAAAACTAGTTTCACACCAGACCAAGAACGCGCAATTAACCATAGTGGGCATAATGTGCTTGTCTCAGCTTCTGCCGGTTCCGGTAAAACGTCTGTCTTAGTTCAACGGGTTATTAAAAAGATTTTAAACGGTACAGATGTTGATAAACTCCTGGTTGTTACCTTCACAGAGGCTGCCGCAAAAGAAATGCATGATCGCATCCAAAACGCGATTAATGATCAAATTCGGGTTGAAAAGGAAGCCGATCAAAGGCGTCATTTAATTGCGCAACTTACCAAATTAAATACGGCCAACATCAGTACTATTCATGCATTTTGCTTATCGATTATTAAACGATATTATTACGTCATTGATTTAGATCCAGTTTTTCGGCTGCTGACTGATGATACAGAAGGCGTGCTTTTGCGTGAGGAAGTCTGGAATGATCTGCGTGAGTCACTCTATGAATCTGAAGGAGAGCTTTTTTCGCAACTGACAGCCAATTTTTCAAACGATCGAAGTGATGACGGGTTTACCGACTTAATGTTACGTCTATATGATTTTGCGAATGCCACGCCAGATCCAAATAAGTGGCTGGCGAAATTACCAGAAGTCTATCAAATAAACGGTAAGCTTAACGACACAGAATTTTATCAAAACCAAGTGTTACCAGTTGTAAAATTCGAATTAGAAAATAGCTTAGAAGAGGCACGTTCACTTCAGAACATAATGCAGGATGGAAATGAAGATTTAGAAAAATTCCAACCGGTTATTGATGATGATGTGAATCAAATTCAAGATGTTTTAACTAATGGATTAAGTGATTGGGATACGTTACGTGGCAAACTGAAAAGTCTTGAATTTGGAAAAATTCTGGGCGGAAAACGGACTGACGAAGTTAAGGAGTTCAAAGAACGAGTTAAAGAGATTCGTGGAGATTCTAAAAACAAGAATGGTTACAAAATTCGCCTGCAGGAATTAGTCCAAAAATATTTCAGCTTAAATGAAGTTCAAATGATCGATGTTTTAAAAAAATCAGAGAGCTTAGTGCAGGAACTATGCAAGGTTACACTTGCTTTTAAAGATGCTTACGCAGTTGAGAAACGTAGACGACAAATCTTGGATTTTAGTGATCTGGAACATTTTGCCATGCGAATTTTGAATGGTAGTTCACAAGAGTCAAAAAGTGCGCGTGCTGCATATCAAAGACAATTTAGTGAAGTAATTGTGGATGAGTATCAAGATATTAATCCACTACAAGAAGCTATTTTGACAAGTGTTACTAGCGATGAACCGGGTAATATGTTTATGGTCGGGGATGTCAAACAATCCATTTATGCTTTCCGTTTGGCAGATCCACATTTGTTTATTGGAAAAGACCAATCATATCAGGATGAAGATGCACCTGGTGAACGAATAATCCTATCTCAAAACTTTCGGTCCATCCAAAATGTGGACGATTTTACAAATCTGATTTTTGAACAATTAATGGATCAAAATTTAGGTGAAATTCCGTATGATGAAGATGCTAAACTTGTTTATGGAGCAAAATATTATCCTGAAACAGCTTCAAAAGGCACAGAAATTCTCGTTTATGATGATGAAAAGACTGAATCAGCGTCTAGCATACCTGAAACTGATAGTTTTGAAATTGATGATAAATCGCGGGGCCAAGTGGCGGTTGCTGGGCAACGCATCAAACAACTAGTTGAAGAAAAAACAATGATCTTTGATAAGGATGAAAAAAAAGAGCGACGGTTAACCTACAGTGATGTTGTGCTATTAACGCCGACCAGAAAAAACAATTTAACGATTGTGGCCTTATTTAAACAAATGGGAATTCCCGTTGTGGTTAACGATGCCCAAAATTATTTTCAGACGACAGAAATTGCAATTATGATGTCACTCTTGAAAATTATCGACAATCCGTATCAAGATATTCCGTTGGTTGCTGTTTTACGTTCACCAATTGTTCATTTGAATGAAAATGAATTGGCCTTTCTTCGGATTAATAATAAAACGGGTGATTATTTTCAAGCAGTAATGGATTTTTATAACCACTTTGATTCGCAGTCTAGTCAGCCTTTTCAAGCGGAAGTTTATCAAAAGGTTGGTCACTTTTTAGAACAACTAACCCACTTTCAAGACATAGCCAATCAAAATCAATTAGCTACTTTAATTTGGACAATTTACAATGAGACTGGTTTTCTTGATTATGTTGGAGGAATGCCGGCTGGACAACAACGACAAGCAAACCTGCATGCTTTATATGATCGTACGAAAAGTTACGAACAGACTAGTTTTAAAGGTTTGTTTCAGTTTGTTCGGTTTATTGAACGGATGCAAAAACGAAGCAAGGATTTGGCAGAAGTGCCAATTAATAGTGACGAAGCAGCGGTTCAAGTCATGACCATCCATGGAAGCAAGGGGCTCGAATTTCCAGTTGTATTTTTGATGGACGCCTCGCATAAATTCAATACGGATTCCATGAAAGGAAAATACATTTTAGACTCCAAAGAAGGAATTGGAATTACTTACTTAGATCCAAGAACACGCCTACAAGTTGATACACCGCAGAAGCTGACGATTATTGACCATGTTAAACGGAATGGCCTGGCCGAGGAAATGCGGCAACTCTACGTGGCGTTAACCCGAGCACAACAAAAATTGATCATTGTTGGCTCATGTGATTCGCAAGAAAAGTTACTTAAGAAATGGCAATCCGCTTGGCGAAGTGATCAGCTCTTATTGACGGAGTCCACACGATTAGGGACGAACAACTTTTTGGATTGGATTGGGGAAGCCCTAATTCGCCATCCACAATTTAATTTAGAATCTGAAGGGGAAAGTCCTTTGGCGGCGTTGAGTGGTGACCAATCTAAGTTTGAAGTTCAATTCAAAACAAAAGTAGATCTGCAAAAAATTGTAGGTATTCAAACCGACCAAGAGCAAAAAGATTGGTGGGAAGAGTTTGAAAAGGCGACAAATGATTTGGATGTCACAACTTTAAGCACCCATCAAATTGATCAAGTATTGAACTTCAAATACCCTCACGAAGTTGCTACGCAGACTACGGCGTATCAGTCTGTATCTGAAGTGAAACGGCTATTTGATGATCCAGATAGTCTTGAAATGACACTTTCAACCGTTGAAGCGGACCATAAACTAAAAACGCAAAATCGTTACGTTTCTAGTAATTTAGCCACACCGAAATTTTTGCAAACCACAGTAAAACCAAAACCAACAGAAATTGGGACGGCAACTCATTTAATTTTACAAGAAATTCCGCTAACTGAAATGCCCACCGAAAAAAGTGTAGAAGATCTTATCGGCCAGTTGGTTATGAATAAAGTTTTAATGCCTGAGGTTGCAAACCTTGTTGATATAGATAATATTTTGAGATTTTTTGATTCTAGTTTAGGCCAAATATTATTAGACACGCCAGATAAGGTGCACCGTGAAGTACCATTTTCCTTGCTAATGCCTGCTAAACAGCTATTCAACGGATTTAAGGATTTTTCAAATGACGAAGAAACCCAAATTCTGATTCACGGAATTATTGATGGTTATGTTGAATTAGACGACCGGGCTATTTTATTCGACTACAAGACTGATTACGTGAAACCAGGAAGTACAAAAAACGGGGTTCAAAATATCATTAGCCGCTATGCTGGTCAAGTGAATTTATACGCGGCAGCACTTACTGATATTTTAAAGCACCCAGTTGAGGAACGTTATTTGTATTTACTTTCAATTGGTGAATTGGTTGAAGTTCATTAATTTAAGATTAATTGATAGGCGCGTCTTATATCAGTTGGATCTTCATCCATTAAGACGTTTCCACGATAGATAAAGCCACTTTTAATGATTAGATGTTGCATCAATTTGTTATCAGGATGGGTATCAATTCGGACTTGTTGATAACCTAATTGGCTTGATAAGGTGAGCATACCAGAGATCATTTTTTCCGAAAGGTGTTGTCCCCGGAAATTGGGGGACATAGCAATCCGATGAATGGCAGTGTATTTTGCGTCTTCAGGTCCCAGCCATGAACCGTCATTAATGACGTCATAATTTTTATCATGATCATGCAACAAGGCGGCGGTGCCTGCAATTTGACCGTCAATAATCAAAACATAACCAATTTGGTTGGTTACATCAGATTGAAGATCTGGTAATGCAGGATAACCATCTTGCCATTGATCGATGCCTTGTGATTTAAGAAATGCTTTAGCAGAATCAATAATCTTTGAAACTGTTGGTAGATCTTGAAGAGTTGTTTTCCGTAAATATGTACTTGCCAATGGAGCCACTTCCTTAGTAATTTTTAAGCCCTAATTTTACCGCAAATTACTGAGAATGTCATCTGAATGGTGGCTTTAAGCCAAAATAATAGGAGCTGTTTTAACTACAATTGCAGTTAAAACAGCTCCTAATTTGTTTATCGTTTGTCTCTATCAGTTGCTTCGTTAACTTTTTTGGCTGCCTTGTCCTTCAAATCAGCCTTTTTGTCTTTAAGCTTTCCAGCTTCCTTTTGGGTTTTACCTTCCAACTCTTTGGAATCGTCACCAGTGACTTTTCCAGCCATTTCTTTGGCTTTACCAATGGTTTTATCTTTCAATGCGTCGAACTTGTCGTTAGTCTTTGACATAATAGACACCTCCTTATGGTTTATATAAATATTATCTTAGATATTAGAGATAACGTCAAAGGAATTGCTTATTAATATAGTGTAATTATTTTTTAGCGGGGGAATTCTATGAAAGTGTAAATAGTTGAAACTTGAACTGTAAGTATTATAATTACAATTGAAATCAAGAAAAGGGGTTTTATAAATGAATAAAGTTATTATCCTGGGGGCTGCCGGTCACATTGCTCGGCTCGCAGCAAAACAGTTAATTAAGGAAACAGATGCACAATTGACATTATTTGTGCGTCATCCAAATAAGCTAACGGATGTGGATAAAAAGCGTGAAACGGTCGTGGTTGGCGATGTGAATAATGAAACTGAATTGACAGCTGCTTTGAAAGGTCAAGATCTTGTCTATGCAAACTTGGGTCCAGACGATACAGATAAGATGATTCCACATATTGTGAACGCAATGCATGCCGCTAGTTTGAAACGGTTGATTTGGATTTCCACATTGGGTGTATTCGATGAAGTGCCCGGTAAATTTGGCGATTGGAATAAACAAATGCTTAATCCAAGTGGTTATTTACCAACACAATCGAAGGCTGCTAGCGAAATAGAAGCATCGGATTTAGATTACACTATCATTCGTCCCAACTGGTTAACAAATAACGATGAAGTTACTTATGAAACAACTGGACGACATGATGAAATGAAAGGGACCGAAGTTTCTCGTAAGTCTGTGGCAGATTACGTGGTTAAGCTAATTCAAGATCCGACAAAAGATGTTCGCACATCAATAGGTTTGAATAAACCAAATACTGATGGTGATAAGCCAAGTTTCTATTAAATTTAGACAGACAAAAAAGATTATTTAAAACTCGGATGTTGAATCCAGTTTCAAATAATCTTTTTTAATTTCTTATTTATTCGTTACTTTCACTAAAAATAAGCGATAACCGATGAATAGCAATCCGCTAATGGATCCAATCGCAAACAACGTAAAAATAACCCGACTGATTGCCAGTGTTAAAAAAATTAGTGGTTCTTTCATAATAATCCCCCCGGAAGTTTTAAAGTGACGACGTTTTGAAATCATGGGTCACTGGGTCGTATTCATGTTTAAATAGTGAGCCGTCATGTTCTTCAAAAAAGGTGTTGTCATTTTTTGAATCTAGATAGAAAAAAGAGCTCTTTCCAGCGTTTTTAAAGAGAATGCCAGTTTTAGGAGTGTCGACTTCAGTTAAGGATGCCGTTGGTGTGGCCAAATGAGAAGCAATATATTTTTTGATTAATCGATTATTCATGGTTAGTTTTCCTCATTCGAAATTGTATTAGTATTGCTTGTGTCGTCAGTATTTAAAATATATTTATTTAAAATATCAGAAGAGATTCCGGGTGTTCGTTTGATGATAAATTGGGCCACTGGAGAATCTGATAGTTGTGCTTGATATGCGTCATTGGGGAAAAATTGACTAACACTTAGCAGAATGAAAATTACAAAATAAGCAATTACGATACTAATAATTCCACCTGCCAGACCGTTTACTTGTTTGATCACAGGAATCCAGGTAATCATTCGTGACCAGCGCGCAATCAGGCGAATCAATAACCAACCAATCGCCATTAGAATCATGAAGGAAACGGAGCTCATGACGGCGGTGTTACTGGTAGAACTTTGATTGCTATTAAAAGATGTCGAGAGGAATGAAGCCAGTGGTGTGCAAAGGACTTTGGCAAAGATAAAGACAACGAAGTAACCGACTGTATACAGTAGTTCGATAACAAAACCTTTGTGAAGTCCGCTGGTAAATTTCCACAACAAAATTGCAATAATGATAATCGAGAGAAGCATCGCGCCACCTCCTTTAAATTGAATACTCTGAATTTACCATAAAATGGGGGTATTTTCAGTGAGATTCAAAAAACTTAACATAATTTAAATAGAAGTTAAACGTTTACTGTTAGTTGAATGGGCAAAGTAACAATCTTTTCTAGTTAATATGTCGAACGTTTCCTTGCCAAACCCAACCTTTTGCTTTGCCATGTTGAGATTTAACATAGTAATAAACTGCACCATTTTCTATTTTTTCTTGTTTGGTTGCCATCCATTTTGTTCGAGGATAGTTTTTTAAATGATGTAATCTTTTACCGCCTGGTTTTGAATAGATCCATGCATTGCTATTTTTACGAAGGTATTTAGTAGTTGGCATCGATTTTGACCATATGACAAAATTTTTATTGTAGAGCGTGACCCAGTTTGTTTTGCTGGTATGATCATTTACCCAATAGTAATGTGCTCTACCAAGTCCATTAGCAAAACCCTTTTTGTTTACAATCCAGGCATGGCTGACAGAATGATGAATAGTAATCACATCGCCTCGATGTAAATTAGCAGTAGCACAATAGTAACTTAAATAGTCCGGATTTACCGGGTGAACTTTGCTGATTGTTGTTGTTTTGGTTACAATGACTTTTCTAGGGAATGTCCACCAATTGAAACTGTGTGCACTAACATTAGTTGATACTCCCAAAAGAACAATGCTCACAACCAATATTAATGTGATTCGTAGTTTATACATTTTAAAAACTCCTCCAAGTGTTTATACGGCTTTTTTATGGCATCATGGATTTAGGTCAAGAATCTGGACACATTTTATGTATAATTTAAGCGACTAATTTTTCCTTTTCATTTGGAGTTAAATAATCAATGCTACTGTGAATTCGAGCACTGTTATAAAAGCTCTCAATGTAGCTGAATATTGCAGCATTTGCTTCTTCAAAATCCTGATAATGGTGTTGGTAAACCTCTTCTTTTTTCAAACTGGCGTGAAATGATTCCAAACATGAATTGTCATAGGGACAGCCACGCTTGCTATAAGAATGGCGAATATGGTGTTGCGCTAAGATCTGTTCAAAGCCAGCACTGCGGTACTGGCTACCCAGATCGGTATGCACAATTAAGTTATTAGTCGTCTTTCTAGTTTCAAAGGCTTGTTGAAAAGTGCTGATCACAAGATCAGCAGTCATATGACGGCTGATTTTATGGGCAATGATTTTACGTGAATATAAATCCTGAATGCTTGATAAATAACACCAGCCATTGGCTTTGGTGTGAATATAAGTTATGTCTGCACACCACTTTTGATTTGGACTGGTTGTACGAAAATCTTGCGCGAGTATATTTGAATAATCAGTCGCATCAATATCATTAGTTTGTTGATAATGCCACTTCTTGCGCGTGATTGATTTTAACCCCATTTGGCGCATTAATCGTTGAACTAGCTTAATACTGGCAGTCTTACCTTCTTTTTGTAACGCTTTTAGAATTTTAGGTGCCCCGTAGATACGTCTAGAATTAAAGTAAATGCGTTTAATCGACTGGCTAAGTGTCTTACGACGCTTGGCTTGTGGCGATACATGATTCTGCTGATGTTCATAGTAAGTTGAGCGTGGAACTGAGAGTACTTTACAGGTTTCTTTGATACTATGGTGCTTCAAATTAATATCAACGGCTGTCTGCCAGTCATCTGGGTTTACTTTTTGGCGAATATGGTTAAGGCTTTTTTTAAGATGTCATTCTCACTTTCTAGCTGTTTCAAACGTTTTTGCAACGCTAAAACATCTGATTTGGAAATTCCACTTCCTTTGTCTTCTTTATATAGATTAATCCATTTGTAAATAGTTACATTTGATACACCATATTCGTCTGTAAGATCAGCTACCGGGGCGCCATCCTGGTACAGCTTGACAATCATTTTTCTAAAATCTACTGAGTACTTTTTCTTGGTCATAAAAACACAATCCTTCCTATTATGGAATTATACTAAATCGTGTCCATGATTTCATACTACCTTCATCATGAGTATTTAACCAAAAGTTTTAATTTAGTTATATAGTATTATTAGTTGATCTGAATTCTTTAAAAGCTTCATAGAGAATCATTATTTTCAGTAGCGTTTTTAACTAGCGTATAGCTGTTTCGTTTAATCGTACAGCGGTCCTCATTAGGGACTTTAAATCTAATTAATTAAGCATTCATACTTTCTAAACTTGTTAGTGTCGTTAATTGTTATAGGCTAGCATAATTTTGAAGATTTCTGTGAATGACTGGGTGCTCAATGCTCCATTATTTTGCTATTTTCTTAAATAAAGCAACGTCTAAAAAGTTTATTTTATTTATATAAGTACACCGCGTAACGTGTTGCTCATTAGACTTTCTCTAAGGCATCTGTGCGGATTTTATGATTAATTTTTATTAATTAAGAATTCACATTCCAGTCTAAAATTAAGTGACTATGAATATCTTGTTTGAGTTGTTGCTTATCTTTTGATCAATAGAGTTTAAGCTCTGGTGTTATCCGAAAAGTAGGATCAGAAGTGATGTCAAAATAAGTATAGGTTCTACTCTGTCTAAAACTCCAATATCGACAGATTCTATAAATACTTATAATATGTTCTAATTAAGATTTCCAGGTATTTGTGTCTGCATCAAACTCCCAAATTACAGATTTGTGTGCATTTACGTCTAATTGAAACCAAGTACTGCTAGGTTCAAAATTTGTAGGATTTCCGCAATCAATCGGACTTAGTGTTGAAGTAAATAAGGAGTAGTTTTGGCTGGTATCTGGTTTATTAGCGAAATAAATGGTTGAACTACAAAGGATATATCCTCGCTGATTGTCTAGAACGGCGAGATAGTATGCATGATCATTGTGCCAGACTACACTGTTGGCGTTGATTTTTATAGGGCTATAGTCGCCAGTAACATCTATTTTCTTAAAATTAGTATCGAAAAAATTAGCACTATCCATTACATATCCGTCCCGCGCATCACGATAAGGTTTTTCCGAATCAAAACTAGTTTTGGCATTACGGTATTTAACTTGAGAGGCTTGAGCATTATCAATTAAACTTTGTACATTTGTATTAAAATTTGGATCTATATTGCTTGAGGTAGATTGGCTAGAAAGGTATGGTGCGACTAACTTATCTAATTTTGTTACGGCATCTGAATATGCTTGAATTGTTTTATCAGTGCCATTTTTGTAAAAATCATCTTTCTTTGCAGAATTAAATGTGTCATCAATGTTGTTTATTTTATTTTTTAATATAGATTTATCATTGGATCTGAGTCAAGAATCCGGACACGTTTATGTATAATTTAAGCGACTAATTCTTCCTTTTCATTCGGGGTTAAATAATCAATGGCACTATGAATCCGATCATTGTTGTAAAAGCTCTCAATGTAGCTAAATAAAGCCACATTTGCTTCATCAAAATTTTGGTAATGGGTCTGATAAACTTCCTCTTTTTTTAAGCTGGCATGGAATGACTCCAGAACTGAATTGTCATATGGACAACCGCGCTTGCTATAAGAGTGCTGGATATGGCGTTGTCGTAGAAGTTCTTCAAAGGTGGTGCTGCGGTATTGACTGCCTAAATCGGTATGAATGATCAACTGGTCTGTTACTTTTCTGGTTTCAAAAGCTTGTTTTAAAGTGTCGAGCACTAGATCGGCAGTCATGTGACGACTCAACTTGTGGGCAATGATTTTACGTGAATACAGATCCTGGATGCTTGATAAATAACACCAGCCATCAGCTTTGGTGTGAACGTAAGTGATATCGGCACACCATTTTTGATTTGGTGCTGTCGTGCTAAAATCCTGAGCGAGCAGGTTCGGATAATTCGCTTCGTCGATATTATTTGCTTGTTGGTAATGCCACTTCTTTAGGGTGATCGATTTAAGTTCCATTTGGCGCATTAAACGCTGAACTAACTTGATGCTTGCGGCTAGTCCCTCTTTTTTCAATTCCTTTAAAATCTTAGGAGCGCCATAGACCCGACGGTGATTATAATAAATGCGCTTGATCGCTTGGCAGAGCGTCTTTCGATGTTCTGCTTGTGGTGAGATATAATGATTCTGTTGATCATAATACGTGGAACGAGGGACTTGTAGTACCTGACAGATCTCCTTAATGCGATGTTGCTTTAGATTTGGTTTGATTGCGGCTTGCCAATCTTCCGAGCTTACTTTTTGGCGAATATGGTTAAGGCTTTTTTTAAGATATCATTCTCACTTTCAAGCCGATTAAGACGCTTCTGTAGCGCTAAAATATCAGCTTTCGAGGCACCAGTTTCTTTGTCCTCTTTGTATAAATTGATCCATTTGTAAATAGTGACATTTGCAATACCATATTCATTTGTAAGCTCAACTACCGAGGTGCCATCCTGGTAGAGTTTAACGATCATTTTTTTGAAATCAACTGAGTATTTCTGTTTAGACATCAGAACACGATCCTTCCTATAATGGCATTATACTAAATCGTGTCCATAGATTCATACTACATCCACATTGCTACTAAGAGTATGCAGCTTATCGTATTTACTTTTAGCATTATTGTAATCTGACTGAGTACTTTGGCAAGTGTTCAGCAATTTAGTCTCATTACTTATAAAACTAGAACTGATTTTACTAGGAGTACTCATATCTTTTAAATATGAAGCTACGTAAGTATCCAATTTAGTTACAGCATTATTATATACAGAGATTGTATTACTGTTACTTGATTTATAAAAGCTACTATCTTCAGTTGATTTTAAAGCACTATCGAATTTTGAAACTTTATTTTTTAATGTTTTTTTGTTTGCTGGAGTTAATACATTTTTAGCATATTTATATGTAATCGTATAAATAGGTTTTTTCGTTAGTTTAACGATTTTGCTGGATTTCAGTGTAAAACCCGAGTATTTTGACTTGGAGGCAGTGTAATAACTAATATTTTTCTTTGGAGCCTTAAATTTAGAATTCAATTTGATTGTTTGCTTACTCGTTGATAGTAATTTATTGGTGGAATCTCTGTAATATACAATCATTGTAGCGTTCTTAATTGTTTTAGGTACAGCTGCAACTTTAATGGTTGTAGTTTTAGTACGGTACCCTTTCTTAGATGCAGAAACTGTTAGTGACCAAACACCTAATTTGTTTACTTTGACATTATATTTACCCTTGCTAGAGGTTTTTGTAGTACCTAAAGTTTTTGAACTGAAGGTAGTATGAAATCATGGACACGATTTAGTATAATTCCATAATAGGAAGGATTGTGTTTTTATGACCAAGAAAAAGTACTCAGTAGATTTTAGAAAAATGATTGTCAAGCTGTACCAGGATGGCGCCCCGGTAGCTGATCTTACAGACGAATATGGTGTATCAAATGTAACTATTTACAAATGGATTAATCTATATAAAGAAGACAAAGGAAGTGGAATTTCCAAATCAGATGTTTTAGCGTTGCAAAAACGTTTGAAACAGCTAGAAAGTGAGAATGACATCTTAAAAAAAGCCTTAACCATATTCGCCAAAAAGTAAACCCAGATGACTGGCAGACAGCCGTTGATATTAATTTGAAGCACCATAGTATCAAAGAAACCTGTAAAGTACTCTCAATTCCACGCTCAACTTACTATGAACATCAGCAGAATCATGTATCGCCACAAGCCAAGCGTCGTAAGACACTTAGCCAGTCGATTAAACGCATTTACTTTAATTCTAGACGTATCTACGGGGCACCTAAAATTCTAAAAGCGTTACAAAAAGAAGGTAAGACTGCCAGTATTAAGCTAGTTCAACGATTAATGCGCCAAATGGGGTTAAAATCAATCACGCGCAAGAAGTGGCATTATCAACAAACTAATGATATTGATGCGACTGATTATTCAAATATACTCGCGCAAGATTTTCGTATAACCAGTCCAAATCAAAAGTGGTGTGCAGACATAACTTATATTCACACCAAAGCCAATGGCTGGTGTTATTTATCAAGCATTCAGGATTTATATTCACGTAAAATCATTGCCCATAAAATCAGCCGTCATATGACTGCTGATCTTGTGATCAGCACTTTTCAACAAGCCTTTGAAACTAGAAAGACGACTAATAACTTAATTGTGCATACCGATCTGGGTAGCCAGTACCGCAGTGCTGGCTTTGAACAGATCTTAGCGCAACACCATATTCGCCATTCTTATAGCAAGCGTGGCTGTCCCTATGACAATTCATGTTTGGAATCATTTCACGCCAGTTTGAAAAAAGAAGAGGTTTACCAACACCATTATCAGGATTTTGAAGAAGCAAATGCTGCAATATTCAGCTACATTGAGAGCTTTTATAACAGTGCTCGAATTCACAGTAGCATTGATTATTTAACTCCAAATGAAAAGGAAAAATTAGTCGCTTAAATTATACATAAAATGTGTCCAGATTCTTGACCTAAATCCAAACCATGTTTTACAGTTATTTTTGCTGATTTTGTGGCAGTTCCCGTAACTGTTCTTGATGCAGTATTAAGCTTTGATACTTTTAGTACTGTGTACTTTGTAGATTTTGCCATGGCGCTAGGTGCTAATACTAATGGTTCAACGATCACTAGTAGTACCATTAGTTTTTTAAAAATGTCCTTCATAATTGCTCCTCCAAAAAAATATATACAGCTTTTTATGTCGTCAGTTTTGGACAAAAATTTAAGATAGTTTTCACTAAATGTTTCTTATAAATGTTAAATAATTAATTTGTTTTGTAGCTGAGCTTGCAAAAAAAGGCTATCATGGTAGGCGTTTGGACGCTTAACCACGATAGCCTTTTTCTATCAATGGACCCTAACGGATTTGAACCGTCGACCTCTTACTTGCGGAGCAAGCGCTCTCCCAGCTGAGCTAAGGGCCCAAAAAGTTTACTTAATTAGTATACCGCAAAGTTGTAGAAGAAGGAATTTAAAATTAGTTGAGGTGAGAAAGATACGTTAACGGCAATTAATTGATAGCGGATTCAATTTCATAAGGCTCCTTCATGTTTTAATCATTATTCTAGGATATAATGAAGTTAATAAATAATATGAGGAGATGATGACGTGCGCACAAAGCAGATTTTAAAAGTGGCAGGCATATCATTAATTGGTGTAGCGGCAAGCCTGGGGATTAGTAGTTTAGTGAGTTATCAAAAGGGAATTAAAACGACTAAATCACAAAAACGGCGTGCTATTCAGAATGCCCATAAAAATGATAAGACACTTGATAGTTATGATTGGTATAAACAGTTAATTAAACAGACTTGGTTTATTCGAGCTGAGGATGGGATTCATTTAGCGGCTATTTACCTTTCCAATAATAGTGATAAAACAGTTATTTTAGCGCACGGTTATCACAATGTGCACGACCAAATGATTCCATATGCCAAGTTATTTATGGATTTGGGGTATAACGTCTTAATGCCAGATGCACGTGGTCATGGCGTCAGCGATGGGCACATTATCGGTTTTGGTTGGCTGGATCGACGCGACTATATCAAATGGATTGAAGAAGTGAACAAACGCAGTAAAATCAGGCAGGAAATTGTTTTGTTTGGCGTGAGCATGGGAGCTGCCACCGTTTTGGCGACCGCCGGTGAAGCAGACTTGCCTAAGAATGTGGACGCAGTTATCGAAGACAGTGGCTTTAGTTCAGCTCAAAAAGAATTTAGTTATCGCTTGGGACACCACTACTTTCTGCCACCATTTCTTAGTGTTTTTGTAAGTCTCATGACGCGAGTGACGGGTGGCTATTCGCTTAAAGAAGCTGATATTGCGCAGCAGGCGGCCAACATTTCGATTCCGGTTCTGATGATTCACGGGGATGCCGATCGGTACGTGCCAGTTGAAATGATGGCTGAAATTAAGTCGTCACTTGCTAAACAGTTACCAAAAGAGAGCCATCGGGTTCATGGCGCGGATCATGTGCAGTCTAGATCAGCTGATCCTAAAAAGTATCAACAAACCATTGAGGACTTTTTAAAACAGTGGGTAGATAAAACTAAATAGCTATGAATAAGAGGCAGAGCTGCAAATGGTTTTGTCTTTTTGTTTGACAAAAAATCTGATAATGACGATATTCGCATGGTTTTCATTTAAATTCGTATGGTAAACTAGAGCGAAATGATTATAAAGTTAAGTGTGGTGAGTTTCGGTGACAGAAAAAAGACCAAACTTCCTAATGATTGTGAACCCTTTTGCAGATGCTGGACAGGCGAAAAAGATTTGGCAGAAAATTGAAGTTCAATTGAAGGAAGCAAAAGTTAATTATAGAGTAGAAATGACAGATCATCCCGGAAACGGTGTGCAACTTGCTCGAGAATTTGCGCTACATCATAAATTAGGTGAAAACTGGGTAGTAGTTGCTGTTGGTGGTGATGGGACGTTACATGAAGTTCTAAACGGGCTTCATTTAGGTGGCGGTGATCAGATTCCTTTGGGCTATTTGCCCGCCGGTTCTGGAGATGACTTTGCCCGCGGCGTTCGGCTTCCAACTCAGCCTTTAGCTGCAGTTCAGAAGTTTCTTGAAGTTCAACATACCACTGAATTAGATGTAGGCGTTTATAAAGACCGGATAGACGCACACGAAACGTTATTCACGAATAATGTCGGTGTGGGGTTTGATGCTTCAGTAGTGCATGCCGCTAATGCTGGTCAAAAAGATAATTTGAAGAAATATCATATGCAATCGAATGCGTATGTGGCGTCTTTGATTAAGACATTTTTTAAACAAGATGCATTTGGATTAACTGTAAAAACTGACGAAACCGAAAGAAAATTTCAACACGCCTTTTTAGTTACCACAACAAACATAAAATACTTTGGTGGTGGCGTGCCGATTATGCCACTTGCTGATTTACACGACGGTAAGTTAGATTTGGTTGTGGTCGAAAAAATGAATGCAGTGCGGTTTGTGAAGCTCTTTGTTCAAATGCTCGCGACAGGGAATCATCTGAAATCACCGGTCGTTCATCATTTTCAAACCAAACAACTACATATTGAAACTGATATGCCTGAAAACGGTCAAGTAAACGGTGAGAATATTCAAAAACAGAAATTTGACCTTGATTTTTGGGTGACACAACGACCATTTTGGATTTAAAAAGTATGTAATAATCGCTATGAATGCAGGATTGCTTGCGTTTGTGGCGATTTTTTAAGATTTATTTTAAATTTTCTGAACCGAGGCGGATTATATGCTTTTTTAATAAATGACGTTCAGAATGAATATGAATAAAAGAGTCGCAATATTTGATCGGAGGGCATTTTAAATGGTAGAAAATGTAAAAATTGGTAAGACAAATGTGATGGCGACACCACTTGGATTAGGAACAAACGCGGTCGGTGGCCATAATCTATTTCCTAATTTGAATGACGAGGATGGTATTCAAATTGTCAAAACAGCTTTAGATCATGGTGTTAATTTCTTAGACACGGCCTATGCGTATGGTTTCGGCCGATCAGAAGAGTTAATTGGTAGAGCAATTCAGGGATATGATCGTAAAAAAATTGTGATTGCGACCAAAGCAGCACAGACTCCCGGTCATCCAGATCAATTGAATAATTCGCCGGAGTTTCTCAAACAAGCAGTTGAGGATGCACTAAAAAGGCTTCAAACAGATTATATTGATATTTTCTATATTCATTTTCCAGATGGAAAGACACCGTTAAATGAAGCTGTTAAAGCTTTGGAAGAAAAACGTCAAGAAGGAAAAATTAAGGCAATTGGGATCTCCAATGTGTCTCTTGATCAAGTAAAAGAGGCTAATAAAGATGGTTTAGTTGATATTGTTGAAAATCAGTATAGTTTACTTCATCGAGATGCAGAAAAAGAACTCATGCCTTATTTAAAAGCAAACCAAATCTCGTTTGTACCATTTTTCCCACTCGCTTCCGGATTACTAACTGGTAAGTATTCAAGCAGTGTTTCGTTTGAATCGGATGATATTCGACATAGCAATCCAGATTTTCAAGGGCAACGTTTTGTAGACATCGTAAAACGGGTACAGCAGTTGCAACCTATGGCGGACAAGCATCAAAGTACGATTGCTCAAATTGTTTTGGCGTGGTATATTAAAAATCCGGATGTTTCTGTGGTTATTCCAGGAGCTAAAAAAGCTAAACAAGTTGCCGCTAATGCGGATGCGCAAAAAGTTACCCTATCTAAAGAAGAATATGGTACAATAAATTCATTGTTTAAGGACTTATAAAAAGTAAGCATTAAACAAATAAATTTCAATTTTACGGGAGGAATTATAATGGATGCACAAGAACAACAATTAACGGATCAAGAAATCCTTGATACGATTAAGACTGGTAAAAAAATGCTGTTTTTCACAGCTGGATGGTGTCCTGATTGCTCATTCATTAAGCCTGTAATGCCAGAAATTGAAGCTGAATACAACCAATATGATTGGGTAACAGTGGACCGTGATGCTAATATCAAGATTGCACAACAATTTGGTGTTATGGGAATTCCAAGTTTCATTGCCTTAGAAGACGGTGAAGAAATTGGCCGCTTTGTGAATGGCGCTCGAAAGACTCGTCAAGAAGTAGAGGATTTTGTAGATAGTATCGGCAAATAATAAAACGAATCATTAAAAAATAAGCAGGATCGACTGTATACTTAATACAGTTGATCTGTTTTTCGTATGGGAAAATAAATTTTAAGGAGGTTAGAAGTAACATGTCAATTTCTACACAATTTGATTTGATTTTACGTGTATTAATTGCAGGTGCTTGTGGGTTTGCGATTGGATATGAGCGTGATGCGCGCGCCAAAACTGCCGGGCTGCGGACACACATCATTATTGCAGTTGGTTCAGCATTAATGATGATTGTATCTAAATATGGTTTCATGGATTTGCTGGGAAATAAAGGAATTGGACTAGATCCGTCCCGGATTGCGGCTCAGATTGTGAGCGGGATTGGGTTTATTGGCGCCGGCACTATCATTGTAAAACACGAAGATGTTAACGGCCTAACCACTGCGACTGGGCTATGGACGACGGCTGGCGTCGGGATGGCAATTGGGGCTCGCATGTACATTGTGGGAATTTTCTCTGCACTACTGGTTTTGGCTACCCAAATTATGTTGCACCGTGATTTGAGCTGGCTGCATTTACCCTATTATAGTGAAGTCAGGCTGAGGGTGCAGGTTGGTGATCATAACGTCTCGATGATCCAAAAGCGACTTGAAAAAAATGACATAACTGTAGCGAGTGTGCACGTTAGAAAAGCAGAGACCCAGGATACTGTGCGCATGACCATTCAATATCCAGAGTCGTTTAATAAAGAAAAAATAACTGAAATTTTGGAAGCTATCCCAGAAATTGTGGAGATTGAAATTTATTGAGCACTGCTGTTAGTTCCACAAAAATTCGGCCACTAATTTATCTACTTGGGGATTTTCATGGAGAGCACTATGTTGCGCCTGGCCGCGGTTACCTGTAATTGTGACGTGGCGGTAACTTGCTACATGGCCATTCACAATTGTTTTTAGATTCTCATTGCTTTTCAAGGGGACTGCAGTATCAGTACCGGTGTGATTCAAGTCACCCGCAATGTTGAGAATTTTAAGATTGGCTGGAATATTGGCGGCGGTAATTGCCAAGCCATTGTCGGGTGTGATATAGCCAAACGGCGTTCCGATGGCGACAAATTTATTAACCGTTGGATATTGGTTGGTTTGGGCCTGTTTGTTTTCCAAATACCGCAACACCACACTGCCACCCATTGAATGGGCAACAAAATTAACTTTCTTAATGTGGTAAACAGTTTTTAGTTCTTTCATGAAGGCTGGTAGAAACTGCATTTGTTTTTGAGGATCTGTATTGTCCGTGAAGGTTAATTGAATGAGTGGATTATTGGTCAGCACACCCTTTCTTTGAATATGGGCTTGGCCGCGAGTATCAATATTCACTTTTAAAGCTGCATGAGCTAAATTTTTATGATCTAAGCGGTGAATCATACCATTAAAAGTATGGGCACCGCCTTTATAGCCGGGAATAAAAATAGTTGCTGTGTTATCACCAGTGACTTTGACATGATTTAGCGGTGTATCACGATGCTGCCAATAAACAGTTACCCCAATTAGAAGAACGATAAGTAAAAGGAAGCCGCGAACTAACTTTTGTTTCATAATAAATAAGAACCCTTCAAGCATTTTTGTTTTAACATAGCATGTAAAAATGATAGTGTAAATTTAGGAATCATAATAATTACGGAAGTTTAAACAATAGGAGGTTTTTACATGAAAGTATTTGTAATTGGCGCACATGGTCAAATCGGGCAACTCTTAGTCAAACAATTGTTGGCAAACGGTGATGAAGTAGTAGCCGGAATTCGTGACGATAAACAGAGTGACTTTTTTAAAGATCAGGGTGCAGAAACCCGGCACTATGATTTAAATGAACAGCCGGAAGAACTGGCAAAGTCCTTATCTGATGTTGATGCGATTGTGTTTAGTGCTGGATCTGGTGGTAAAACCGGTGATGACCAGACGCTTTTGATTGATCTAGATGGTGCTGTTAAGAGCATGGAAGCCGCTGAAAAAGCCGGCACCAAACGTTTTGTCTTAGTGAGTGCCATGAATGCCGAAGATCGTACGCGTTGGACGGCCATCAAACCGTATTATGTTGCGAAACATTACGCCGATTTATATTTAAAGGATGAAACGAATTTAGATTACACAATTGTAAAACCTGGTGCGTTAACAAATGATGCTGGTAAAGGTGGCATTGTTTTGGATCAGCAAACTGGTAAAATTGCGCGTGAAGATGTGGCAGCTGTCCTCGTTTCGGTTCTTCATAATCCGGAGACAATCAAAAAAGAATTTGCAGTTAGCAGTGGAGAAACGCCAATTAGTGATGCAGTAAAGCAGCTCTAATCCGCGTTATGTAAACACTCAAAGCTGTTTCATGGAACATGTTCCAAATTAGGTACTTGAACCCTAATTGGAACATGTTTTTTATTTGCGAAACACCTGTACAATAACAAAAGAGAGTGGTTATAATGTATCTGTTGAAAGCGCTTCACGTTACATAATCTTTGGCCAAAGATTTTTCAATTATTTTCTTTAGAACATATATAAGCAATTATTAGTTGAGGTGATATTAATGAACGATTGGATTAACAACAAACTTCTGCCACCAATTATGAAGTTTGTTAATACAAAAGCGATCACGGCTTTAAAGAATGGGATGTTAGTCAGTTTACCATTCATTATGGTCGGATCAATCTTCTTACTGCTAAGTGCATTTCCATTACCAGCAGTTGCCACTTTCATGGATAATACTGGTTTAACGCCTTACTGGACACAAGCATACAATGCTTCATTTGGGATCTTAGCCGTCTTTGCCGTAGTTGGGATTGCGTACAACTGGGTAAAAGATGATGGGTTTGAACCACTTCCAGCCGGGATGACCGCGTTGGTAAGTTTCTTCCTTATCATGCGTCCTACAACAGCTGTTATGAACGCAGCTGGTAAAACAGTTGTTTCAGCTACACAAGCTCCTACAATGTTAACTGGATTTATCGATCGGACTTGGCTTGGTGGTCAAGGAATGATCGCTGCTATCATTATTGGATTATTAACTGGTTGGATTTACTCATGGTTTATCAAGCATCATATTACAATTAAATTACCAGAGCAGGTTCCACCAGCAGTTGCAGAATCATTTGTCGCTTTAATCCCTGCATTTGTAATCATTACTGGTTGGTTGATTGTATACATGCTCTTTGATGCAACAGCTCACACAACAATGACACAGTGGATTTACCAAACCATCCAAACACCTTTACAAGGATTAACAGATTCATTTGGTGGAGTTTTGATTATTTCACTATTGATTCCATTCTTCTGGTTCTTTGGTGTTCATGGCGCGGTTATTGTCAGTGGTATTATGACACCAATCCTGACTGCTAACAGTTTACAAAATGCCGCAATCTTTAAAGCACACGGTGTTGTTACTGCCGCAAACGGTGGCCATGTCTTTGTTCAATCACTACTTGATCAATTTGGTACCGTAACTGGTTCTGGGATGACAATTGGATTAGTCTTCTTCATGGCGTTTATGGCCAAATCAGCTCAAATGAAGAGTATTGGTCGTTTGTCATTCTTACCAGGGCTTTTCAACATTAACGAACCTGTTTTATTCGGGGTTCCAATTGTTATGAACCCACTTTTAATCATTCCATTTATGTTTATGCCTGCAATTTCAATGGGCTCCACATACTGGTTAATTAAATTAGGTGTTATTCCATACTTCACAGGTGTTCAAGTTCCATGGACCACCCCACCAATTCTTTCTGGTTTGTTAGTCGGTGGTTGGAAGATGATGATTTGGCAAGCAGTTGTCTTAGTATTATCATTCTTCGTATACTTACCATTCGCTCACAAGCAAGATCAAATCTTGTATGGACAAGAACAAGCTGCTTTGGACTCAGAAGCACATACTAAAGAAGCTGAAGCTGCTGCAACAACAGAACACGCAACAGACTAGCTTACCTAAAAAATCTATTTATGGCGATGAAAATCAAAGTGAATAGATTTTTTTATAAAAGTTATTGAAAGCGCTATGAAAATAATTGTTTTTCTGTGTAAAACGTTTTCAAAGTGCGCTATACTTGAAATGTACATGAATACTAAAATGAGAGGAGTTCATTAGATATGAGTAAATTAAAGGATGGCTTTTTATGGGGCGGCGCAGTTGCAGCTCACCAACTAGAAGGTGGTTGGCAAGAAGGCGGCAAAGGTGTCAGTGTCGCAGATGTGATGACGGCAGGAGCTAATGGCGTGCCGCGTGAAATCACGGATGGTGTGTTGCCTGGAAAGAACTATCCTAATCATGATGGCATCGATTTCTATCATCGTTACAAGGAAGACGTAAAGTTATTCGCGGAAATGGGCTTTAAGTGTTTCCGAACATCGATTGCTTGGACGCGAATCTTTCCAAATGGGGATGAAGATAAGCCAAATGAAGCAGGATTGAGATTTTACGACGCCTTATTTGATGAATGCCATAAATACGGTATTGAACCAGTTATTACCTTGGCTCACTTTGAAATGCCATATCATCTTATTAAAGAGTATGGTGGTTTCACAAATCGTAAAGTGATCGATTTTTACATGAACTTTGCGGAAACTTGTTTCAAACGTTATAAGAACAAAGTGAAATACTGGATGACATTTAATGAAATTGATAACCAAAGTGATTTCAACAGTGAATTTTCAGTTGCCACAAACTCAGGAATTTTGTTTAGCAATGTAAAAAAAGAAGACCGCGAAGCTGCTATGTATCAGGCTGCCCATTATGAGTTAGTCGCAAGTGCTAAAGCAGTTAAAGTGGGTCATGAAATTAATCCTGATTTCCAAATTGGTTGCATGATTAACATGACGCCAATTTATCCATTGAATGCCGATCCAAAGAATATTATGTTGGCAGAACGCATGATGCAACGTCGTTATTGGTTCTCTGATGTGCATGCAAATGGTGCTTATCCAAATAACATTGAGACATATTTGAAACGTAAGGGATACCGTAAAGATATTACCGATGAAGATCGTGAAATCTTGAAACAAGGCACCGTTGATTATATTGGTTTAAGTTACTACAATTCGATGACTGTTAAAGCAGATGGCATCGACTTAGATGGTGATATTAATCCTGAAGAGCCGGTCACCAAGAATACAACTTTGGAAACTAGCGAATGGGATTGGCCAATTGATCCAGTTGGCTTACGTTACTCTCTAAACTGGTTGACGGACCGTTATCATTTGCCATTATTCATCGTCGAAAATGGGTTAGGTGCCCGTGATAAAGTTGAAGCGGATGGTAGCATTCATGATCCATATCGTGTAGATTACTTGCGTGCCCACATTGCCGAAATGGAAAAGGCTGTGGCTCTCGATGGTGTTGATTTAATGGGTTACACACCATGGGGTTGCATTGATCTTGTTTCTGCCGGAACAGGCCAGATGTCCAAACGTTATGGCTTCATCTATGTTGATAAAGATGATGACGGTAAAGGGACATTGGATCGTTCTAAGAAGGATTCGTTTGATTGGTATAAGAAAGTAATTGCCAGCAATGGTGAGGACTTGAAATAAAAACGTTTTAAAAAAAGAGGATCTGAAATAAAAATGTTGCGGTCATCTTGTTTGAACGTAGCGTTTTGTTTCAATCCTCTTTTCATACATAATGTAAAGGAAGTTAAAAATATGAAATATTATATTGGACTCGATATTGGTGGCACGACGATTACATATGGCCTAGTTGATGAAACTGGCAAAATCCTTGAAAAAGATGCGGTTAAAACCAGCATTAAAGGTGAAGAGATCCTCAAAAACATTGCCACAATTGTTAATAAATTTACAGCAGAAAAAACCATTACTGCGATTGGTGTGAGTGCCCCTGGGATTGTTCAAAAAGATGGTTTCATGACCACTGGTGGCGCAATTAAAGATTTCTTCGGGATTAACCTGAAACAAGAAATTGAAAAACGCACCCATATTACGACAACCGTTGAAAATGACGCCAATGCGGCGGCCTTTGCGGAACAGTGGAAAGGCAATGCGGTTGGTTTTCATAGTTATTATTGCATGGTTGTCGGCACTGGAATTGGTGGCGGGATCGTCATTAACGACCAAATTTACCGTGGTGGTCACGGAATGGCTGGCGAGTTAGGGATGATGTCCGTCATGAATGTGAATAACGATCAAAATCTGGAGCTTAACAGTTTGAGTTTTACTGGTGCAACTGTGTTTGGTCTTTTAAATTACTACAACAAGCATAGCGGCAAACCAGAAGTGACTGATGCGCGTGTTGTCTATGATTTGGCAGATAAGAACGACAAAATGGCGCTTGAAAGCCTAGACTTCTTCTATACGGCCCTCGCTAAAGGGATTATTAATTTGATGGTGGCAATTGACCCAGAAATTGTCTTAATTGGTGGTGGCATTTCTGCTAATCCGAAATTTATTGATGGTTTGCATGCTAAAATTGCGGATATGAAAGCCCGTAATTCAGATGTCCGCGATTTGACCTTTGCGGAAGTGAAACCTGCTAAACTACGAAATGATGCTGGTATAATCGGGGCTGTTTACCGCGCAATTCAGGCTGGCAAATAGAAAAAAACGCAAAAAAATAAACGTGTTTTGCAAGCTTTCTTGATGTTTTCATTTTCGACCAATTTTCCCAAGAAAATAGGAAATTGTGTTAAAATGTAAGTGTAAACATTAACAAGGAGGTCCGATCGAATGAAATTGGATTTTTCAGTTGCGGTGCACAGTTTGTTTTACTTGGAAGAGAACAATCCACGAAAGATTGCTAGCCGAGAATTAGCCGCTTCGTTGGATCTAAACGCCGTGGTCATTCGTAACATTTTATCCGTCCTCCATAAAAAAGGGTACATTGAGGGATCAGTAGGAAAGAATGGCGGTTATCAGTTAAAAAGAGCACTAGCAGATATTAATGTGGGTGAATTATATGACCTGACGATTCCGCCTACAATAAGTTATGCGCGGTTCATCACGGGAAAATCTGAAGGGGTCAATCAGGCAGATCCTATTTCTGATAATATGTCAGAAACACTAACCGATTTGTTTACTCTTGCAGATGATCAGTATCGCTCGTTCTATCATCGCTTTACCTTAGCGGACCTGAAACAAGATTTATATCATCATGGATATTTTAAACAATTAGTCAAAAAAAATGATAAGTGAGATGAGTTTTCTATGGATTATTATGATCAACATGTACATACAGACTTTTCATTTGATTCAGATGAAAAAATGGCTGCATATTTAAAACTCGCTGGTGACAATTTTGTTAGCACTGAGCATTTAGATTTCAAAGCAAAAGACGACAAAAGCGGGGATGACCTGCTTGATTATGACGCCTACTCGCGTGAGATTAATCGTTTAGAAAAAGAAACTGGGAAACACATTTTTAAGGGTGTGGAGATCGGTTACTTTGCCGGACGTGAAAAAGAGATGCATGCTTATCTAAAACAACACGATTTTGACATTAAATTGTTGAGTTTCCACCGAAGTGCTGAGTATGATTTTAGTGACAGTATGGTATCGACGATGGATCCATTGATGGTCACGGACAAATACTATCGGTTAATGTGGAAGGGCATTAATGCTTTTCACGATGCTGATGTGTTAGCCCACTTTGATTATGGTGTGCGTAACCTTAATTTAACTTCAGGGATGTTTGAAACAACGGCCGGTGTGTTGTTAGCTAACATTTTGAAGTTAGCTGTCCGTTATAATATGGCGTTTGAGTTGAATACCACTAGCATGTATAAGTATCATAATATCGGGTTGTATGATTATGCAGTTGAAATTTACAAACAACTTGGTGGCAAACGATTCACAATTGGCTCAGATGCACATGATAGTAATCAGTATATGCGTAACTATGAAAATGCGGTTGATATGTTGAAGGCTCATGATATTCATCATGTAAATGTTTATCGCAAGAACGCAATGATCATTGTGCCGTTGGATGATGTAGACGAAGGAATTAAGTACTAAAATTTAAGCAATAAGGGATTGAAAATCAGTTTTTGATTTTCAATCCCTTATTTACTGTTTTTGTTTCGGAGAGATTTTTAAAAAATGTTTTCATTTAGGATATGATTAGGTCATAAATTTTTCCTAACTGAAAGCTGTATATTTGTTCACTTACAAAATATTGTACTTTAACCGAAAACGATACGGTTCGCATTGCGCTGTTGATACAATTTAGTTAAACTAAAGAATGTGATGCAAGACGTAGATTTGGTTTAAAGGGAGCCAGCGATGAATGAATTTTGTTATTCATCTAAACTAACAGATAATGATAGAATTTGGAATTATTGAGTATCTCGTTGAGAATTTTGCATTGATTTTTATTGTTTTAAGTACAAATGCTTATCTAAATCATAATTTCAGGCTGAAAGTAGTCGTTTTAAATTTTGTTGTCAGTGTTTTTTGCGCATTTTTAAGTATGATTTTGGAAGATGCTGCCTATCTACCACTAGTTTTAGGGGTAATTATTATTGAAATGATCAGGCAGAGAAAATTGAAAATTGATCCCAGATACATCAATACAATGCTAATCAGTGTCATTATTCAAATAATCTTAATCTCCATTAGTGGATACATTAGTACGACAATTTCGTTGTGGACAAACCATTTTCATTCCATTAAGTCACTTTCGAGTGTCGGTGGTGTACTGGTATTTCAGGATATAACGATTGATTTACTTTTTACCATTCTCTTATTCATTTGGGTTTATCGACATCATGCTTGGTGGCGTCATTTGGTGGATCAGATTGAAGATTTAGGATTATCCACCCGGATTTGTGGGATGTTAATGATGATTTATGGTTCTATTCAAACGATTTTGATTATTAGCGATATTCAAAACATTACGGCGATCATTCAGGCAGCTAGTATTGTAATTTTTATGCTAATTATTCTTTTGATGGGTTGGCAAATGCAGGTTTTTATCAAAACGTATGCTGTGCAACAGAATATGAAGGATGAAGGAATCAGAAATCAGCAATTACATGATTATTTGGCTAGTATCGAACAGCAGTATACCGAGTTGCGTCAATTTAAGCACGATTATCAGAATATTATACTTTCAATGACGGAACTGGTGAAAAACGATGATCAAACAGAATTGCGGGAGTATTTAAACGAATTAAAAAATAAAAAGCATTTAAATGGTTCGCTAAGTAAAGTTAGTATTGGTGCGCTGGATCATCTAAAAAATGAAACTCTGCGTGGATTGATCATTCAGAAATTTTTTGAAGCACGCAAACAAAAAGTTGAATTAGATTTGGAAATTGAACAAGATGATCTCTTGATCGAAAAACAACTTGTCGATATTGTTAGGATTGTGGGTGTCTTGCTGGATAATGCAATTGAACAGGCTAGTAAAATGCCCGATCAGAAGGTGACCTGTGCGGTTATTAAAACAGATGATACAGTTGAAATTTCAGTGGAAAATTCTGTTGAATTACCGTTTGATATTCAAACTATTTTCAAGTTGGGTTATTCCTCAAAAGGATCAAATCGAGGCTTGGGTCTGGCAAATGTCAAAGAGTTGGTTAATCAAAATGCAAACTTTTATTTGGACACACAGTTGATACAACAAAAGCTGCGGATCACTTTAATTATTACGGGGGAGAAATAAGTGTTTTCAATCTATTTACTAGAAGATAATCTTGAACAACAAGCGTATTATGCGAAAGTTATCAAAAATACCATCATGATTAACAATTATGCAATGAAGTTGGTTTGTGCAACCAATGATGTTGAAAAGTTAGAAAGCAGTATCCTGGATCAAGAGCAGGGACTGTTCTTTTTAGATATGGAAATTGGATCGCAAACAGATGCCGGATTAAAACTAGCTAGTAAAATTCGACAAAAGATGCCCTTTGCTCAAATTGTGTTTATCACAACTCATGATGAACTGGCCTTTTTAACGTTAGAGCGAAAAATTGCACCATTGGATTATATCTTGAAAGATAAAACGCTTGAAGGTATTAAAAGTAAAATAATCGAGGATATCAATTTAGCGCGGGCTCAGTACGTTGAAGCACTGTATCATCAGCAAAAACTATTCGGCTATCGAATCGGATCGCGTTATTTTTCCGTCCCGATGAACGAATTGGTGATGCTATATACGGTTAAGGAACGACCAGGAAGTGTTACGATGATTGCCCAAAATCGGCAGGCTGAATTTCCAGGCAATCTCAATAATCTAGAAGAAAAATATACTAATTTATTTCGCTGTGATAAAAGTTATTTGGTTAATTTAGATCATGTGACAAGTTTTGATGCGCAAGCCAGACAATTACAGTTTAATCAGGGATTAGTTTGCAAGGTATCATTTCGCAAGGCCCGGGATTTGACTAAATTGATGAAAAATCATGTATCTTAAAAAGGATTTACAGTATAAAACTGTAAATCCTTTTTTTTACGTTAACCATTGAAATTGGTACGTTTATTTTTTATTTACTCACACCAGACCGTTTGACTATATACTATAAACATCTAAAAGAGTGTAATTTAAGAGAGCGGAAAAAAGGTTAAGAAAGGGGTGTTAACATAAAAGCAGATAATAAAACCTTAAGTATTATAGAATGGGGACTGTTTATGGGCGGAATTCAGATTGCAAATCACGAATAATTGGGCACGCTGCCATTGTAACATCTTCAAAATATGTGATGGAAATGCCGGGGGTTGAACCACGGAGCTTGGCACAGTTCAAAAAAAAGGCTTTTTTTATCGCAATACAGGTAAAAATAGATTTGTGTATGTTTATCGAATAAAAGCACATCCACATTACGCAGATGCTGCATCGACATATGCATACAAATACATGTATAAAAAGGATAATCCCACATACTTTATTTCTACAAATTTATATCATAAGTCTCCGAGCTATTGTTCTAAGTATGTTTATTTATCATATTGGTTAGGAAGCAACTAAGTCAGCTCTAATTTCCTATAAAACAAACACTCATATTGTGACTCCACACGGACTAACCGGCAATTTTAAAGGTTCTTTCAAACCAACTAATATTCATAAAATTACTTCTTATTGAGGCGAAACATGAAAATAAAAAAAATTATCCTTTCCATAATTACATTTATACTTGGTAGTTATATATATCTATCAGGTGCAGCATCTACCATAAATGATGAACCAGCACGAACGGCATTGTTAGCAGGCTTATATTGGATTTTTGTGGCCATTGCTTTATGGTTCTTCAAACCAACTTGGCCATTCTTTTTTAACGATACGATTATTGTTGGAGTTACCGTTATTATAACTCAGTATCTAATTTTAAATGTCGATATTTTGTTACCTATTCAAATTGTTGTATTACTAATCATTGTAATTTTTAGGTTGCTTAAATGGATTTAAAAGTGTGAAATCCAAAAGAATAGTTGATTGCTATTGTTGAATAAATTGAGAATTTAAAGGAATCAAAAAGTAATTAGATGATGTTGATGAGGGTTTGTTACTTACGTTAATCTTTGAAAAATGTACGTTAATTTTTTCTTTTCCTATGTTAGGTCGTATGAATATACAATATATTTATAGAAAATTTCTAAAACAACAAATAGAAATTGGTCAACAACAATTTTCAACTTCATTGAAGTTCAGCATGCATAAATAATGAGCATGTAAACTGATAGTTGCTGGAATGTAAACTACTGGCTTCTGTGCAATCAACTTATTTACTGGCATAATTATTTTTGTTGATTTAGTAAAATTAAGATTCACATTTTATACAACGCGAGATAAGTATCCAAGCTCTGGGGGGAGTTAATAAAAATTCAATCTGAATGTGTGACAATGAAAACTGGTCATATACGAGGTTGGGATATAAATAAGAGCTGGTAGTCTTTTACCGGTTCTTATTTTTTCGTAGGTATTGAAAAAAAGTGAAACAAAGCTGTTTACCATATGCAATACAAAATATGGCGTATTTTAGATCGAGAAAAGCCGAAAATAGCAGAGTTTTGATTGAAAGCGCAAAACTATGGACAGTCATAACGTTAACAACGATTGTTTGGGATGCTTTGTGCTACGGTCATGTTTTTTGGTGGGGAATCTTGATGACTTTGCTGAACTTTTTGTTGAGCTATCTGCTTGTTAGCAGAATGAGGTTATCAAGTGAGTTAATTGTTTTGCTGGTGCTGGTCCAAGTTATTACCCGACTAGTATTTAGGGTGTAGATTTGCATATCAGAGTATTTGGGGGAGATTAAATGTTAAGGAAAATAGAATTAGTCCGATTATTAAAACGCTGAGAACTTTATGTTGCTTTGGCAAAGGTAGCATTATTTTCATTAGACCTCTTAAAAAATTAATCTATTGTTGTTATACTGATTAATGGAGAAAAACATGGGTAAGACAACTATATTAATTTGAGGAGATCTAAAAATGAATGTCGATGATTTGATCGAAAAATATCCAGAAGTAAAGACCATGAAGGACTTGAAGCCTTTTTTTTGGCGAAATCCAGACTATGGGAAAGATGCTAAACTTTCAGTTGGAATTGAGGATATCTTTGATGCAGAAGCGCGTTTTCACCGTTTCGCACCTTATTTTGAGGTCGCTTTTCCAGAAACTTTAGCTACCCAAGGAATTTTGGAATCGCCATTGGTTGACCTGCCAGATATGAAAGCTCGCCTAAATGAAACATTTACAAATAAGATTGAAGGTAACTTATATTTAAAGGCAGATAACTATTTACCAATTTCTGGGTCTATCAAATCTCGTGGTGGTATTTACGAAGTTTTGAAGTTTGCCGAAAAAGTTGCCATCCGTGAAGGTGGTCTAATTTATGCAGATAACTATGCTGTATTGGCCAGTAAAAAATACCATGATTTGTTTTCTAAATATGGGATTGCAGTTGGTTCAACTGGTAACTTGGGTCTTTCAATTGGAATTGTGGCCCAGAAATTAGGCTTTCGGACTTCTGTTCATATGTCGGCTGATGCCTCAAAGTGGAAGAAAGACAAATTGCGTGCCTTTGGTGTAAATGTCGTGGAGTACAATGATAACTTCACACATGCGATTACAGAAGCTCGTAAGATGGCAGCTGAAGACCCAATGACTTACTTTATTGATGATGAAGGCTCATACGATTTATTCTTGGGTTATTCAGTAGCTGCTTTGCGTTTGCAAGCCCAATTGAAGTCACAGGATATCAAAGTTGACAAGGACCATCCTTTATTTGTTTACCTACCAGCTGGAGTTGGTGGCAGCCCAAGTGGGGTTACCTTTGGCTTGAAGAAGGTCTTGGGTGAACATGTGCATGCAATTTTTGCAGAGCCTACTCACATTCCGTCCGTGACGTTGGGGATGGTAACTGGTTTAAACGATAAAATTTCCGTTTATGATATTGGGATTGATGGGACTACCAAAGCAGATGGTTTGGCTGTTGGTCGTGCTTCACGAATTGCTGGTAAAAACATGCGAACTTTGTTGTTAGGAACGGCAACTTTCAAGGACGAAGAAATGATGAAAGATGTTGCACGACTATATGATACAGAAAAGATTGGTTTGGAACCTTCAGCAGCCGCTGGGTTCTCAATTATGGATCAATCATTAGGCGAATTGGCAGCTGATTTTCCATTGAAGAATGCTAATCATATTGTTTGGGCAACTGGTGGTAGCATGGTACCAGAAGATGATATGAAACATTATCTTGAAGTTGGCCGTGAGGAACTAACTAAATAAATAGAGTTTAAGGATCAGTTTGAACTGGTCCTTTTTCTGTACAATATAAAGGTAAATATCTTAGGCTAATGCATGGCAGTTACTTTACCAGTAGCATAGATAACATATGTTGTGTTAGTAGCGTTACTAGTTTCAGAAAAATAAATTGGAGAACTAATACCGACTGTACCGTGCATTGTTATCCATCCTTTGTTACCGTATAATTTAGTGACACGAGCCTCTGCTTGCTGGGCGTTTTTTATAGGTTCCCAATTTAAAGGTTTGTTATCATTTGATTTTTCTTCCGCTGTTATTGCTGCTCGCGTTTGATTGAGTCCAGTATTGTTTGAAGAAGCTGAGGATGAACTTTTAGTTTCTGAAGCTGATGTCGCAGTGGCCTTTTTTGCAGCTGTATGATGTACATTTTTACTGTTGGCGGTTGTAATTCTTTTAGAAGAACTAGTTTTAGTGCTCTTCGATGAATTTATCTTTTTATTGCTAGCTTTACTTGTATGAGCTTCTGAATGAGATGAAGAAACCTTTGCGGAATTATTTTTTTCACACGCAGAAAGTGATGAAAGTAAGGATATACTGATTATAAATACAATTAATTTTTGCATAATAGCCCTTCTACATTATATGTTTTTATCTAATCATAGCATAAATTAATTAGCTGTTCTATATTTATTAAGTAATGGAGGAAATGAAATGGGATTGTGGTTACTCTTAGCGTTATTTATCACTGCCATCGGATGTGGAGTTATGGCAACTAAACAGAGAAATAAGAATCGGCCATTGGCAATTGTGCTCACCGTGATAATGGTCATAGCGTTAGCGGTTGTTCTTTATTTAACATAATAGAGATTAACTTATTTAAAGAAATATAACTATGAAAAGATATTTCTACAAAATGTTTCTAAAAATGAACTTATTGAACTAGATATCAGTTCTATTTCCAAAAGGGTCATATCAATGAGTGAAAAAATTTCAAATTCCAAGGTATTAAAGTATGTTCTCTATTTCGCGGTGTTTTGTCTTATAGCAGGGCCTTGGTTAACAATCTTATGGCAAGAATTTGGAATCGGTGTTGAAGAACTGGAATTTTAAGAATCGGGACATACTTTGAGCTTTTACCAAGATTTCAAGGTAACTTTTTTAAAAGACTATTGGGAGCTTTATTAACTCTGTAGAGATTGTTTATGTATTCGTAATATTAGCGTTATTTAGAGTTTAATTTGGGAGATGATTTAGATGGGCTTTTGGGTTTTGCTTGCTGCATTTATTGTTACGATTATTTGTGGATATTATGCTTATAAGAAACGAAGTACCAATAAGCGGTTGGCAAGAATATCTGCTATTGTGGCGTTAGCGGCACTAATTATTGTAATTTATTTAGTTTAAAATAAGTTGATTGAAAAACACATTCTGAAGTTAAATCTGAACTTCAGAATGTGTTTTTATTTTTGCTAAATATCAACGCGCGTTATACTGAAGGGGAAGTGTAACAGAAAGGTAAGGCGGTTTACATGGCAATTCAACATAAAGAAACGATTCCCGATAACATTGAAGTAATTGGGGCGCATGTTAATAATTTAAAAAATTTGAACGTGACAATTCCGCTAAACGCATTTGTAGCGATTACGGGAAAATCAGGATCAGGAAAATCCTCACTAGCGATGGGTGTTCTTTATGCTGAAGGGGCCCGCCGTTATTTAAATTCTCTTTCAACCTATACGCGACGCCGGATTAGTCAGGCTGGCAAAGCTGATGTTGATGAAGTGAAGTATTTGCCCTCTGCATTGGCGTTAAGGCAACGACCAACCGTTCCTGGCGTTCGTTCAACTGTTGGAACAATGACAGAGAGTTTAAACGTTCTGCGTCTGATGTTTTCACGATTAGGTTCGCATGTTTGTCCCAATGGGCATCGTGTGCCACCAACTTTAGAAGTTGCAGAAAATATGGGCTACGTAATTTGTCCGACTTGTGGAGTGAAATTCATGGCACCCGGTGCAGAAAGTTTTGCGTTCAACTCAGAAGGTGCCTGCCCAACTTGTAATGGTGTCGGTAAAGTCCGCCAGATTGTAAAAAGCCGGTTGATCCCTGATGAAACGAAAACCATTCGTGAGGGGGCGGTGGCTTCATGGCGATTGCCAGGCCGTAATTTTATGATTTATGTGGCTGAACAGATTGGGATTCCAATTGATACGCCATTTAATCAAATGAGTGCGGAAGATCAAGAAATGGTTTGGCATGGTGAAAATAAAAAATATGCGATTAACATTCCATCTAAAACGGGCAAGATTTTCCATATGGACAACGCGCAATTTGAGAATGCCTATTCGGCGGTTGAAGATAGTTTAGCGACAACAACCAATGAACGAGCAATCAAACGGCTCAATCGATTTTATTCATTTGATATTTGCCCAACGTGTCATGGAACGCGTTTTGCGCCCAAATTATTAAACACAAAATTAGTGGATAAAGATATTTCTGAAGTTTCAAAAATGACCATCACCGAATTAACCCAATTTATGCCTAAAATTGTGCCGTGGTTACCAGAAACGATGCACGAACTTGGCGCTAATTTGGTAGGTGAACTTCAAGATAGTGTTCAGCCTGTTTTAGACTTAGGACTGGATTATTTAACCTTGGATCGAGAGGGCGACACCTTATCAACCGGGGAATTACAGCGTATTCAACTCGGGCGAACTTTACGCAGCCAAACGACCGGGGTGCTTTATGTTCTTGATGAACCATCTGTTGGGCTACATCCAGCCAATGTCAGTGGCTTAATTAAGATTTTGCATCAGTTAGTTGCGCAAGGAAATTCATTAGTAGTTGTTGATCATGACACGCGGATTATTTCGGCTGCGGACTATGTGATTGAGATTGGCCCAGGCGCCGGTAAAAACGGGGGTACAGTTGTTGACCAAGGAACAGTTTCTACTATTAAGCAGAGCCCGCAATCGCTCATTGCACCATTTTTAAATGGAACAGCGCAATTATTGGTTAGAAAGCAGGTTCCGAAAGCTAAACTGTTTGATAAGGGCGATCTAACGATTGGTGTGTCTGATCGATATAATCTGCATAATGTCGTCGCTCATTTCCCCAAGGGACGGCTCAGCGTTGTGGCAGGATTTTCAGGTGCTGGGAAGACAACGCTGATTTTAGATAGTTTAATTCCAGCAATTAAAGCGGCGATTAAAAAAGAACCATTACCAGCCCACATTAGTCAGTTAGACCGCGCCCATATTCATCGGGTGGTCATGGTGGATTCGGTACCAGTCGGGAAAAACGTCCGTTCTACAGTCGCAACTTATTCTGGAATTTTGGATACGCTCCGGGCTTTATTCGCTGATACTCCGGAGGCAAAACAACGGAAGTGGACCGCCAGCAATTTTTCTTACAATGTGGCTTCAGGGGCTTGCCCGAACTGTAAGGGGACCGGCACAATTTCACTGGATATTCAGTACCTGCCAGACATGGTAGAAACTTGTCCCGTTTGTCACGGCAAGCGATACAATGATGAAACATTGGCGGTAAAATGGCACGGCTATACCATTGCCGATATTTTGGCGCTTAATGTAGAGCATGCCTTACCAATTTTTAAAGGCGTGCCTGCAATCAAATCAATTTTGGAAAAACTTGATGAAATGGGATTGGGATATCTTGTATTAGGTGAGAGTACGCCAATTCTATCCGGTGGTGAAGCACAGCGTTTGAAGTTAGTTTCACAAATGGGCCGGAAACAAAGCGGGACATTATTTGTGTTTGATGAACCATCTGTAGGGTTACATCCACTTGATATTCAAACGTTGATTCATGTGTTTGATCGGTTGATTGATCAAGGAGCTACAATTATTATCATTGAACATGATTTGGACGTGATTGCGAATGCAGATTATGTGGTCGATCTTGGGCC
This sequence comes from Pediococcus inopinatus, assembly GCF_002982135.1. Lineage (NCBI taxonomy): Bacteria > Bacillati > Bacillota > Bacilli > Lactobacillales > Lactobacillaceae > Pediococcus > Pediococcus inopinatus. The sequence continues at coordinate 1,869,621 of NZ_CP019981.1, read as the reverse complement.
AAAAGGTGGCCAATTTGGTGGAAAAATCATTGCCGCCGGTACGCCAAAAGAGGTGGCAAATACGCCTCAAAGTGAGACGGGAAAGTATTTGAAACCGCACTTTGAGTTGTTTCAGTAAAATGTAAGTTAGACTTTCATATGGGTTATAAATAATATTCTGCTTATGAACGTTATAACTATACTGGATATTTTGATAGAAAGATGCTATGCTTGGGGTAGAAATAGAAAAGGCTTTCATATCAATATTCTTACTGGAGGAATAACCTATGCGAATTAACAAGAATGATTTAAACGATGTATTGAGCTCAGAACACGGCCCGTTTATCACGATGATTGTGAATAACCCTGCTGATTTAAAAGAGATTCAGCACACAAAAATCACTTTCAAAAATTTGTTGAAGGAAGCAAAAGATAAGTTAACAAAATTGTTTCCTGAAGTTGATCACGAGGCCTACTTAAGTCGTTGGAGTATTTATGGTGATGATAGTAGTTTCTGGTTGGATGATGCAGGCGAAGCAGTGGTTTTAATTGGTGATATGGACAAGGTACAGACATTCCAGCTTTCCGGAAATTGTGTTAATCAAGTTTCCGTTTCACGTCAACCTAATGTGTTGCCAATTATCCAGGAGTTACAGCTTAAATTTGAGTACTTATTAATCGGACTTAATCAAACGTCATTTAAGCTTTATCGCGGAAGTGGGTATGACCTAGAAGAAATTACGCTTGGTGAAGATGCGCCGCGAACATTGAAGGAAGCACTTGGCGATAATGAATTAGTCGGTGGTGAGATGTCGTTTCGTGGAGCTTCCAATCATGGGGGCGATATTGCGGTGGCTTATCATGGGCATAACGAGAAGAGCCAAGAAGTTACTAATGACCAAATTAATTACTATCAGATGGTCGATTCGTATGTGACAAAAAATTATGCGCATCCGGAAGGTTTGATGACGATTGTGTTTGGGTTACCTGAAAATCAGGCACGTTTCCGTCAGGTCACTAAGAATAAGAATCTATCACGTCATTTGTGTGTTGAAGAATCACCTAATGGCTCAAAAATTGATCAATTAGAAAATAAGATGCGTCCAGTTGTACGGAAATGGTTTGAAGGAATTATGGATGTGCAAAAGCAGCGTTATGAAACGGCGAAAGATAGGAATAAGGCAACGAGTGATATGCGTGAGTTGGTGCGCTGTGCGGTGGCCGGTCAAATTGATACGCTGTTTGTAAGAAATGACACAACGGTGGTTGGCATGATTGATGAAGAGGGCAAGTTGGATACAGAAACGACGGAGGCCCAAAATAATAATCTTGTGAACGATATTGTGGATAAAACGATGCAGACAGGTGGAAGGATCGTCTTGCTGGATACGGAAGATATGCCAACCGATAAAGTGGCGGCGGGAATATTGAGGTATTAGAAATAAAGTGAGCGAAGAAAAGCGCTAAAAGACACTAAATAAGTGCACCGGTGCGGGATCACCATCCCGCGTGAGGTGTACTTATTTATTGTCTTTTGCTTTTCTGAGCTGTCCTCAGTCTCGGCGGATAAAAAGAGGCAACGAGCAAGGTGACGGAGGCAGGATTGCAATCCTGCTGTGAGTCATACTTATCCGCGCCCTTTTGACTTGTCGAGCTGTCCTAAATCTCAGCGGAGAAAAAAAGGCAACGAGCAGCACCGGTGCGGGATTGCCATCCCGCGTGAGGTGTACTTATTTATTGTCTTTTGCTTTTCTGAGCTGTCCTCAGTCTCGGCGGAGAAAAAAAGGCAACGAGCAGCACCGGTGCGGGATTACCATCCCGCGTGAGGTGTACTTATTTATTGTCTTTTGCTTTTCTGAGCTGTCCTCAGTCTCGGCGGATAAAAAGAGGCAACGAGCAAGGTGACGGAGGCAGGATTGCAATCCTGCTGTGAGTCATACTTATCCGCGCCCTTTTGACTTGTCGAGCTGTCCTAAATCTCGGCGGAGAAAAAAAGGCAACGAGCGGCACCGGTGCGGGATCGCCATCCCGCGTGAGATGTACTTATTTATTGTCTTTTGCTTTTCTGAGCTGTCCTCCGTCTCAGTGGCAAATATTTGAAATGCTAGTTAGTTAAATACAAAATCCTCATTGCGTTCGTTTCCTAATAGTCCGATAATTAGAAGCATGAGTTTTAAATACGGGAAACACTAAACGGGGGATGCAAGTATGAGCAAATCAACACGAGGAATTTTGTACGCGTCAATTGGGGCTATTTGTTGGGGGATTTCAGGACCGATTGCGCAGATTCTATTTGCTGATTACCACATGAAATTAACTTGGTTAATTGGATCCAAGATGTTTTTTGGTGGATTATTATTACTTGCATTTGGGATGCTTCAAGCAAAACAACGACCAAAGCTATTTGCGATTTGGCACGATAAAAAGGCGATTATTCAATTACTTGTTTTTACCATTTTTGGCATGACTGCTATGCAAGCTGTTTACTACAAGGCAGTGGCAGTTGGAAATGCTGCTACGGCTACTATTCTACAGTTTTTAGCGCCGGTCTTTATTGTCGTCTTCACAATCGTGCGTTATAAAAAGGTGCCACGACGCGGAGATGTTTGGGCCATTGTTGCGGCTTTGGTCGGAACCTATCTCTTGATTACGGGCGGGAATCCAACGTCTTTGACTATTTCGCCAGCAGCCTTATTTTGGGGTGTGGTAACGGGAGTGGCCGCGGCTGCTTATGTTTTGTTGCCGGATAAAATACTGGATCAATACGGATCTTTGACCGTTTCTTCATGGTCAATGGTGGTTGGTGGCGCGTTGTTCATGTTTATTCAGCCAGCATGGCGTGATGTGCCAAAATTTGACGCGGCCGGCTGGGCAGGATATTTGTTTATCGTCATTTTTGGTTCCGTCATAGCCTACTTTATTTATCTAGCCAGTTTAGCCTACATTTCTGCAACTGCCACTGGTTTATTGGATGCTTTTGAGCCGTTATCAGCAACGATCGTATCGGTAGTGTTTCTAAACTTAAAGTTTGGTTTGATGGAAACAATTGGGACCATCTTAATCTTAAGCACCGTGTTTATCTTGGCAATTGCCAATCGCCATTCTGCGTAAACTAACGAAAATTTGAGTTTTCTAGCAATAGTTGTCTTTTTTAGAAAAGAGACTAAAATAGAATTTAATGAAAGCGTTTTAAACAGCTCTCTGGGGGGATAACATGTTAGTGAAATTTGTTAGTAGTGATAAATCTGTAAAATGGCAAGGGTTCGATTAAGCTAATTTCATATATTGTTGTTGTGAAATACTCAAGGTTTAATTGAAAGATTGGTGAAGAAGATGCATGAAATTCCAAAAACGGCTTTTGCTAAAACAGGTAATTATAAAAAAGAAAAAGTAGCTTATATTAAAGATTGTTTTACATCAATGCGTATTTTAATTAATGACCAAATTTTTCCACAGAGTCAGAAGAATTCAGATAAAAAAAGTAATAAAGTGGTTGGAGAACTGTTTGGACTGGTACTACCAGAAACGGTGAAGTTTGATGACACTGGAATGCAGGTGATTGGTAAGGATAAGGAAGTAGTTGCGACCACGAAATCAAGTGATATTCAATACATTCAATTTGGTGTGATTCGCAAAATGTCTACCTATTTGGCACCTGGTTTTTATTATGAATTAGCGATAACAATCGGAATAGACAGTGGTAATTATTATTTGTTAAATGATGATTTTGCGGTTTATGAGCAATTAAAGGCTTGGTGTAACCAGCAAAACATCTCGCTTGAAGATCCGTTTGAGTTAGAGTCTATCACGGGCGAACCTAGCACGTGGAAAAACGATCTTGATAGTACATTTGTAGATAAAGTTGCTAAAGCAGAAAAACTGAATTATCCAGAAGAAGTTCAAACCAAATTTTAATTGAAAGATTGGCAAAGAAAATGCATGAAATTTCAAAAACAGCTTTTACTAATAGTAGTATGTATGTGAAAGATAAAATTCGGTATGTTAAGAAATGTTTCACACAAATACGTATTTCGTTCGATGATCAAATTTCTCCGCGTAGTTCAATAAATTCAGATGCGGGAAATCATAAAATCGGTAGGAAAGTATTTGGGGAAAAAGCATCAGAAGAGGTTAATTTTATTGATACAGGGATTCAATTAATCGACAATAACAAAAAAGTGATTGAGACCACAAAGACAGCAGATATTCAGTATGTTCAGTTTGGTGTAATTCGAAGAATGACTACTTTTGTTGCACCCAGTATTCATTACGAATTATCAATAACAATTGGAACTTCGGCTGGCAATTATTATCTTTTAAATGAAAATAATAATCTTGAGATTTATAAACGCTTAACAGCTTGGTGTGAGGAACAAAACATCTTGATTGAAGATCCATTTGATTTGGCTTCTGTTACCACCGGTCCTGCTACTTGGACAGAACTATTTGATGGAATATTTGTTACTCAAGTGGCTAAGGCAGTCAATTTAAATTATCCGGAAGAAGTTCAAACTAATATAAAATAAGTGCCCATTTTAGGAATAGCGAAAGTGAGCACTTTTGTTTGTATATTTGGGTTGGTTTTTTACATTGTGTAGTGTTATGTTTTAGACAAGCAACAACGATCGTGTGATAAATAATATTGCTTAAGTGAGTTAGAGGAAATTATTGATGAGATATCGAAATCTAAGGATACCAATCTATTTTTGTGTTTGGATGGGGTTAAATATTTTATGGGCTTTGCGAGCCGTTTCGTACCCGACCGTTGAATCCACTATGTTGGTCGGCAAAGGAATGGTGTTAAATTTTGTGCCTCTTGCGGGAATCACAGTACTTTTGTTGATGACCTTATTTAAGTGGCGTCCGATTAATCTGATTGCGTTGATATTTTTGATTTTGGCAACTATAACTGCAAAACCACCAATATATTTACTTCCAGTCGCAATGTTTGGCGTAGTATTTGTGCTGATTTGCGATGCCTATTTAACGGTGATCATCTGCAATCAGGATCGACCTGCTAAATATGTAAACCAAATGGCCGTTATAATTGGGGTCCTATTTTGCCTTTGCTTGTTATCTCCCAAGCTGAGTGCCCGCTTGGCCAGTAGTAGTTATGCAGATCCGTTTGCCGCTGCGAAGGCTGAAATTGTTTTGACTGATAGTAACATAAACCAATTAAAGAAAAATAAGCTGACTATTGTTACACCAAAGCAGTCAAGAATTTCTATAAAAGGTGTTGGTAATATTAGCTTTAAGATTAGACGGTTTGGTACTTTTTATGTTTCGTATGCTGATTATAAGTACGATTGGAAAATTTGATTTTTTAGATTCTGATAATAAAGAGCCTCTTCTGTAGCCAACATAATGGATACAGAAGAGGCTCTTTGTGTTTAATTCAGTAAAAACGCTACAGACTGATAGGGTTGAAGTTCAATCTGTTTCTGAAGTTCAATTGCATTATCATAATTTGAAATTAATACTGTACTATTTTGTTCGCATAGCTTGTCTGGTAATTCCACAGTTGTCGATTTTCCGTAGAAGTTGTTTAAGACAATCAAGGTCTGGTCTTGATAATTTCTTAAGTAAGCAAAAACTTGTTTATTATCAATCATTAGCGGCTTGAAATCGCCTTGCGCAATAATTGGCTGAGTTTTTCGCAATTTAATTAGTTTTTGATAGTAAGCAAAAATTTCTCCGTGTGCAAATTCATCTTTAACATTTACTTCATCCTGATTGGTGGGCATTAACCAAGGCTTATGAGCTGAAAAACCAGCATATTTGGAATTATCCCATTGCATGGGGGTCCGACTATTATCCCGTGATTTAGTTTTAATAATTTCAAAAGCCTCAGCTGCAGATTTACCAGTGGCTAAAAGTTCTTGATAAGCATTTTGACATTCCACATCTACATAATCACTCATTGAAGTGTAATCCGGATCGCTCATCCCGATTTCTTCCCCCATATAGATATATGGAGTTCCTCGCAATAAATGCATCGTTGTTGCCAACATTTCTGCTGATTTTGCCCGGTAATGAACAGGATCACCAAATCGATTAATCGCGCGGGGTTGATCATGATTATTCCAGAAAAGGGCATTCCAACCACCGCCTTTGGCCATGCCAATTTGCCACTCGTTTAGGATTTTTTTGAGCTTCATGAAGTCAAATGGCGTTTTTGTCCATTTCTCACCATTTATATAATCAACTTTTAAATGATGAAAAGTGAAAACCATCGTCAATTCGTGGTTACTGGGTAAAGTGTACTCAACACTATTAGCAATCGATGTTGACGACATTTCGCCCACGGTAATCGCATCTGGATCTTGCCCAAAACTTGCTTGATTCATTTCTTTTAGATAATCTTGAACGACTGGTGTATCAGTATATAGAGACTTGCTGGCCACACCAACCGGAGCGTCGATTAGTTCTTTTTTTTTCCCCGTGACGTTGATTACGTCGAAGCGGAAACCATGGACTCCCTTTGATTGCCAAAAGTTAATCACTTTATAGAGTTCTTGACGAACGATAGGATTATGCCAGTCAAGGTCGGCTTGAGTTGGGTCATAGAGATGTAAATAGTACTTTCCAGTTTGACCGAATTTGCCCCAAGCTGGGCCGCCAAATTTAGAATCCCAATTTGTTGGTAGATCCCCATTGGGCTTCGGATCCCGAATATAATAAAAATCTTGGTATTTTGTGTCGCCAGCCAAGGCTTTTTGAAACCATTCATGAGCTGTAGAAGTGTGATTTAAGACCATATCTAGCATAATTCCAATATGATGTTCTTTTAATTTTTGAGCTAGTTCTTCAAAATCGGCCATGGTGCCAAAACGAGGATCAACTTTATAATAATCTGCGATATCATAACCGTTATCATTTTGTGGAGATACAAAAAAGGGATTAAACCAAATCATGTCAATGTTAAGTTTGGCAATGTAAGGAATTTTTTCAATAATCCCGCGAAGATCCCCGATTCCGTCACCGTCACTATCATAAAAAGATTTTGGATAAATTTGATAGATTACTTTGTCTTGAAATGACATATTTAAACACTCCTTAGTTAATTTTTTGACGGCGGGCAAAATCAACAAAGCTAAATTTGTCGGGCCGGTGGATGGATTCTGTAAATTGGAAGAGAGTTGTGTCTTCTAAATAGGTTTGACTGCGGACAACAACTATATCTTGTTGTTCGTTTAGCTCAAGCAATTTAGCTTCTTCTTTAGTAGGATGCTCAACTGTGATGGTCTTGGTTGCGTAGCTAATGACTAAACCAAGCTGGTTTTCAAAATAGTCATATAAAGAATCGGCTGCTACCGTTTGAGAAATCTCAGGGACAATATTTTTTAAAATATAATCGCGATCTAAAACAATGGGTTCGTTGTCAATTTTTCGAAGCCGTTCCACATAGGTTGCCTTTAGTGGGGTAGCTGATTGATAATCAAAGTTTTCGAGTGGCACATGCTGATCTTCAATGCATAGAACTTCGGTACTGGAATTCATGTGTTGAGACTTGTTTAGTTCTTTAAAAGAAGTAATGCCAGAAACTGGAAAATTAAAGCGCTGCAGGTTCAAAACAACTGAACCTTTCCCCCGAATTTTCTGGATAAAACCGTTTGTAAGCAACTCTGATAATGCTTTTCGGATTGTTTCACGAGATGTTCCATATAGTTCAGATAACTGAGTTTCACTAGGAAGATAACTAGCAACCGGATAGATATGATGAATGATTTTGTCTGCTAAATCATGATAAATGGCGTTAAATTTATTTTGCATAACTACTCGCCTCCTAAAGCGCTTCCATCATATCATAAAATTACAAGTATAGACAAGATAAAAAGATAATATTTTAAAATACCATGCATTTAAAAGCCGATAAATAAGCAATTAAAAAAATAAGCACTTTAAATTTGACAACATGTATATACAGGATGTATGATGACACCGTTAACAAGAAAGCGATTAATTTTAAAGCCAAGTTTTATTATTCAGTTGGGAGGTAATGGAAATGTTTGGATTTGGAAAAAAGAAAAAGGTGGCTGATGATAATTCAGTTTACGCACCAGTAACTGGACAAGTTATCGACTTGAGTGAAGTCAGCGATCCAGTTTTTGCACAAAAAGCGATGGGGGAAGGCCTTGGAGTAAAGCCTAGTGACGGACACATTGTGAGTCCGGTGGCTGGAACAGTGACGATGGTTGCCAGCACAAAACACGCGTTGGGATTTACGATGGCCAATGGCATGGAAGTTTTAATTCACATGGGTGTTGATACTGTCGATTTGAAGGGCGCTCCATTTACGATTAGCGTGCAACCTGGTGACATTGTTAATGGTGGGGATGATATTGCCACCATTGATTTAGATCAGGTTCATGAAGCTAAGTTAGATGATGTGATTATTGTGGTCTTTCCGAATTCTGCTGATAAATTAGATCATTTGGATGTATCTACAGGACAAACTAAAGCCAAAGCTAAGATTGGGACTGTCACAGTTAAAGCATAATAAAGGGGGTATTTAAAATGGCAAAGGATTATACAAAGCTTGCTTCCGACATTATCGAGAATGTTGGTGGCAAAGAAAATATAAAAAGTCTGATTCATTGTATTACGCGTCTGCGGTTTTATTTAAAAGATGAAAGCATTGCAAAAGACGATGTGATTCAAAACTTTGAAGATGTCATTACCGTGCGCCATGCACAAGGCCAATACCAAGTTGTAATTGGTGCTGCAGTTACTGAAGTTTATGATGCAGTGATTGCACAAATTGGACAAGAATATGCGGATCCAGATGCAACAGCGGCGATTGTAGCGGAAACATCAGCTGCGGCTAAAGGCCCTGACAATCGAAGCTTTAAGGATAAAATTAAAGACGGTTTTAATTCCTTAATTGGGGTTATCACGGGTTCAATGATGCCTGTCGTTGGTTTATTGGCAGCGAGTGGTATTCTTAAAGGATTACTCCAAATGGCCGTGGATTTTCACTGGACGACTGCAACATCACAAACTTACATTATTATCTCAGCAATGGGTGATTCTGCCTTTTACTTCTTACCAATTATTGTTGGGTTTACGGCTGCCAAAAGGCTTAAATCGGATCCAATTATAATGGCTATTATTGGTGGGGTGTTAGTTTATCCGTCATTATTTGCAATTGCTTCCGGAACCAAAACAACGGGTACTTTATTAGGAATGGCCTTGAACACGAATCTGTTTGGCCTGCCAATTCACATGGTAAATTACACGTACAGTATTTTTCCAATCATTGCGGGGGCATGGATGGCCCACTACATTGAAATTTGGTTAAAAAAATGGATTCCTCAAATTCTCCAAATGATTTTTGTGCCATTATTTGAAGTTATTCTTGTATCAGCAATCATCATGATCGTTGTGGGACCTGCGATTACCTTAGTAAGTACCGGAATTTCATGGCTATTAGATGCAATTTTGAAATTCAATTATCCAATTGCCGGAGCAATCATTGGTGGCTTCTATCAAAGTTTGGTTATCTTCGGATTACACTGGGCGATTGTGCCATTGATTGCAAACGATATTGCATCTAAAGGATACAGTTATTTAAACGCGATTGTTTCAATGACAATGGTTGCTCAAGGTGCTGCAGTTCTAGCAATTTTCATCAAATCAAAAAATGCATCTATTAAAGAACTTTCTGGTGCTGCTACAATTTCAGCCTTTGTCGGAATTACGGAACCTTCCATTTACGGGATTAACTTGAAATACGGACGGGCATTCTTGACGGCTAGTATTGGTGCCGCGGCCGGTGGCTTAGTTTCCGGACTTTTGAATGTAAACATGTACGGATTTACCGGATCAATTATCGGATTTCCTTCCTTCTTCACCCCTGCTAAATTTGGTGGTGGGATGAGTAATGAAATTAATTTCTGGATTGCAACGGTGGTTACGTTAGTTGTTGCGTTTGGGTGCACATGGGCATTTGGATTCAAAGATGCCGATGTTGCAGCTCAAAAGGAAGTTGTTCGTCGCAAAACAATTGGTAAAAATGCTTAATAAATAAATTTTAAAAATAGTGAGTGCTCTTTGAAAATACAGAACACGCACTATTTTTATTTTCAGAAAACGATTTTCACTACTTGTCTAAAAAGCGATTTTGGAGTATCATCAAACTTATTCAGAATATTAAAAAATGCTGTGAACAGATGAGTACGCAAGAACGGAAATTACAGAGAGCTAGGAATGTTGAAATCTAGTGGGAAGTTTTTGCTGAAGATGGTCTGGGAGCGTTGTGGCTCAAGAAAATTTAAAGCCGCGGGTTTAAAAGCCCTTATGAATTAAGGAACGTGTTTGCGTTCAAATAAAGGTGGGTCTCTGTCAAACTGTATTGGTAGAGATTTTTGAAGGCATGTTCACTTCGGTGAATGTGCTTTTTGTTTACTCATGAATTAAACTGATACGAATGAAGAAGTTATGAATATTTCGAAAACCAAAACAGCTACGCTTTAATACCTTGATTTTACGATTAAGTCCTTCAATAGGACCGTTAGAATACGGATAACGACAACTGTTGAGCACTGCTGAGCCGTTCTTAACGAAGGTTGAAATGGTGACGTCCATTTGATTACCAGCTACTTGGTAGTTGGTAATCAAATTTTTAAATTCCGTGGCATCCTTTTGGTGAATAGCGGTTAGAATGCCTTGATAAGTTTGATACACAGTTTTGAATTCTGGAAATTCATCTAAGGCAAGGTCGATGGCGTTCTGTTGGGTCATATACTCGTTAATGCCTCGTAAATAGATAAGCTTAGTGTCATTGATTTTCTCTTCTGCCAAATGAAATAAACGCCATTGAGATTTAAGGATGCGGTAAATGCGTGAATGCTTATCTTGAAAAGTACGGATAATACATGTACGTTCATTGTCTAGTGCACGACCAGCAAGCTGAATAATGTGGAAACGGTCAATAATCGTGACAGCATTCGGGAATAAACGATGAATAAAGCTAGCATATTCGGCGTTCATATCAATAGTAATTGTTTGAACTTTCGCACGTTCTTGAACTGAATAACGAGCTTCAAAGTAATCAATGATATCCTTACTGAGACGATCTTTGAGGGTCACAATGCGGCGATGACTAACGGCATCGCAACAGTTAAAGGACATTAGATGATTACAGGAACGAAATTCATCGAAACAAAGATTTGGCGGAAGTTGCTTAACACGGTAAGCCAAGTGAATATTTGCATTTAAAATACGTTGAACACTACTTGGTGAAATGCCACAAATTTTAGCGATTTCTTTACTGGTCAGCATGTCACGAGCTAGCACAATGACCTGATGTTTAACATTGTGGGTAAAAGTTTCATTACGTCTAACGAGGTTAGTTTTAGCTCTACAGGTTTTTAAACAATGTTGGCATTGATATCTTTGTCGTCTTAGCTGCATTTCATAACGTCCGCCTGATAAGGTTCCCAACCTTAGATGACTAACGTGGGTACCGTTTTTAATTAGACTTTTATGGCCACAATGGGGACATTTCACAAGCTGATAAGAAAGGTTGGCGTGAACGACATGAATTCGTTGTCCATTCGGGCAACGTTTCTTGGTAACACCAGTTACGGTTATATTTGGGTCTGTCATTTCAAACAAGCTTAAAATAGAATTAGTTAGGGACATCTGTTTTTCCTCTTTTCGATTTTGTTTGGCGATTAAATCGTAGCACAAAGAGGACAGATGTCCTTTTAATTTTCAAAATAAAAACTGGTATCAGTTATTCACCAATACCAGAAAGTGTAGACCCATAAAGGTGGTACCGCGGTCAAACGCCCTTTACTTCGTTTTTGAAGTAGAGGGCGTTTTTATTTTGGTAATAAAAATTAAAAAAATATTGGTATAGGGAGAGAAGCTTATGAATAAGAAGCAAGGTATTTCAGTAAGAACAGTGGTAGCAATTGGGATTGGGACGGCAATTTTCTTTGTCTTGATGCGTTATATTCCGATTCCAACCGGAGTTCCAGATACAAATATTAATTTGGCATATGGATTTTTAGCATTAATGGGTGCAATCTTCGGACCAGTAGCTGGGGGATTAATTGCCTTTCTCGGTCATATGTTTACTGATTTAACATGGGGCGAGCCTTGGTGGACATGGATTGTTGCCGATGGTATTTACGGAGTCCTATTTGGATTAACTAGAAAATACTTGAATATTGAAACTGGTGATTTAACAAAACGTAAGTTAGTTTTCTTCAACATTTACCAAGTAATCATCAGTATTGTTGTCTGGGGAATTATTGCACCAACCGGCGATGTTTTGGTATACTCAGAACCAGCTTCCAAAGTTTATTTACAAGGAATTACGTCGGTTATTTGCAATGCACTTTCAGTCGGAATTTTAGGGACAATTTTATTGGTGGCTTATGCCCGGACCCGTTCCAAGAAAGGCAGCTTAAAGAAAGAGTCATAAATTTATGAAGAACCCAATTATTAGTTTTCAGGATGTCAGCTTTCAGTATCAAAGCCAGTCAGAACCAACGTTAAGTCATTTAAATTTTGACATTTATGCTGGTGAAAAAGTGTTGATTGCTGGCCCATCTGGGTCTGGAAAGACCACGATTAGTCGGTTAATGAATGGACTAATTCCGTCAGCTTATCCTGGAAAATTGAGTGGCAAAATTTTAATTAATGGACAATCAGTGGCAGATCAAACAATATTTGATCTGTCTTTGAAGGTTGGGACTGTTTTGCAGGATCCAGACACGCAGTTTGTTGGCTTAAACGTTGCTGAAGATATTGCGTTTGCATTGGAAAACGATGGTGAAAAGCAGTCCGTTTTGAAACAGAAGGCCAGTGAGTGGGCAAAACGATTGGGAATCCCTGAAATTATTAATAATCATCCTCAAGAAATTTCGGGTGGTCAAAAACAACGCGTATCGATGGCCGGTGTTTTAGTTGATGAAGGTAAAATTCTCTTATTTGATGAGCCCCTCGCCAGCCTTGATCCGGTTGCTGGTCGTGAATCAATCGAATTAATTGATGAGATGCAAAAAAGTGGTGATACGACCACAGTGATTATCGAGCATCGAATTGAGAATGTTTTATATAAATCCGTGGATCGGATTATTTTAGTCGATCAAGGCAAGATTGTCGCAAATGATAAGCCTGACACAATTTTAAAAAGTGGTATCTTGGCAAAATTAGGGTTGCGTGAACCCCTCTATTTGTCTGCGCTGAAATATGCGGGCATCGATTTAAGTCAAGTTGATCATGTGGATAGTGTAAATGAGGTAGCGCTAAGTAATGACGCTATTCAAGACGTGAAAAATTGGGTCACGCCACGGCACATTCAATCACATTTAACAGACAAAGAACCTTTATTGAAGGCTGAAAATATTTCTTTTAGTTATGATTCGAAGCAGGTTTTAAACAACCTAAATTTAAGTATTCAGGCTGGTGAGATGGTTAGCTTGGTTGGCAGAAACGGAGTTGGCAAAACAACTTTGAGTAACATCATTACTGGATTTTTGCATCAAAGTTCAGGTAGTTTGACACTAAATGGACAGGTAATTGATGATAATTCTATTAAGGAGCGCGCCGATCATATTGGTTACGTTCTGCAAGACCCAAATATGATGATTTCCAAAAATTCTGTTTCCGAAGAAGTGGCGTTAGGGCTGACACTACGGCAGGTTGAGTCTGATGATATTGAGAAACGTGTAAACGAAACACTAAAAGTCTGTGGTTTGTTTGAATATCGTCACTGGCCTATTTCGGCCTTAAGTTTTGGTCAAAAAAAGCGGGTTACGATCGCGGCTATTTTAGTTTTGAATCCAGAGTTGCTTATTTTAGATGAACCGACTGCTGGTCAAGATTGGCATCATTATACAGAGATGTTGACATTTATTCGTGACTTAAATCAAAAGACAGGTATTTCAGTCATTTTCATTACACATGATATGCATTTAATGATGGAATATTCGGATCGCGTGATAGTGCTGAATAACGGGGTGATCGCCTATGATGACCAGCCAATGAAGCTTTTTGCCGATTTAGATCTTTTGAAGAAGGCTTCTTTGGTGGAAACAAGTCTATTTACGTTGGCACAGCGCGTGAAGGTTGATCCAGAAGCTTTGATTGCTAGTTTTATTGATCAAGAAAAGGTAGGTTAGAGCAATGAATAACAATGTCTTGATTGGATATAAGCAGCGAGATAACTTTGTGGATCGGTTAACTGGAACAACTAAATTAATTGGGATGATTGCGCTTTCGGTGATCGGAATGGTGAGTTTTGATACATGATTCCTATTAGTGTTAACGATTTGTTCGTTGGCGTTATTTCGAATTTCGGGGATTAAGTTTCACGAAGTATCCTTTGTGTTGGGTTTCATTACGGTGTTTTCCATCCTGAACCTGATTGCAGTCTATATCTTTGGACCGAGATATGGGGTCCATTTGTATGGATCTGAACACGTGATTTGGCAAGGTATTGGACCATACAATTTAACCTGGGAACAGTTATTTTATGAATTTAATTTATTTTTGAAGTATATATTCACGGTGCCACTGGCATTAATCTTTTTGATGACAACGAATCCCAGTGAATTTTCTTCCAGTTTGAATCGAATTGGAATTTCGTATCGGATTAGTTATGCCGTATCGTTGGCATTACGATATATTCCAGATGTGCAAAACGATTATCGACAAATTAGTCGGGCGCAACAGGCACGAGGTAATGAAATTTCTAAGAAGGGTAAAATTACTCATCGAGTGAAGGTGGCGGCTCAAATTTTGTTGCCCCTGATTTTTACGAGTTTAGATAGAATTGAAACGATCAGTCAGGCAATGGAGCTCCGTCGCTTTGGAAAGCTGAAGAAAAGAAGTTGGTATGCGGCGCGACCGATGAAGAGAAATGACTTTTTGGCATTGATCGTGATTGTACTGGTGGTGCTGATTGGTGTGTATCTATTTAAGGTGAATGCGGGAAGATTTTATGATCCGTTTAATTAAAAGTGAGCGAGACAAAATGGTAAGAGGCAGAATATAAGCGTGACGTATGCGGGATCGCAATCCCGCGGGAGTCATGCTTATATTCTGCCTCTTATTTTGTCGAGCTGTCCTAAGTCTCAGCAAAAAAAGCATAGTAGGTGGTGGATGCGGGATCGCAATCCCGCGGGAACCTTGGCTATTTTCATCTCTTTGCTTTGTCGAGCTGTCCTAAGTCTCAGTGGAAAAAAACATAGTAGGTGGACGTATGCGGGATCGCAATCCCGCGGGAGTCATGCTTATATTTTGCCTCTTATTTTGTCGAGCTGTCCTAAGTCTCAGCGGAAAATCAGTTCAAAAGGTATCCAGTCCAAGTTTCTGAAAATTAAAAATCGCCTTGTAAAGCCGATCTATCAACCATCTACCCAAAAGAATCCGAATTTTTTGATTCTTTTTTAATTTCTTTGTGTACTTTTGGTCCTCTCAAACGTTATCAGTAGATGTAAGCCGTCGCGACACTTACTAATATGAAATGAGAACAGGAGAATGGAAGATGGAAAAAAATTGGTTAAAGACCGCAGTTACAGTAACAATGTCAGGTGAAGGTCATGAGGAAGGTCTCAAACGAAGCTTCGGCAATATGCCAGAAACAGTCACTGATGATCAGATCAAAGGCCTTGGCAGCGTCCTTGAGGCAGTTTCAAAAGACAAATTTGATTTTGCGACAGTTACCACTACAGAAAAAATTGTAAATAACTAAGAAAAATAATCCCTGCACGATTAATGACTATGTATACCAAAATTTAGGAGGAAACAAATATGAAACAATTAGATATGGAATTTGTAAGTAGCTTAGGTAAGGTCCGTCACATTAAGTTAAAATACGTGAGTGAAGACTTGGAACCAACTGCAGTTAAGTCAGCAATGGCTCAACTTGCTGGTTTGAAGGTATTCGTGAAAGACGATGAAGAATTATATGCACAACCTCAAGCAGCTAAGTATATTGAAACAATTAATACACCATTGTTTGATGATAAAGCGGTAAAAGCTTAATAAGCAAGACCCAAGGATTCTTGATTTCAAGAGGCTTGGGTCTTATTTTGTAAAAGGTAAAAAGAAAGTGCTTTTCTAAACACATTTTTAAAATTTGTGTTATAACGAAGGTGTTGGGGGATTTAAAATCAAAGACATTAAACACAATGAAGTGGTGTAGTACTTGGTGGCTACTGAACTTTATTGTGCTTCACCCAAAAATATAATTGGAGGTTTTAATATGGCAGCAGTAGCAGAAAAAACCGCGCTTTTAGACACGGCAACCAAAGATATTTTTGACTGGAGTGACGACGCAACCCCATTGCGTGATTCAATGTGGAACAAGGTCATGGAAAGCAATAACCATAATACGGATGCAACATCCGAACAAGCTGCAAAGTGGGAAGACATGAACGATTCCGACTTGAAGGCTGCAGCTGAAAAATTGTTGAAATAGTAAACAAATTAATATGGTTAACTTAAAAAAGAATTAGCGAATTTTATTTCGCTAATTCTTTTTTATGCTTTTATAAAGTGCAGACCAATTAATGATAAGCCAATCAATAGCAGGAAAATCCCAATAATGAAGAAGGCTAAATTGAACTGTACTAAAGTAATTAATTTGCCAACGACTGGAAATAAGACGATCATGACTAAGCTAAACATCATGCTCATTACACTAAGCAAGGTGGCGCGTGCATTTGATGGAATTTGTTGTTGCAAAAAATCATTAAAAATAGGTTCCACGATGGTAGTCATCAAGCCGATTAGTATAAAGCAAATGGTTAAAATAATGATGTTTTTAAAAATACTGAAAAGTAAACCAGCAATCATTAAGCCAACCAGTCCGTAAATAAGTTGCTGTTTGGACCAATGTTTCTCCAAAGTAGGGGCACTTTTAGCTCCTAAAATATTAAAACAGGAAGCAATGACAATGACGAGACTAATTTGCCAGCCAGTAAAGCGATAATGGGTCATGAGCGTTTGAAAATAAAAGAAATACGTTGTTCCAATCGCTTCATAGCAAGCTAGAAAAAGCATCAACCCTGCGACAATCAGATGACTGATTAAAAATTGCCAACTTGTTTTGATGATCACGGCAAAACTAGTTGCCGGAACGGTTTCTGCGCTGATTTGGGAGTATGGTTCTTGCATGCGTAAAATGGCGCCAATTGCTAAAAATGATGTGAAGATATAAATTACATAGGTTAATGAAAAATGCCAGTGGACGAAAAAGCCCGCGACGATCAGACCTAGCATATCGGCTAGTTCATAGATTGCATTGAGATTAGCCGTAATTTTTAAGTAATGTTTTTCTAAATGGTCTGCTTTAAGAGTTTCAAAGACAAGGGCTTCATTGGTCCCGGAGTTTAAGTTGTAAGAAAAAGCTTGAATAATAAAAGCTAGGGCAAACCACCAGAAACCGGTACCCGATAAGAATAATATCCCGGATAGGATCGCCATGAGACGGCCCATAACCAGAACCGTTTTGTAAGCAAAATGATCTGCTAGCGTCCCGGATGGAACTTCAAATAGGAGACTTGCAGTATGAAAAATACTTTCAAGTAGTCCCACTTGAATTAGGCTCATGCCGTGTTGGGTTAAATAGATTACCCAAAGGCTGGTAATACTAAAGAATGCCCAAAAACTATAATGATAATTAGCGTGAATGGTGCGGTTAACGGATAAATGATTCGTTAGTTTGTTTTTCATGATGTCACTCCTATAATTGGCAGCGACCATCAAAAAGGCGGATCAAAAATTCACGACCCGCCTTTAGTAAATGCAATTGTGGCTGAAATTAAGCACGCATTTGAGTGGTCGCATAGTTAGATTGAAAGTTAAAAATGGACAGACTTGTCCCGTTAGCCTTCAAAATGTATGATTCCGCACAAACAATCCCTGAAAATTCAAGGTAGTCAGTAGTGTGTTTTAACGTTGCTATGACTGACATAATGCGTGTTCCTTTCCGTGTAATGTTACTAAAATTCTAGCATATCCGTTTCTTTCTTACAAGGTGGTTAGAAGACTTGAAAAGACAAGTAAGCAATTTATCAGTATACTAGATATACAATGATCTATTGACGAAAAAAAGTGTAGAAGCTATGAGGAATCCTTAAAATGATTAAATGGTCGAAACCAAAAATTAAAGAGTTTCAAACAACGCTATTAGATTGGTACGATAGCAATCGGCGTGACTTGCCATGGCGTCGGGATCATGAACCTTATCATATTTGGGTTTCTGAGATCATGTTGCAACAAACACAAGTAAATACCGTGATCCCGTATTATCAGCGTTTTATGATGGTATTTCCAACGGTTGAGAAGCTAGCGAATGCACCGGAGGAACAACTACTGAAAGCGTGGGAAGGTTTGGGTTATTATTCTCGGGTGCGCAATATGCAACGCGCGGCGCAGCAATTGTTAAACGATGATGATGGTCAATGGCCCCACACAAAGGCTGAGTTGCAGGAGCTGGTTGGGATTGGTCCATATACGGCAGGCGCAATTGCCAGCATTGCCTTTAATCAACCGGAACCGGCTGTTGATGGGAATGCGTTTCGCGTGTTTTCCCAACTTTTGGAGATTGATGCAGATATTACAAAACCGCAGACCCGTAGCTTATTTGAGGAAGCCATTCGTAAAGTTATGCCAACCGATCGTCCTGGCGATTTTAATCAAGCCATTATGGATCTGGGATCGAGTTATATGACGGCCAAAAATTCAGACAATGAGCATTCACCGGTTCGAAAGTTCAATCAAGCATATTTGGATGGTCGTTTGGATGAATTTCCAGTGCGTTCGAAACGGTTAAAGCCAGTTGATAAGCAGTATTTTGCGCTGGTGATTGAAACTCCATCAGGATTCCTGTTTCAGCAGCGTGCTGGTAACGAATTGTTAGCTAAACTGTGGGTATTTCCGTTGGTTGATGCAGATCAATTGAAAGCAGACCAACCAGAGCTTAATACAACAACGATTATTAAGGCAATTGAAGATCAATTTGCTAGTGAAACTGAAATTCAGACTGAACTTCAATTTATAGATATTCCCATTGTGAATCACACATTTACACATCAAAAATGGCATGTCACGTTGTTGTATGCCAATCTTCAAAAACAACCTGATCTTAGTCATTTTTCTGGGAAAGTGGTGCCGGTTGAAGAGTTTTCAACCTTAGCTTGGCCAACGGTGCAAAAGAAATTATGGCAAGCTTTCAAAAAACGACAAATTCAATTATTTTAGACAAGAGGTAAAAATTGTGAAAACGTTAATTATCGTGGCTCATCCTAATTTAGTGGATTCTGGCACGCAAAAATTTTTGAAAACGAGCCTTTCTAAAATGGACTCAGTTACTTGGCATGTTTTAAATCAGGGATCTTTTGATGTAGCTTCCGAACAGCGCTTACTCCGCGAACACGATCGGATCATTTTTCAATTTCCCCTGTATTGGTATAGCGCACCCGCAATTTTGAAACAGTGGGAAGATGATGTCTTAACGCGCAATTTTGTTTATGGCACGGAACACGCACTCGCCAACAAAGAGTTAGGAATCGTGGTTTCGACTGGTGATCGGCAAAAAGGTTTTGTGGCCGGTGGTGAAGAACAATTCACATTATCTGAATTACTGCGTCCTTATCAAGCTTTGGCTTACAAAGCGCAAATGACATATTTGCAACCTTTTCCAATTTTTCAGTTTGCGTATCTATCTGAAAAAGACAAGCAGCGATTGGTGGCTGCGTATCAGCAATACATCACGAATCCAGATTTTGAGAGTTTTCACGGACAAGAACTTTGGTTTGAACAGCAGTTGGCTGATAAAATTAGTAAGACAAAGGACTCATCTAATTCACAGAAACTCGCGCAGATTTTATCAGTAATTCAAGATAATCGCGAAAACTTAGAAGAATTAGGTTGGACGCTTTCCATGATTAAAGATGATGAGGATGAGTAGATGGACACGAATGATTGGGTAGAAGAACAATTGCATGAATTAGCTAAAACTAGCAAGCAGTACGAAGATAGGGCATTTTATCTTGCTTTGTTTGACCTCGTAAAAGAACAACAAAAACGTTTGGCACAAGGTCAAAGTGAGGTGGATGGCCGGACATGGAATCCAAGCAAGTGGTAGAGCATTATTTAGAGGTTTGCACTAAAATTAAAAATAAATTAAAAAATATGTTGACTTCTAATTTAATCTCGCTATAATAAGTTTATTAAATCAAAGGAGATGAAGTCACATGCAGCGTACACATAAATTAGTTAGTTTGATCAGTTTAGTCATTATTAGCTTAATTATTAAAGTGCACGGTGCTGTGACTTTAACCTTTTAGCTAATAACTTTTTAGCGAACGAAAAAAGAGGATAAAAAGTCGCCCATCGTGCTTTCTAAGGAAAGATGCGGTGGGTGTTTTTTATCCTCTTTTTGTATAGTTTTAGCAGTTAAAAAAATATTTTTAAGGGGATTTGAACATGGAAAATAAGTGGAAAAAGCTAGGCACGGCGACACTTTTATTATCAGTTTTACTGGCAGGTTGTGGAAGCGCAAAAAGCTCTGAATCTAAAAATGAAAGTTTTAGCGTTATGGAACAATCGGATTTGTTAACGACAGATGGATCTAAGTCGATTGATTTAACGTCTTTTAATATGATTAATAATAGTCAGGAGGGTTTATATCGTGTTGCTAAAGGCAATAAGGTAGTTGCCGGATTGGCAGAGAAAGTAGTTAAACCGACAAATGATGGCAAAACGTATACATTTAAACTTCGTAAGGGACTCAAATGGAGTAATGGAGATGCCTTAACAGCAAAAGATTTTGTTTATTCTTGGCGACGCACGGTTAATCCGGATACGAAAGCCGGATATGCCTACATTATGGACAATGTGAAGAATGCAACGGCAATTAATGCAGGAAAGATGAAACCAAGTAAATTAGGGGTAAAGGCTTTAGATAAGCGAACTTTGCAAGTAACTTTAACGCATGCAACGCCGTATTTTAAATATTTGATGGCTTTTGGAACATTTTTCCCACAGAATCAAAATGCAGTAGAAAAATATGGTTCTAAATATGGGACAGCAAGCAAGTACATGGTTTACAGTGGTCCATTTAAATTGCAAGGCTGGACTGGAATAAATATGAGCTGGAAACTTGTGAAGAATAATCAGTACTGGGATAAAAAGAATGTTGCAGTAAGCAAGATTCCCGTTAAAGTTGTTAAGGATCCTAACACGGCTTTGAATTTGTATCAATCTGGTAAGCTAAGTGATGCCTTACTTTCTGGCGAACAAGCCAGTCAAGAAAAGAGCAACAAGGCCTTTGTAAAGTATGAACAAGGACAGACAGCCTATCTTGCCATGAGCTTTAAAAAAGGCAAAGCAACGGCTAATGTAAATGTTCGTAAGGCAGTGTCTCTAGTTGTTAATCGAAAAACGTTAACTTCAAAAGTTCTGGCAGATGGATCCACCCCAGCAACCGGATTTATGCCATCTGACTTTGTTAAGAATCCAAAAACAGGTACTGATTTCACTAAAGATGCAAATGTGTCAGAGGCAGTTGAATATAATGTAGCCAAAGCTAAGAAGTATTGGAAAAAAGGACTCAAAGAAACTGGTAAAACAAAAGTTAACTTTGAATTAGTTGTAAGTGACGATGATTCACAAAAGAAAGTAGCCGAAGCTGTTCAAAGTACCGTTGAGCAGAATTTGCCTGGGGCTACGGTTACAGTTCGCTCACTACCAACTAAAGGTGCGCAGAGTGCGCAACTTGGCGGTAATTTCGATATGACCGTTGTTCGGTGGATTGGTGATTACACCGATCCCTTAACGTTTGCACAACTACAAACAACCGGCAATACCTATAACTATGGAAGCTTCTCTAATAAAACGTATGATAGTTTAGTAGCTGCCACAAATGGTAAAGATGCTAATAACGAACAAAAACGTTACGAAGATTTTGTCAAAGCTGAAAAACTTTTGATGAATCAAGAAGCAGTAGTGCCACTTTATCAAGCGGTTCAAACGCAATTGGTAAATACCAAGGTTAAAGGAATTGTGTACCATCCAACGGGTGCCCCTTATGATTATAAGTGGGTCCACGTTGAAAAATAGGTAGCAAAAAAGAGCTAATCCTGTGAGGTTAGCTCTTTTAGTTTGCAGAAATCTTAAAGATTCTTGTCCATATTAAATGTTAATTTAGAAAGGGTTAAACCTTCAGTTAACAAGTGGTAGAACAAGGACATTGTGCGTTTCTTCATTGCGGCAACTGTTTCGTGGTTAGCATTTGTCAAGAATTCAGTGAGTTGGTCACCAGAATAATCAGCGGCTTTCTTGTCGATTTCAGCGACTAAGCCACGTAATTGTTCTTGAGAAGCGGTGATGTAGTCAGTATCTTCTTGGATGAACTTGCTGTAATGGCCTTCGACAACTGAAGAAAGGGCACGATACATCCAGTAAGCATCGTCCAAATTCATGGTTTCCGAAGTGTTGCTGTAACTTGGGTCCGTGTCCGTTGCGTTGTTGTAGAATGGCACGTAAGGGCAGAATGCTGGGACACCGAAGTTTAACCAGAAGATGGCAGAAAGTTCTTCAGGCACATTGTTGCGAATTTGCAAAACATGCGAGTTTTGAGTCCGGTTCATTGAAATTGGACGGAACTTCAAACGATCTTTGTCAGCAGCGTGACCAAATGGATCGTAAGGTGTTTCGTTGTAATGTGAGCTCAAAATGTAACCCACATCTTCAACAGAAATCTTATGCTCTGTATGGCAGATAAAAGGTAATTCAGGAGATTGAGGATCCTGCTCAATTTCTGGATTCAAGTAATGTTGACCAAACCAAACTCGTGGTGTGTTGTAGTGACGGTCTTTTTCATTTGAAGTACCAAAAATATGACGGAAGTTCCAGCCAGTTTTGTCAGGATTCAAATGATTTGTTTCAACGAAGTCTTGAATATTTTCTGACCACATAAAGTTGTCAGAGTCGTTGAAATCAATTTGTTGAATAGCAACTTGGTTAGCTGCAACAGCGTAAGCATCATCTGGAATGCGTTGAGCAACCCATTGATGGCCAGTGACAATTTCCATGTACCAAACATCATTTTTATCACTAAAAATTACACCATTACCTTCAGGCGAACCATATTTAGCAATTAGTTTACCTAAATATGCGACTCCTTCTTTGGCAGAGTCAATATATGGCAAAACCATGGTTGGCATGCTGTCTTCAGCCAAACCATCAACAACGAAAGGATCGTAAGCTAATGTTTTAGAGCTACCGTAAACACTTTCGGTTGCACTCATAGCGACATTTTTTTCGTTGAAGCCACTTTCGTCATAGATCCCATCTTTAGTAGGATTGATATTAGGAACGGCACTGTGTCGGTAGCCGTTACTTGGCAACTTGGCAGTGAAACCATTTTGTGATGACGTAATAGTTTCGTTAACATCTTTTTCTGCGGGATGCATATAGAAACGATGAGGTGCGACTGGCAAGAATGTATCATCATTACGGGCAATCATTGTTGACCCGTCAATAGAAGCATTTTTACCGACTAAAACAGTTGTACAAGCTTTTTCCATCAATGTAAAAACTCCCTTTATATATATTTGATATCCTCATTTTAACTCAAATCGAAAAAGACTTCATGAGTGACAAGTTAAAGAGCTGTGTGGAGACTATTGGCTTATATTAAAGCGGTACCAATAATATTAGATTTTGGCAAAGTATCGTAAATTCAGAAAAGCTTTTGAACATTTTTAATTGTGCAATTACTTTTAGTTGCTTTATACGTCACTTTATATGAAGATAAATACAGAAATGGAGTGATCAATAAAATGTTATTTTCACATTTAATATTAGGATATGGCGGTTTAACGCATATTCCGTTTCCACGAACGACGGCTAAAATTTTGGCACTTTTGATCATTGTCATTGGTGGCTATCTTTACAATTGGTGGCAAAATCGCAGATGAGGGCAATGGAAAAAATTACGTTAAAAGATTTATACACAATTATGAATACGCACATGGGGCCACAAGTTTGGCTCCAAGATGGGACAGATTGGGCCGAATCTCCCTGGGAAGTTATCTATGGGGCAATTTTGGTTCAAAATACTAATTGGAAAAATGTGGCGCCGAGCTTACTTAAACTAAAAGAGGCAACTAAGTTTGATCCAAAAAGGGTAGAAAATCTTCCTTTAGATGAGTTGACGAACTTGATTCGAACTAGTGGATTTTACACGCGTAAAACGCAGACTATTTATAATGTTTGTCACTGGCTAGAAAAATATCAATTTGAGCTTCCCAAAATAAAGGCGGAGTCACAAACAAAGTTACGTCATGAATTAATGAGCCTAAAGGGCATCGGTAATGAAACGGCCGACTACATTTTAATGTATGTGCTTGATAAACCTAGCTTCATGGTTGACGCATATTCTCGGCGCTTATTTGGTTGGCTTGGTTGCAAATTGCCGAGCCAATATGGGCAAGCTCAAAGCCTGATTGAGTCGCAATTAGATTTTGACTTGTCTGAGTGGCAAAATTTTCATGCATTAATTGTGAACTATGGAAAAGATGTAAAAAAAGCAGCCGATTTTAATTTGAGTTTTCTGGGACAATACGCCGGGCAACTTAAACTTACTTAGAAGTTAGTAGCTGATAAGGCGCCAGTAATCGACTTTTTAAAATGATCCTTGAGACTTCTGCGGGAGTTTCGGGATCTTTTTTTTTGTAGCCAATAATAAATGACATTAAGTAAACTTTGCAAAACAATTTCATGTGCATAATCATCTGGTAGTTCATCAGTTGAAATGCGGCTTACTGAGAATAGTTCTTTGTCTACTAAATCCTTAATTTTATCCAGCAGATCATATTTATCAACATAATGAATGTAAAAAGTCCCTCGCCCAATCTGAGCTTCACAGGTAATGTCAGTAATTCTAAAACAGGTTGCTGAGACACAAAGCAAACAGCAGCAAAAATGGCGGAGTAAGAAGATTAGTTTGCATAAATAACGGTATAAGGACGCTACAAATGATTAAAAATCATTTAAAACGTCCTTTTTATGTATAAATATTTAAAATCGAGTTGACTTCTGCTATACATGTGGTAATATACATCTATTGAATATTTATTCTAATAAAAACAAGGAATATGAATATTAATACTATAGGGAGTTTGAAAATATGAAAAAACAATTTTTAGCAATGGGAGCCATTTTATTTTCAGGAATTTTATTCGCAGGTTGTTCATCAAGTAGCGCAAGTAGTAGTCCGGAAACCATGAACGTAACCTTGGCTGGTAATCCTGCCACTGCCGATCCAAATAAAGGCGGCGATACCAATAGTGGTAGTCTCTTTGCCCAAACAGATGAAGGATTGTATAAACTAGATAAGAATCAAAAGGTGGTCGCTGGAGTTGCAACAAAAATTGTGAAGCCAACTAACAATGGCAAAACTTATACATTCAAGATTAAGAAAAATGCAAAGTGGTCAAACGGTAAGGCCATTACAGCTCAAGATTTTGCAACTTCTTTCCAACGCCAAGTTGATCCAAACACAAAATCACAAGTCGCTAATTTATTAACCTATGTGAAAAATTACCAGGCGGTTCAAGACGGAAAAGTGAAGCCATCTGCTTTAGGAGTCAAGGCGCTGAATAAAGATACATTACAGATGCAATTATCAAAACCAGAGCCTTATTTACAGACAGTTTTAGCCACATCTTTATACCCAGTTAATAGCGCATATGTTAAAAAATATGGTAGTAATTATGGTAGTTCTTCCAGTAAAGTGGTTTCCAGCGGTGCCTATAAGTTAGTCGGTTGGAACGGAACTAAGGATACTTGGACGTACAAGAAAAATCCTTATTATTGGAATGCTAAACAAGTTAAGTTAAGTTAAGTAAAATCAAAGTTCAAGTTGTTAAAGATGATACAACCGGGACGAATTTATTTAAAGGAAACAAAGTTCAAGAAACTGCCATTTCTGGTCAGACAGTGAGTCAGTTTGCTAATTCAAAAAATTTAAACACGCATCTTATTTCACGGATGGCTTTCTTGGAATTTAACTACAAGAAATCTGCCACCAGCAATGAAAATCTTTCTAAAGCAATTAGTTTACTTTTGGATCGAAAAACCATGACTTCCAAGGTTTTGGCAGACGGCTCTGTACCAGCACTAAACATGGTACCAAAGGGTGATTCAACAGATACAGCCAATGGTAAAGATTTTGCAGGTGAGGTCGGCAATCTTCTTTCGTACAACATAAAGGATGCCCAAAAAGATTGGAAATTAGCTCAAAAACAATTGGGTAAGAAAAAACTTACGTTAACGATGTTAGTTGATAACACGACTACTGATAAAAAAGTTGGCCAATACATTCAAGGTCAGGCTCATAAATATTTAAAGGGTCTCACAATTGACGTCAAGGCTATGCCACATGCCCAACACATTGGTGTTGCTTCTAATGGTGGTTATGACATTAACTTAGATGGTTGGACAGGTGATAATCAAGATCCCGAAGAATTCCTTCAATTAGGCAATGGTGAAGATCCAGTTAACTTCACAAAGTGGGGCGACAAACACTATACCAAGTTGATGAACGAAATTGATGATACAAATAATCATACAACTAGCGAACGGTGGGCATTGATGCAAGAAGCTGACAAGTATCTGATGGCCAAACAAGGTATTGTGCCACTTTACCAAAGTACCGCAAGTCACTTAGTTAGCAAAGATGTCCAAGGGCTGACTTACTCCAATCAAAGTGGGGATGCATTATATCAATATGCTTCAATCAAATAAATAAATCGAGGAAACTAATATGACAGATAATGAAAAAACTAGTATTTTACAGAATTTAATTCAGATCCCATCCGTAAACGATCACGAAGAAAAAGTGGCAGACTATATCATTTCTTTATTTGAACCTTATTCAGATAAAGTTCAAATAAAGAAAGTACCGTTTGCAGCTGGACGCACAAACTTAGTGATTACAATGGGCAATCCAGCTGGCAAACATCTTGGCTTTTCTGGTCACATGGATGTTGTTGATCCTGGAAACCTTGATCATTGGGAACATGATCCATTTTCTGGGGATGTAGATGCTGGCAAGTTATTTGGACGTGGCGCTTCTGATATGAAGAGTGGTTTAGCGGCGGCAATCATTATTATGCTGGATTTATTGGAAAGTGGAACTTCAATTGAAGGTCAAATTAAGTTATTAGCCACCGTAGGAGAAGAAACCGGTGAATATGGCGCGCATGTTTTGACTCAGCAGGGTTATGCTGATGATTTAGATGGGCTAATTATTACAGAGCCTCATATGGATGGCATCATCACTAGTTGTAAAGGCGTGATTGACTATCAAGTAACTTCAATTGGAAAGCCAGCTCACAGTTCCCGTCCGGATATGGGTGTGAATGCGATTGATAATTTAATGCAATTTTATCTAGCTGTTCAAAATTTAATGGGTCAGCATAACGAGGTCAATCCGACCTTGGGTAAGATGACCCATAGTATTGATATTATTGAAGGTGGCAAACAGGTAAATAGTGTTCCGGATTATGCGATGCTCAAAGGTAATATTCGTTCAATTCCTGAATATTCAAATGATCAAATTTTTGCAGACTTGCAACAAATTATCGATGAACTGAACGCAAATGATCCAAAAATGGATTTATCAATTAAGTTCATTTATCCGGAAGTGCCTATTCTTGATGGTGAAAACTCACTAACTAAATTGGCACAAGAAGTCAGTGGTAAGTACTTTGATGAAATTTTGCCTGTCGAAAGCTCTTCAGGAGCAAATGATGGTTCAGAGTTTGTTCAAGCTAAAAAAGATTTTCCAATTATTTTAGTTGGCCCGGGGAATGATTCTTCACATGGCTATGATGAATACGTAGATATTTCACAGTATCTAACGAGTATCACGTATTTGCAGGATGTTGCTAGTCAGTTTGTTGGTGTTTTGGTTTCTACTAATATTTAAAGGATATTCAAAAAAGGTTTAGAGACCTAATTGGTCTCTAAATCTTTTTGAATACAAACTATTCTGGTGATAGGTCTGCCATCAAGCCGTTTAATATGAGTTTAAGGCCACTCTCAAATTGGCGTTTTGGCGAATGAATATTTTGATTGTTGAGTGAATTTTGAATGTGTTCTAATTTCTCATCTGTGCTAACTTTTTTAACCTGTTGAAACTGCGTATGGGCATAGGAATCTTGTTTATTAGCAAGGCCAGATTGAAGTTGCTTTTCTTTTGAGAGATCAATGATTAGTCCGGCTAGGAAGAAATCAATGGTCGACATAGCTGAGAACGCTTGCGATTCACTAAAACCAGCCTTCACCAAGATTTCGATAATGTAATTAACTAAACTTAATCGAACTTTAGAGGTAGGAACTGTCTCGATCATTAATTCAGCGGAATGGGGATGGGCAGTGTAAACATCAAAAATGTTGTTAAAAACTTGTCTAAGTTGCTCTTGCCAATTTAACTTAGTATTCGGGAAAGCAATCTCAGCGGTTATTTCATCGGCCATAGCCTGCAGTAGCGCTTGTTTGTTGGCAAAATACCAATAAATGGTCGACGCATCAATATCAAGGGTAGTAGCGACCTTGCGCATTGAAAAGTGTTCTAATGACTGACAAGTACTTAGTGTTTTTAATGAGGCTTGGATAATATGAGAACGTGAAATTTTTGCTTTTGGCATTGAATTAACTTCCTTGAAATTAGTTTAATAAACACTTATTTTAAGCGCCTTAAATTTTTAAAAAATTCAGAATACTTTTAATTGACTTATCCAACACTGTTGGATAAACTGAAACAACTAAATAATATCATGAATATTCAAGCGGGGAAAATCATTTGGACATTTTAAAAATACATGCACGAAAATATCGGGGAGATATTTTGTTGGCGTTATTGACCGTAGTGGTGATGGCAGCGGCGACACTTTGGCAACCAAAATTACTTCAAGAAGTAATTAATGCCATTTTAAAGAATCAAAATAGTAAAATCACAACATTGGGGATTTATTTAATTGGGATTGCAGTAATTGGGCTGTTAGCCGGTGTTTTCAACACAATTTTATCTGCTAAAGTGGCTCAATCAATGAGTGCTGATATTCGGGAAACTATTTTTCGAAAAATTGAAACTTTTTCTTTTGGAAATATTGAAAAATTTCAGGCTGGAAATTTAGTTGTTCGATTAACAAATGATGTGACGCAGGTCCAAAATTTAATTATGACAACTTTGCAATCACTTTTACGGGTGCCCATTCTTTTTATTGGGGCCTTTGTTTTAGCAATTCATACGATCCCCCAACTGTGGTGGATCATCTTATTACTCGTCGTTTTGGTCGTTGCAATTTCTGCGGCAACGTTTGGCCAAATGGGGCGCCATTTTGGACTTATGCAGGGTCTAATTGATCGGGTAAATGAGCTAGCAAAAGAAAATTTAATTGGTGTGCGCGTTGTGAAATCATTTAATCAAGAAGAAAACGAAAAGCAACGTTTTAATGAAGTTTCAGATAAGTTAAATGAACAAAATATTTTCGTTGGAACTTTGTTTTCGGTACTGATTCCAGCCTTTACATTAGTTGGAAATTTAGCGGTCGTAGCAGCAATTTACTTTGTGGGCGACTTGGCTAAGAGCGATCCCGGAAGTGTTGCTGCAGTTGCTTCGTTTGTAAACTATCTTATGCAAGTTATGTTCGCCATCATTATTGGTGGGATGATGATGACATTTAGTGCACGGGCGATGGTTTCTTTGCAACGAATTCGTGAAATCCTAAATACAGAGCCAGATATTACCTATCCTGATGTACCGGAACAGGAATTAATGGGCGCCGTCTCGTTTAAAAATGTGTCATTTGCCTATGATAACGATGAGACTCCCACTTTAAAAGATATTAATTTTGAAGTTCAACCTGGTGAAATGATTGGAATTGTTGGGGCTACTGGATCCGGAAAATCAACTTTGGCTCAAATGATTCCTCGGCTATTTGATCCACAAGAAGGAACTATCAAAGTTGGTGGCGTTGATTTGAAGCAGGTGAATGAACGTGCTCTACGAAAGGCTGTCGCGTTTGTGTTGCAGCGGGCAATTCTTTTTTCTGGAACGATTGGTGATAACTTAAAACAAGGGAAAAATGATGCTTCCGAACAGGATATGGATCGAGCTAGTCGCATTGCACAAGCTGCCGAGTTTATTGATCGGTTACCGGAACGGTATGATGCGTTAGTAGAGGAGCGATCAGCCAATTTTTCAGGTGGACAAAAACAACGTTTATCAATTACACGTGGGGTGATTGGCCAGCCTAAAATTTTGATTATGGACGATTCTACTTCGGCTTTGGATGCCCAATCAGAAAAGCTGGTACAAGAGGCGTTAAACCATGAACTAAAAGGAACTACCACGTTTATTATTGCTGAGAAAATTGCTTCTGTTATTCAAGCAGATCGAATTTTTGTAATGAATGATGGCCAACTTGTTGGTGAGGGTACCCACGAGAATTTAGTTAAGCATAATCGTATTTATCAAGAAATATATGCAACTCAAAAAGGAAAGGAGGCAATCTAATGACTGAAATGGGTAAATCAATCAAGTTCTTTTATCATTACATGAAACGCTATAAGCTTGGATTTACGGTCACAATTTTGGCGATTATTGCCTCTACCTATTTTCAAGTGACTGCACCTGTCTATATGGGAAAAGCCATTACAGAACTGGCAAACTATGTGATTGGGTTAACGCATGGCGTGAGTGATAAAGGTTCTTTTATGCAGTCGATTTGGTTGTTATTACTATTTTATGTTTTAACAACGGTCGGAATGTTTATTTCTAACATTGTGGTCACATATATCTCGGGAAATTCAACGAATCGGATGCGACGTGGGTTATTTGGTAAATTGCAAAAAATGACCATTAAATTTTTCGATTCTCATCAAGATGGTGATATTTTAAGCCGGTTTACCAGTGACTTAGATAATATTTCCAATGCCTTAAATCAGGCATTAGGGGAAATCATGATAAATGTCGCCATGATGATTGGGATTATTATCATGATGTTCCATGAAAATGTTTCTTTAGCGTGGGTGACGATTGCTTCTACTCCCGTGGCTGTCATTATCGCAGTGATTCTAATTGCGAAAACGCGAAAATATGTAGATATGCAGCAAGACGAAGTTGGAAAACTGAATGGGTATATTAACGAACAAATTAGTGGTCAGAAAATTGTGATTAGTAATGGCTTACAAGACGAAGCTGTTAAAGGGTTTCTTCCGCACAACGAAAAAGTTCGTAAGGCGACGTTTAAAGGCCAAGTCTATTCAGGGATGCTTTTTCCAGTGATGAATGGATTATCGCTGGTAAATACAGCAATTGTGATCTTCTTTGGGGGCTGGATGGCGCTAAACGGCGATATGGCGCGTACAACAGCGCTAGGATTAGTGGTTGTTTTCGTGCAGTATTCACAACAATTTTATCAACCGATTTCTCAAATTTCTTCACTTTACAGTATGTTTCAAGTGGCCATTACTGGGGCAAGACGACTCAACGAAACCTTTGAAGAACCTGACGAGATTAATCCTAAAAACGGCAAACAACTTACCGATTTACAGCAAGGCGTGGAACTAAAGCATGTCCATTTTGGTTACAATGAAGGTAAAGAAATTTTGCATGATGTGTCAATGAACGTTGAAAAGGGGCACATGGTTGCGCTAGTCGGACCAACTGGATCTGGCAAAACAACGATCATGAATCTGTTGAATCGTTTTTACGACGTTAATGCGGGGTCTGTAACGTTTGATGGAACAGATGTCCGGGATATTGAATTAAAGAGTTTACGAGATCATGTGGGAATTGTGCTACAAGAAAGTGTGATTTTTTCGGGATCCATTCGGGATAATATTAGTTTTGGAAAACCTGATGCTACCGACGAAGAAATTTATGAAGCCGCTAAACAAGCTGATATTCACGAATTCATTCTGAATTTAGATAAAGGATATGATACCCAGGTTTCGGATGAAAATTCTGTTTTCTCTACTGGTCAAAAGCAGCTGGTAAGCATTGCCAGAACAATTCTGACCAATCCAACGCTACTAATTCTTGATGAGGCTACTTCAAATGTTGATACCGTAACCGAAGCTAAAATTCAAAAAGCGATGGACAATGTTATTCAAGGCAGAACCAGTTTTGTAATTGCACACCGTTTAAAAACAATTCTAAATGCTAATAAAATTGTGGTTTTAAAAGACGGAAAAGTTATTGAGCAAGGAAGCCATGATCAGTTGCTGGAAGAAAAAGGGTTTTACTCGGAACTTTATCACAATCAGTTCGTGTTTGAATAGATAGACCTCAGAACGTCACTGAAAAATTAATCAGTGACGTTTTTTTGTTGACTTTTAAGAACGTATGTTCGTATAATGTAACAAGAGGTGAGGGCGATGAATTATGATCGAGAACCGCATGGAGTGTTTTTCATGATTGATAATAAATCATTTTATGCCAGTGTTGAATCCGTCACACGCGATAAGGATCCTTTGGAGTCGGTTTTAGTTGTGATGTCAGAGGCGGATAACACGAATGGGGGCCTTATTTTGGCGTCCTCACCGCGGGCAAAAGAAATCTTTGGAATTACTAACGTCTCTCGTTGTCGAGATCTGCCTGATGATAAACGTTTAACGGTGGTCCCACCACGAATGAATCTGTACATAAAAAAGAATTTAGCGATTAACAAAATCTTTTTACAATTTGTAGCAGACGAGGATTGTTATCCGTATTCAATTGATGAATCGATTTTAGATATGTCGAAATCTTGGCGTTTGTTTGGCCGAACCCCGTTAGAAGTTGCTAAACGAATTCAGACAACTGTTCACGAAAAATTAGGATTGTGGACAACGGTTGGAATTGGTGAGAATCCAGTGCAGGCAAAGCTAGCATTGGATTTAATGGCTAAACATGACAAGGAGCTTATGGGAACTTTAACTTATGAATCGTTTCCAGAAAAAATTTGGCCAATTACAGATTTGAAGTCTGTTTGGAGTATTGGACGACGAACAGCAGCTCATTTAGTGAGGATAGGGATTCATAGCATGGATGATTTGGCCCATTCAAATCCGTATCAACTAAAGGCGGAGTTTGGCATTATCGGTACCCAATTATTAGCTTTAGCGTGGGGGGTTGATCGAAGTCAATTATCAGATTTGATCAAACCAAATGATAAAAGTTGGGGAAACTCACAAGTTTTAGCTAGAGATTACTTGGTGCAGCGAGAAATTGAAACGGTTATTAAAGAAATTGGTAATCAGGTTGCTTCACGCATGCGACATCATCGCCAGCAGGCTGGCTGTGTAAGCTTAATGATTGGCTTTTCCTATGCGAGTGCAGAGGCTAATCATAAAGGCGGATTTGCCCATTCAATGCGAATTGAGGCCACAGAGAGTTCGGATCAGATCAATCAATATTTAATTTATCTATTTCGAAAAACATGGGATGGAGAAGGGATTCGTAACATTGCAGTTTCACTTTCCCGGTTGTCAGCAAACGATGGCCTGCAATTAAATTTGTTTATGAATCCCCATAAACAAATTAAACAAGATTTGATGACACGTGTACTAGACAAGGTGCATGATCAATTTGGAACGACAGCTTTAGTGCCAGCTAGCAGTTTGTTACATGGTGCAACGATGCTAGAACGAGCATCCTTAGTGGGTGGACATAATGGAGGGAATAGTTTTGATTGAAACCAGCGAACAAGCAACCAAATTAATTTTAGAACGCCTACAAAAGGATTTTTTGCGAAAATCGCGTACAATTTATCAGATGTTAATTGTGCGTGACCGATTCAGCCAGACATTTAATTTTTTTCTTGAAATTAAGCCAAAAAATCATCGCGAAAAATCGATTCCCTTACACACGATTGAAAATTATGATTTATCGTACCTAGAGCAGATTATTCGCGATCTGCAAAAACAAACGCAAATTACAATGCAATTTAGAGGCTTTCAAGAATTAGTGTGGCCAGAAAGTCAAAACCGAATTTCAAAGGGATGATTTCATGATTATTAAAAGGGTTGATGAATCAGTTACAGAACAATTTTTTAAAAACGATTATCATGATCGGGGTATGCTGAAGTGGGGTGGATTTTTTCTATCAGACCATACAAGTGCCATTAAAAAAATGAAAAAGGCTGAAATTCCAGAAAAACAATTACCAGAGCAACCGCTTGAAGAGATTAGTCGCCGATTACAACAAGCCTGGATTCATAAGCATTTAGT
The DNA here is from genome assembly GCF_002982135.1 of Pediococcus inopinatus. Taxonomy (NCBI): domain Bacteria; kingdom Bacillati; phylum Bacillota; class Bacilli; order Lactobacillales; family Lactobacillaceae; genus Pediococcus; species Pediococcus inopinatus. The sequence continues at coordinate 1,835,384 of NZ_CP019981.1, read as the reverse complement.
GCATATCCAGTTAAAATTTCGTACAAATGGAGAGCGAGTTGAGTCGCTGACAGGAATGGTTAGCGGGTATTATGAAGACGAGATAGTTTTAGCTGATTCTGAAGGTGAGCTAAAATCTGTAAGTCTTGAAGATATTTGTAATGTGCACGAACAAAGCGATTCGATCGATTGGAAAAAATTGAATTTAAATGCATAAAAAAATCCCTATCCTATTTCAAATTAGGATGAGGACTGTTGGTTATTATGAACGACGGGTGAACTTCACAACGGCTTCACAACGTGCTGTTTGAGGGAACATATCAATTGATTGAATGTAATCAATAATGTAGTCGGTTGTTAATTGCGTTAAGTCACGTGCCAATGTAGATGGGTTACATGAAATGTACACAAAACGTTCTGGTTTGGCGTGAATGATGGTTTCAAGGAGCTTATCATCCAAACCTGTTCGTGGTGGATCAACGATGAGGGCATCCGGATGAAAGCCAGCTGCCATCCATTGCGAAACAAGATCTTCGGCACGACCAACCTCATACGTAGCATTGGTGATCCCGTTTAGTTTTGCATTTTCATTGGCATCTTCGACTGATTCGGGAATGATATCCATCCCCCGAACTTCTTTAACTTGATCAGCCAGAGAAAGACCGATTGTGCCGACTCCAGAATAAGCATCTACTAAGTTATCGGTAGGAGATAATTCTAACGCCTTGCGAGCTTCTGCATATAGTTTAGAAGTTTGAGAAGAGTTCAATTGATAAAAGGCACGCGCTGATAAATTGAAGGTCAATCCGTCTAATTTATCTTGGATAAATGTTTTACCAGCCAAGCAGGCTGTATCATCTCCCCAAACAAGGGACGTTTTACCTTTGTTGACATTTTGCATATAAGAAACGATTTCAGGGAAATCTTTTTGAAGTTCAGCAATCATTTCTCGTTTGTGAGGGAGCTTTGTAGAATTAGTAATGAAAACTAACTGAGCTTCATTAGTTGTAGCAGCCACCCGAACAACAATGGTTTTAACAATGCCTGAGCCGTGTTCTTCATCATAGATCGGAACGTCAAGCTCATCTAATAACGCAACCACCCGACGCATGATTTTCATTGTGAGAGGATGCTGAACACTACATGTAGGTAAGTCAACAAGGTCATGACTGCCTTCTTTATAGAGGCCGGCAGCAACCTTGCCGTCCAATTTACGAACTTGAAATTGAGCCTTATTGCGATATTCATAAGGATTATCCATACCAATAGTTGGTAACAGTTTATAGTATTGATGGCCGGCAGGACGATATTTTTCAAGCGCTTGACGAACAATATCCCGCTTGAACTCAAGTTGAGCGGGGTAGGCAAGGTGTTCTAGTTCAAAGCCGCCCACTTTACCTGCGTACGTATCACGTGGTTCAACCCGATCCTCACTTTTTTCGCGAATGGCATGCAATTCAGCAGTCATATACCGAGGATGGATGGCAGTTACGGTTGCTGTGACAACTTCATCAGGTAAGGCTCCTTTAACGAAACAGATGGTATGCTTGAAGTAACCGATGCCTTCCCCATTGATACCAAGGCGTTTGATGGTCAACGGGATTCGTTGTCCAATTTCAATTGTATCTTGAACGGATCCTTGAGATTGGGGGGATTTATGATAGTCTTTTTTAAATTGTGGCTTGTAATTCTTATTATCGTTCATTAGAGTTCCTTTCTAGATTAGTGTGAACGGATTATATTTAATCTATTCAACACGTTTGACTGACTGCCCATTATAGTCTTGATAGTATAATTCGGAAACATCATAGCTTTTAAAGATTTGTAGAATATCGAAGAAATCATCAACTGCCTGGGTTTGTTTAACTTGATAGGGGTCTTCCCAAAAAACATCACCCTCTGAAGAAGACTGCGGAGTTCCTTTAAATTGATTGGTCCTAAACAAAAATACGATATAACGAACATGAGCATCATACATAAACTGTTTAATGCCAATTAATTGAGGATTTTGAATTTCAAGATGGGTTTCTTCATAAACCTCACGAATAGCAGATTCTACGAATGATTCGCCAACATTAACATGCCCACCAGGGAAGGTGATACCAGCCCAGTTTTTATTACGTCGGTCTTCAAGCAGGACCTTTTTTGTGGTCGGGTCCTCAACCATCACAAGATTAGTTAAAATTGTTTTTTCTGGCAAATGTAATTGTGACATAGGCAACTCTCCCTTTAAGCAATGATCTTATAGTCTATCATACCAGAAATTAAGGTTAAGAATTTATTTTTACTAAGTCATTCCAATGTCATTTTTGGAAAAAGTGCGTATGATAATGGTGTAAAGATTGGGAGATGAACTAATTGAAAAAAATTGGATTTATTGGAACTGGTGTGATGGGCACTGGGATTATTAAAAATATGCTGAAGGCTGGCTATTCAGTGACAGTGTTTAATCGAACAAAAGTGCATGCAGATTCGGTTATTGAAGCTGGTGCTAACTGGGCAGAGTCCCCTCAAAATGTAACTGAAGTCAGCGATATCGTATTTACGATGGTCGGGTTCCCGCCTGATGTTGAAGAAGTCTACTTTGGTGAAAACGGGATTTTTGCCGGGGTTAAACCCGGAAAAATTGTGGTTGATATGACGACTAGCACACCAACTTTAGCTAAAAGAATTAGTGAGCGCGGAGCAGAAAAGAAGATTCTAGTTTTAGATGCGCCAGTTTCGGGTGGTGATATTGGTGCCGAAAAAGGGACACTCACCATTATGGTTGGTGGAAACAAAGACGCTTATGACAGTTTACAACCAATTTTTGATATTATTGGGCAACAAGCAAATTATTTTGGCGAAGCAGGTGCTGGGCAAAATGCAAAGATGGCCAATCAAATCATGATTGCCGGGACTATGACAGGGATGAGCGAGATGCTAGTTTACGCTAATGCTGCTGGATTGGATTTGCCAAAAGTTCTTCAAACCCTTGAAAGCGGTGGGGCTGATAATTGGAGTATGGAAAACTATGCACCAAGAATACTCAAGAATGATTATACGCCAGGATTTTTTGCTAAACATTTCTTGAAGGATTTACGAATTGCTTTAAACGAAGCTGATCGCATGCACATCAGTCTTCCTGCAACAGATGCAGCGCGGAACTTATATGCCCGTTTGGTGGATGAGAAACATCTGGGTAATGATGGCACCCAGGTACTGGTAAAACTTTGGTGGGAAACCGGAAAGCTACCAAATTAATTTGGTTTTTGAAGTTAAATTAGGTACACTAAGTTCTGAAGCTAAATTCAGAACAGGGGTCCTATAAATGAGTATTCATAAAATCTCAAAGAGTCGGAAGCTTTGGTTAACCTTTTTCCTTGGATTGATCAGCGCAACCGGCCCTTTATCGTTAGATATGTATTTACCAGCTTTACCAACTATGCAAACAACATTTCACACAAGTACTTCAGTAATTCAAATGAGCATTACTTTTTGTTTAGTTGGATTGGCAGTAGGACAGTTAATTGTGGGTCCACTCAGTGACAAATTTGGTCGGCGGGTACCGCTTGCCATTGGGTTTGCAGTGTTTGCTTTAACTTCAGTCCTGATCATGCTTGTCCATTCTATTACCCTTTTTCTTATCCTTCGTTTCATTCAAGGATTAGCAGGATCAGCTGGTCAGGTGCTTTCACGTGCCGTCGCTCGCGATTTATTCTCTGGTAAAGAGCTAACTAAATTCTTCGCCTTGCTAATGGGTGTGAATGGTATATTTCCAATTATTTCTCCCATCATTGGTGGCTTCTTACTGAACTTCATGAGTTGGCGTGGAATTTTTGGGCTATTAACTGTTATTGGGATCTTGGTAGTACTGGGAATTTGGTTGACACTAACAGAGACATTACCGTTAAACTTACGAAGCACACAAAGCATCTTTCAAGGATTTAAATCTTTGGGGGTCATGTTTACCAAACGTGATTTTGTTTTGATTGCGTTAATTCAAGGACTGGTATTTGGGTCCTTATTCAGCTACATTTCAGCATCTTCATTTGTTTTTCAAAACTTTTTCCATTTAACAGCTCAACAATTTAGTTTGTTATATGCTTTGAACGGGTTAGGTATCATCATTGGTAACAATATTCCCGCATATCTCACCGAGAAGTTAACGAGTTGGCAGATTTTAAAAGCAACCTTGCTTCTAGGATCATTGTCAGGTGTGGTTATGGTTGGTAGTCTCTTTTTGACACCTAATATTTTGTTGGTGGCAGTTCCACTCTTTATTGTGGTTGTTTGCATCGGGGTTGTTAACACGATTGCTACTTCTCTTGCGATGAGTAGTCAGAGTACAAATACGGGGAGTGCCTCAGCAGTCTTAGGTCTTTTAATGAATATTGTTGGTGGGATATTTACACCTTTAGCGGGTGCGCTGGGCAACCAAAGCTACGCACCAATGGCAATTCTGATCTTGATTAGTGAATTAGGTGCACTCGGATTATTTGTAAATTTAATGAAACTAGAAAAAAAGAAACAAATCCTGTGAGATTAGGGTTTGCCGAACTTAATTTTAACTTCAAATTTTGAACTAATTGTAGTACAATTAAGTTAAAAGCGGGGTGGACAATATGGCAAAAGATATAAAAGCAGATGAATACATAACAGGCTCCGAGGTTGTTCATAAAGTAGAGCGGATCGGTAGTTTGGCAACTTTGGGTAACTGGGCTAAAGAAATGGAACGAATGGGTCATAAGTTCCAACATGATGGTCGTGGACGGCGGATTTATTCCGAGGATGATATGAAGCTTCTCCAACAAATGAATGATTTGTTGGGAGACCGACATACCTTGAAACAGGCTGTTGATGTAACTTTGGGACTTACAGATAAAGAAGCAGCTGAAAGAAGCAAAAAGGCCGACGAAACACCAGCTGTGGTTGATACTAAAATGTTTGAAGCACAGAATAAGGATCTATCTGAGATCAAAGAAATGTTAGCTCAGGTAGTTAAACAAAACCAACAGTATCACGAAGAAAATGTAAAATTACAAACGCAAATTTCTGAACTCACAGAGGTAACTAAAAAAAGTGCTCAGCTATTACAGGAACCACCTAAGAAAAAATCTTGGTGGCAGCGGCATTTTGGTTCCGATGAAACGGATGAAGCCTAATAAATAAAGCATTTGAACTAAGCCTTTCGGCCGAATTCAAATGCTTTTTTGCACCTATTTTTTTTCGTTAATAATATAGATGGGACGGTGTTTGCTTTCTGAATAAATACGACCGACATAATTGCCAAGAATACCTAAGCAGAAAAGCTGAATTCCACCGATGAAAAGGATGATTGCAGCCAAAGATGGCCATCCAGCTGTTGTATCGCCAAAGAAAATAGTGCGAAAAATGATAAAAATAACAGCGATAACGGATATGACACAAGCCAAGATTCCCACAAAACTGGCAATTGCTAAAGGAGCCGCAGAGAAATCGATGATGGCTTCCAGGGAGTATTCAAAAAGCTGCCAAAGTGACCAAGAAGTATTTCCCGCCACACGCTCGCGATTTTCAAAGTCTAGATATTTTGTTTTGAATCCAACCCAGCTAAAAATTCCTTTAGAAAAACGATTGATTTCAGGCATATCTAAAACAGCCTCAACCACCTTACGATTCATAACCCGATAGTCACGAGCATTGGGAATAATTTCAACTTTAGAAATTTTGTTAATTAATTTATAGAACAGGTTTGAAAGAAAAGACCGAAATGCTGGTTCACCTTCACGACCGACACGACGGGTGCCAATGGTGTCGTATTCACCAGTGCGAAGTTCACGAAGCATTTTGGGGAGTAATTCAGGAGGATCCTGTAAATCAACATCCATTAAACCGACAATTTCGCCAGTGGCGGCTTGTAGGCCAGCCAAAATGGCAGACTCTTTTCCAAAATTTCGTGAAAACGAAATATAATGGGCCGTTTCAGGGTGTTGAGTGTTAAGTTTTTTAAGTTCAGTTAAGGTGGCATCTGAGGAACCATCGTCAATTAGCCAAAGCTCCAGTGAATAGTCTCGCATTTGAGGATCTTCGAATACCTTTGTGATAGCGTCAAAATAAATTGGCACGGATTCTTGTTCGTTAAAACATGGCACGATCATTGATACAGTTTGCATTAGTTAAACTCCTCCTACTCTGTTTTAAATTATAACATTTACCTTTGCGGCAAGTACAAAAATTTAATAATTAGATCCAGACAGGCTATAATGTGATCAATAAAGCAAAACGTTGGGAGATGGCAAAATGGCGGCAATATTAGAGCTTCAAGAAGTCGGTTATCGGGTTGAAGACAATCAAATTTTACAAGGAATTTCTTTATCAGTCGAAACGGAGGATTATCTCACCATTACAGGGCCTTCAGGCGGAGGGAAAAGCACCTTGTTACGAGTTCTGTCTTCGTTGTTAACGGCCACTGAAGGAAAGATTTTGTTTAAAGGACAAGATATTAGTAAAAAAGATCCTATTGAATACCGACGACAAGTTTCATACTGTTTTCAGCAACCAACTTTATTTGGGAGAACCGTGGCGGATAATTTGGATTTTCCTTTTCAAATTCGTAATGAAGAGATCAACGTGGCAAAACAACAAGCCGCGCTGCAGTATGTAGGATTACCAGAGGCCTATTTAAGCAAGAAAATTACAGAACTATCTGGTGGTGAAAAGCAACGAGTAGCTATGATTCGTAACATTATGTTCTTACCGGATGTGCTGCTTTTGGATGAAGTAACTGCCGGGCTGGATGAAGAAAATAAAGATATTGTGCATAACTTAATTGAACATTTTCACAAAGATCATCACGTGACGATTTTGTCGGTGACGCATGATGCAACGGAAATTCAGAAAGCTAATCACTTAATTACCATCTCAAAGGGAAGACTGGAGGTTGCACAATGAATCTTGATGTAAGTAATTGGTCGTTATCGTTAGCCACATTGCTGGTCATGGTGGCTTTATGGATTGGCTATCGTGAAAAGCTTGGAATTGACCGGGAAATTATTGTGGGGGTTGTTCGTGCTGTCATTCAACTCTTCGTGGTTGGGTATTTATTGAAATATATTTTCAAAGTTAATAACATTTTCTTAACCCTGGTCATGATTTTTATCATTTTATTTAATGCTTCCTGGAATGCACAAAAGCGAAGTAATGGCATGACGCACGCGTTGCCAATTTCGTTTGTCGCAATTCTTACGAGTACTGGAGTTACGCTGGGAGTACTAATCTTGTCTGGCGCTATAAAACTTGTCCCATCACAAGTGATTCCAATTTCAGGAATGATTGCTAGTAATTCGATGGTGGCAATTGGATTGTGCTATCGCAGTATGAATTCACAATTCCGTGATCAACGGCAAAGTGTTTTAGAACGGCTCGCTTTAGGCGGTACTGTGCGAGATGCTTCAATCGGAATTTTACGGGAAAGTATTAAAACGGGCATGGCACCCACTATTGATTCGGCAAAAACGGTTGGAATTGTTAGTTTACCAGGGATGATGTCTGGACTAATTTTTGCGGGCGTGGATCCGGTCCGGGCAATTAAATACCAAATCATGGTCACTTTTATGTTACTTTCGGCAACTAGTATTGGCTCTGTAATTGCATGTTACCTCGCTTATCGAAACTTTTATAATGAGCGCAAACAACTGAAAGAAATGACTAACAATGATTAACTAATAAAACCGTGAGAAAAAAATTAGCAATTTGTGAAAACGCTCACTAACATCACAGGAAGCCCTTACAGTTATCCGGTATAATAGAGGCAAATATTAGAATGGGGAGCTGGTTAAATTGGGAGACACGAGCATGAACACAAAGCAATTTCGCTGGTTTACAATTGCACTGATCGCGTTTAACACTGTTTGGGGATTTAACAACGTTGTGAATAATTATGCGCAACAAGGCGCATCCGTTATTACATCGTGGATTATTATTTTAGCGGTTTATTTTATTCCGTATACATTAATGGTTGGTCAACTTGGTTCGACGTTCCAAAAGAGTGGTGGGGGTGTTAGTTCTTGGATTGACGCAACTTCAACACGTGGATTAGCTTACTTTGCCGCTTGGACATATTGGGTAGTCCACGTGCCATATTTGGCACAAAAGCCACAAAATATTTTAATCGCCATTAGTTGGGCGTTTACAGGAGCTGGAACCTACTTCAATCATTTTTCAACAGCTATTTTTTCGATTTTATGTTTAATTGTATTTCTATTTTTCATGTGGGTAGCTTCAAGAGGGATCACAACGCTTGGGGTCATTGCAACGTTGGCTGGGACGGCCACCTTTGTAATGTCGATTCTATTTATCTTTCTCGCCATCGCGGCACCACATTTGCCAAACGTTACTGCAGCGACACAAAACTTAACCCATGTTAAAACTTATATTCCAAACTTTAATTTTAGCTATTTTACAACTTTATCGATGTTAGTTTTAGCAGTTGGTGGTTCTGAAAAAATTGCGCCGTATGTTAACAAGACGAAAAATCCTTCCAAAGAATTTCCACTTGGAATGATTGTGTTGGCCGTCTTGGTTGGTATTTGTGCCATTGTTGGATCAATCGGAATGGCTATCATGTTCAATAGTAAAGCAATTCCCAAGGATTTGATGATGAACGGGGCTTACAGTGCTTTTCAACGGTTAGGGCAGTATTATCACGTTGGGAATGCCTTGATGATTACTTATGGATTAACTAATTCCATTGGCCAAATTGCAGCCTTAATCGTTTCAATTGATGCGCCCCTTCGAATTCTCCTTTCTGGTCATAATGATGAATATGTACCTAAATCACTAATGAAGCTCAACAAGCATGGTGTCTTCATTAATGGATACAAAATGACGGGAATCTTAGTTGGAATTTTAATTGTTTTACCTGGACTCGGAATTAAAAATATTCAACAACTTTACAATTGGTTACTGAACTTGAACTCAATTGTCATGCCGCTTCGTTACTTATGGGTATTCGTAGCCTTCATGCTTTTGAGTAAACATATGAATAAATTCCATTCAGATTATATGTTTGTTAAAAACAAGAAAATCGGTTGGTTACTTGGATTCTGGTGTTTCATTTTTACAGCTTTCGTGTGTGTCTTAGGGATGGTTCCTAAAGTTAATTTTTCTGCAGACCCTCACGGATGGCTTTTACAGTTAGGCTTAAATATTATTACGCCAGTTGTGCTAATTGCCCTTGGTTTTATCATGCCAATGATTGCACGACGCGGCAAAAATAAATAAGAATTTTTAAGAAGTTTGTTTACTTAATTGTGAACAAGCTTTTTATATTAATCTATATAGCACGTTTTCTGGTAGAATAGGCTTATTGACACAGAAATGGAGACGATGAAACGTGAGTAAAGTAACCAGCATGTGTACCTCAGTTTTAGTAGGAAAAAAGGCCAGTTTAGATGGTTCAACAATGATTGCAAGAAACGAAGATCGGTATTTGCCGATTCATCCAAAGAAATTTTATATGCACCCAGCTGTTAAGGGGCAAAAAGTGATTTTAAAGTCCCAATTAAACGGTTTTGAAGCAACGTTACCAGAAAACGGCTATCGTTATACAGCAACGCCAGATGCCGATCCCAGCAAACTTCACGAAGGTGTGAACGATGAAAGTGGGATTAATGAGAAAAACGTGGCGGTCAGTGCTACCGAAAGTACTTACGGAAATGAACGCACGTTAGCATACGATCCTTTGGTTGAAGACGGATTAGGTGAAGATTCGCTTGAAACGATGGTTCTTCCTTATGTGAATTCTGCTGTTGAAGGTGTCCAAAGACTAGGCCAACTAATCACCAAGTATGGTTCTAATGCCGGAAATAGTGTTCTTTTCAGTGATAAAAAAGACGTTTGGTACATGGAAATTGTGACTGGTCATTACTGGGTCGCTCAACGTATTCCAGATGATGCGTATGCTGTAGCTGCTAATGAAGTTGCGATTCAACAAGTTGATTTCAATGATCCCGATAATTTCATGTGGGCCGATGGAATTCAAGAATTTGTTGAAAAACATCATTTGAATGTGGACGATGAGGGTTGGAACTTCCGCCATATTTTTGGCACATTTAACGAAAAAGATCGCCATTACAATACACCACGAGTTTGGTACGCACAAAAATTCCTGAATCCTGAAATTGAACAGGATCCAGAATCTGGTGAGCTGCCATTTATTTGTCATACATCACATAAAATTTCGGTCGAAGATGTGGAATTTATTTTGGGTTCCCACTATAACGAAACACAATACGATCCTCTAGCACCTGGTGAAAGTGCAGATAAATATCGTTATCGTCCAATTTCAATGAACAGAACGCAAAATTCACATGTGCTGCAGATTCGTAATGACGTGCCAGATGAACAGGCCGCAATTTATTGGTTGAACTTTGGGGTGCCTTCTTTCAGTCCTTACGTACCGTTCTACAGCAATGCGACGGATACGGACGACAGTTATAAGAATACAGCCATGAACTTTAATTTCGATGATGCTTACTGGATGTATCGCACATTATCGATGATGGTGGAAAGTCACTATCCACAATTTGTGCAAAACTCTCGCGATTACTTAACAGCAATTCGGGAAACGCAGCGTCGTCATTTGGAAAATACAGATAATAAAGCGCGCGACTTGTCCGGAACAGCTTTATCAGATTACTTAACTGATCAAAATAAA